>NZ_JAZAPB010000002.1:0-432500 GCF_036321025.1 Aurantiacibacter hainanensis
GCATCGCCGGTCACGCCAAGCGCAACCGGTGCATCGTTCTGGCCGGTGATGGTGATAGTGACGGTCGCGGTGTCGGTAGAACTGGCAGCGTCCTCTGAAGCGTAACTAATAGTAATCGTGTCGGTCTCGCCTAACGCCAGAGTGTCAAACTCCGAATTCGTGGCATCGACCTGAAACGATCCATCAACGGCCAGGAAAATATCAATCGATCGCCCGCTTGCGGTGGTCAAGGTGTTCCATCCGCCCAGCGCAAGCGGATTACCCTCATGTCCTGCACTAGTAATCAAAAGGCCATCGGAATAGCGATCGTTGGTGAGCAGGTTTGATAAGAGGGAAACAGAATTTTCATCAATCCTGACGGTGTCGTCCACTGCTAGAATTGCCGCCGAACTCCTGCCAACCGCCTTATCACCGGCAGCCGTGGTGCGGACGGCAAAATCCTGCTCGTCGATCATGTCCAAGTCGAGTGCTTCGGTGTCGTGGGACAGGATAAAGCTTGTCGACGTAATGACATCGCCTTCGCCGCCGGGAGTGCCGAATTCGATACCAGCGTCGAATTCGCCATAGCGATTGACGATCCAGCCGTTTACGTTTGCACCCTGACCCAGATCTGAAACGTCATTTGCCTCAAACTGAGTGCCGTTAACGTCTCCGCCGGTAACGCTAAGGCCATCCAGCAGACCTTCAAAACTATCACCG
This sequence comes from Aurantiacibacter hainanensis, assembly GCF_036321025.1. Taxonomy (NCBI): domain Bacteria; kingdom Pseudomonadati; phylum Pseudomonadota; class Alphaproteobacteria; order Sphingomonadales; family Erythrobacteraceae; genus Aurantiacibacter; species Aurantiacibacter hainanensis. Next base: position 700 of record NZ_JAZAPB010000002.1, read on the forward strand.
ATATCAAAGAATAGAGCTCGAAGGTCATCGGAATGAATTCCGAGACTTTCAATCTCGAACAGCAGACTGCCATCTTCCATTTCGGTTATGGTGAGACGGGTTTCGCTCTGGTCTTCAATGGTGAAGGTAATTGAACGAGTCATAGCAATACCTCTCCTTCGCGAAAAGCACTGCCTCCCGCCAATGACTCAGTACGAGCCACACTGAACAAAACTCACACAAAATGATCGCAAGCGATCCTTATGAGTGACTTTGACCCGCTGTATTGTTTTGGATTCCCCCCAAGAGAATCTCTTACTGATTAAGACCACGATAAGCGATGATCAACCCCGCCCCGATCGATTTGCGCCTTCTAACGCATTTGTTATGGCGAGCATTGAGGAAAACATAGATATTCTTTTGAAGAGTTTTTCTGAGGAAAATTGCGGTAAAGTGTTGTGAGTATGCGATTTTGCTTTTTTCAGAACGTTGAGAATCCTCAATTCCCGATTTGGGACAGGTAAAAAAGCAAAATCGAAATGCTTTACGCCTAGGCCGGTATTGGCATCGATTCGTAAATCAACGACCTCTCCGAAAGCGTCGCATTCTTCATCAACGTTTCGAAGAATGCAGTGATTGAAAGAAGTTGGGTGGACGATTTGTTGCGATGTCCTCTATCGGGTCGTAAGCAGAATGTCCGCTTTGAGCATCGCTCCTGCGGTTGCAGACACGATGCCACTTGTCCCACCCAAGCCTAAAAACTGTATTAGCGATTGCGTACGCTTGTGGGCCGGTCCTAGCAGCAGAGCGGCTGAAAACTGTCCTACCCCCCCGCTCGCACACGCGCGTAATGCTCCGAAAATTACTCGGCTTCAGAAAATTACTCGGCTTCACTTATCAGGCGTGCCATCGCCTTCAGGTATCGCGCTGCGCCTTCAGCTTCAGCGGATCGCCCGCCATGTTTCCAGGCGTTGCGGTTGCCGCTAGGTGCGCCGCTTCCCTTGCCGCCGTGCATCCTGCATCGCGGGCTGCCCTTCACCGCCGGGGATTGGCACGCCGTTCCCAGCCGCGTCTTGGCCAAGCATCGGCGGGCCTTCGCCAGCTGAACTGGTTGCATGGGGTTGTTCGTTTGATTTTCCATTTTCCATCCCCCCGCCGTGCTGGTTGATGTTGTTCGCGATAACCGCTTGGCCGCCCTCGTTGACATGCACATGGCGCACCACCTGTTCGCGCGGCTGGTGCAGCTTTGCCAAGGCCTCTATTGCCGCCCGCGAATTGGATTGCGCCTTGAAGGCCAATCGGGCGTAGCGTTCGGCTGCCAAGGGATAATCGCCCATGTTCATGGTGGCGCGCCGTGCGAGCTCTCCGAAAAGCGCATCGAGCGAAAGCGCCTGAGCGGTCAATAGCTCGGTCGCCAGCGTCAAGTTGCCATCCATGGCGGCCTTGGCCTTGGCCTTCATCGCTTTGCCGAAATCATCGAAGTTCGGTTCGCCGGGCAGTTTGCCGAAACCCTTTTCTGCTACGGCATGACTGAGGACGCCATGGCGCAAGTATGGGCCTACGAGCACGCGGGCCATGGTTTCGGGTTCCGTCTCACCTTTTTCCGCCGTCACGGTCGTAACTCTCTTTGCGGCTTGTTTGTTCTTTCGTGGTTTCGTCATGCTGCGACCTCCCGGCAGGTGTCCGATTGCACGTTGAGCGGCCTGGCCAGCGAATGGGCGTAGGCCAGCCGCGCAAACTGAGCTGACCAATCAGGCTGCCACCAGCCAAACGGTCGGCCGCTGCGTCCACTCACCCATGGTGTAGCTAAATGTGTATTGGATTTCGGAATTCGGTGGATCGGCAGATTTCCGCCAATCTCGGCATTTGTCGTATCGGATTCCGCCACGGCACTGGCCGTTGGAATGGCGTTATCCGCCGGGATCGTATCGCTATCCAATACCGGGAATTGATTGGCAGCGCGGGCCTTCCGATAAGCCTTCAGCGCCCTCAGTCCGCGTTCCATCCGTTTGCGCGAGGGCGTCTTGGGTGCTGGCTCCCGCTCTAGGAAATCCCAGCTTGCAAGCTTCCTGCCCGGTCCTGGAAGCCACGTAAGCCGCCAGCACCGCGCGCGGGAGGCCTCCCCTGCCTTGATCGCGAAATGCGCGTCCTGAGTCATTTGCAGGAAGCCTAGCGCCATGAGGTCATCGAAGGCACGGCTGGCAGCTGTCAGGTCTGCCAAGCCTAGCCGGTGTGCGGCATCTCGCACGCCGAGATAAAGGCTCCCGTTGTTGTCGCCATTGTAGAGCATTGCCACTTCCACAAGCAGCGAGCGGGCATTTGGCGAAAGCGCCCGATAGGCGTTGCTGGTGAGGATGCGATAATCCAGCCGGACAAAACGGCTAGTCACGTTCCGCCCCTTTGCGTTGATCCTGTTTCGGTTTCGACGCCTGCCCATGGTTTCAGCCTTCCCCGACAACCAGCGCGCGAAGGGAGGCGGCTGGAATGAGAGTGCGCTTGCCGATGCGTCGAGCCTCTAGTCTTCCTTCGCCAATCAGCTGATAAATTCGGGTGCGGCCAAGCGATGAAACCCGGCAGGCTTCCTTGATCGAATAGGCCAGCGGTTCAAGTCGAGCAGTAGTGTCCATGTGCATCTCCGTTCGTTTGCGACTGGAGACGTTTTGCCCTGACCGGCCTTGTGCAGTCAGCCGGACTGGCCGGAATTGGCCGGAAATCCACTCGCGCTATTTTCCGGCTGAGCGAATTCTCTGGAGCACTGCATTGATAACCGGCTGCACAGTCGCCCGCCCCGGTTCGGTCTTCCCGGCAGCAACCAGCCGTTCGAAAACGGCATCGATTAATGCAGACTGCCCTTCGTGGCCGGAGCCTTCTGGAATGCCTTCCTCATGGATATACACTGACAGCTCTTCAGCGAAATCGGGCCACCACTTTGCGGCTGATCGCCCTCGCCCTTGCGTCGCCCCATTGGTATCGCATTCCATTTCGTATTGCGCGACCTCTTCAGCGCTAGGTTCATGAAGGAACTGCGGCCACACCTCGATGCTCGAGGCGGAGAACCATTCTTCCATGTAGTCATCGTCCCAAGGGTCAAGCTTATCTGTCACTCGTGCGTAGCCGCAGCTATTATTAGCGGTATCCCACTCGTGTGCCGGACAATCCTTCAAATCCAGTTCGTGAAGCTGAAGGGTCGTCTCCATAAAGCTACCCACGCCGCCAGGGCTGGAGCTCTTTATGGCCTCGGCCAAATGCTGCCAGTGCCTCGCCTTGATCTGGTCATTCCATTCCTCGTGCTCATAATGGGAGAAATCCTGATACTTCCGCCAGCGATAGCCCCCGCGCGAGAGCAGATCGCCTTGGCAAAGCAACTGAAGGATAACTGCCTGCGGTCGCCTCACGCCTTCAATCGCCAGGCGGCTTACGACCGAGTGCAGATCTAGGCTCGGCGCGTGTTCATTGCCGTCAGGATCGTAATTTCTCCAATCCCACTGACGCATGATCTTGAGCGCAGCAGCGGCAGTATCGTTAGCGGAGGTCATTCAACCTATTCTCTTTCTGTCGCGCTTGCTTCTGCTTTCTTTGCCACGCGCCTTATTCTTTACAGCGCCTACGCGCTCCAGCGGATTCACAAGCGCCTCGTAGCGCCCGAAAAGGTGCTCCACTCGGCTGCGGTCACTGGCGAAGGGCGCGGGGCGGTAGAGCCGGTCTACCGCAGTATCGAGCGCGGCATGGTCCTTGCGCCGGATGCCGAACAGCTCGAAAAACTCGTTGTAGAAGGTTTGCGTTTCGCCCTTCTCGTAGTGGGCGTCCTTCCATTCCTCGCTGAAGGCCTTAGCGCGCCGCTTTATTTCGTCCCAGCCTAGCCGCATGATACCCCTCTAGCGTTCGCAAGGGTTTAGGCACGTTCGCGGGCGTCGGGCAAGTCTTGGGTGCTAGCTAGCTTCCCGGCTGGGGATAGCGATAATATCAGCACCCTTGCGCAGCTGGTCTAGATAGTCGCTCCACCACTGCGCCATTTCCACGCGTTCGTTCCAATGCGCCCCGCGATGATATGCTGCGCGCACTTTGTCGCTATCGCCATGGGCTAAGGCACGCTCAATCGCGTCCGGATGCCACTTGCCGCTTTCGTTGAGTAATGTTGAAGCCATGGCGCGGAAGCCATGTGCAGTCATTTCCTCGCTGGAGTAACCCAGCCGTTTTAGCGCGGCGTTGAGGGTATTGTCACTCATGGGGCGGGCGCGGGATCGGATCGAAGGAAATACATATCCGCTCGGCCCAGTCGCAGAGTGAACCTCGCGCAAGATCGCTATCGACTGACTGGAAAGGGGGACGTGGTGGGCCTTGCGCATCTTGGTCTTGCCCTCAGGAATGATCCACAGTGCGGCATCGAAATCTATCTCGCACCATTCGGCATGGCGCAGTTCGCCAGGTCGCACGAATACGTGCGGCGCGAATTGCAGCGCCAGCTTCACTAGTCCCTGCCCCTCATATCCATCAATGGCACGCAACAGTTCGCCAGCACCCTTGGTATCTGTGACGGCCCCGTAGTGAGTGACCTTGGGAGCCGTAAGTGCGCCGCGCAGATCGCGGGTAGGGTCCGAACGCAGGCGAGCGGTCGCTACTGCATAGCGAAAGACCATGCTGGCCAGTTGCAGGGTGCGCCGGGCGCTTTCCAGATTGCCCTTGGCCTCGATGCGCCGGATCGCGGCCAAAATGTCGGCTGGCTCGATTTCGGCAATCGGCAGTTTGCCAATCGCCGGATCAAGCAACGATAGCAGGTATTCGCTCCGCTTAGCCGTAGCGGGGGACCAGCCGCCAACGCCATCGCGTTTGCGCTTTGCGCAGTATTCAGCGGTGATCGCCGCAAAGGTGTTGCCGGCGTCAATATGCGCCCTGCGCTTGGCCCGTTGTTTTTCGCGGGACGGGTCTTTCCCTAAGGCAATCAACTCTCTCGCATCGCGCCGCCGGTTGCGCGCTTCGGCCAGGCTGACGTCCGGGTAGGCACCCATAGCCAGTAGCTTCTCCCGGCCATCCACACGGTATTTCAACCGCCAGAGTTTCCCCCCGGCGGGCGTGACAAGCAGAAACATTCCTTCACCGTCTGACAGCTTAACCGGCTTCTTGCCGGAATTCGCATTGCGAACCGTGATGTCTGTGAGCGCCATTATTCGCGAATCCTTCCCCGGTTAGAACGGGCAGATACCCCCGCGGATGGGGGTATCGAATAGACCGCATGGCCATACCCCCCAAATATACCCCCACATAACGGGTGGTCGTATCTGACCGAGGATGAACGCATCTGGCCCGGTAGCGTGAGAATATCGCGGTTTTACAGGGAGTGTCTAGTCCAGAATGAACGTGACTGAACGGGAAGTTGGAGCGGGTAGCGGGAATCGAACCCGCATAACCAGCTTGGAAGGCTGGGGCTTTACCACTAAGCTATACCCGCCCGCTCGCAGGTGGCGATTGCCACCGGCATGGGCCGCTCGTCAAGCGTCCTGATCGCTTGCGGTGTTTTCACCCTCTTCTTCATCGGCGTCGTCATTCCCTTCCGGGGGAGCAATGCGGATTTCCACGCGGCGGTTGCTGCGGCGACCCGCTTCGTTGGGCGTGCCGTCGGGCAGGGCGTTGGGGGCGATGGGGTTCTGCTCGCCGAAGGCGATCACCTCGATCCGGTCGTCGTCCACGCCGCGCTCCACCAGCCAGGCGGCGACGGCTTCCGCCCGCGCGCGCGAGGCGCGCAGGTTGGCCTGGTCGTTTCCGCCCGAATCGGTGTGGCCGGCGAGGATCACGGGCCAGTCCTCCTCCTCGATAGCGCCGCGGTTCATCAGACCGGCGAGACGGCGCTCGGCAGCGGCGCTGATATTGGTGCCATCGGGAAACGGCACGGTGAGTTCGACCGGCTGGACCGGCAGCTCGACGCTTTCGATCTCGGGCGCCGCGGCATCGCGGATGATCGAGGCGACGGGCGAAGCCGACTGCGAGGGCGTGGGCGACACCGAGGGTGATGGCGTCGTCGCACCTGGCGCCGAGTCCGGCGCGGGCTCTTCGTCGGCGCCGTCCTGGCGCAGTTCGCAGGCCGAAAGGGCCATGGCGAGCGTGGCTGTCGCGGCGATAGTGAAAAACGTTTTCATGTCCTGCATCCTCAAGCGGGTTGCGGCTTGCGCCCGCCCTTTCCACTGCGTTTGGCTGCCTTGTCCTCCGACGCGGGACGCGGCGGCGAATAGGAAATGATGGTGTCGCCCGGCTGCGGGTCGGGCGCTGCGGCATGGGTAAAGAAGTGCAAGTCGCCATCCGGGTCAACCACCAGCAGCATGCTGGCTGCCTCGGGAAGGTTGCTGCGCGCATCGTCCAGAGAGAACTTCTCCGACAGCTTGGTGCGACGGAATTCCCAGCCTTCCATCTCGCGCTGCTGCACGTCGTCGACGCCGAACCCGGAGCTGAACAGCGAGCGGCCGCGCAGGCTGGCGGGAATGGCGCGGTGATCGTCGTCGGATTCGCTCTCGCCCAGCTGGTAGACCCGGTCGGTTCCGATTTCAGGCGCGAATTCCGAACATACAAGGGTGTTGTAGGCCTCGTTCTCGGTCGCGGCGACCAGCACCTGGTAGGGCGTGAGGTCGAGATTGTGCTCGGTCGCCTCGTTCAGGATCTCGCCGTGATAGGTCGGCAGGCCGGCGGCCCGCGCGGGCTTGAGTCGCTGCCAGCTGGAATCGACCAGCATCACCGGCGTTTCCATGTCGTGCAGTTGCTTGGCCAGCGCGACGGTCCACGGCGTGGCGCCGACGATGATCATGCCCGGCCGCGAGAAGCCCTTCACCTTCAGCAGGCGGGCGACGAGGTCGATGGTGAACCCGTGCGCCACGATGGTGGTCACCACCACGGCGAAACTCAGGCCAACCAGGATGGAACCGTCGGCGTAGCCCAGGTCCTCCAGCCGCAGGGCGAACAGGCCGCAGATGGCCACCAGCACGATACCGCGCGGAGCGATCCAGGCGAGGAACAGCCGCTCGTTCCAGGGAACGCTGGAAAACAGCAGGCTGAGCAGCACTGTGGCCGGCCGGACGACGAACAGCAGGGCCAGCAGGAACAGGCCGAATTGCCACTCGAACTGTCGCAGCTCGTCGAGATTGAGGCTGGCCGACAGCAGGATGAAGATGCCCGACACCAGCAGCACGGCGATGTTCTGCTTGAAGGGATGGATGCTGCGCAGGCTGGACACGTGCATGTTGGCGAGCGCGATGCCCATCACCGTCACAGCCAGCAGGCCGGCCTCGTGTTCGATCTTGTTGCACAACACGAACGTGCCGACCACCGCAACCAGCAGGACGGGCACCTTGAGGTACTCCGGCACGAACCCGCGCGGGAAGCTCCACGCGATGACCCAGGCTGCGGCGAAGCCGATCAGGCCAGAGATACCGGCGGCGATGGCGATTTCAGGGACGACATCGTAGGCCGTGCCACCGGTGGCGGCGGTGCTGCGGAAATACTCGTAGGCGATCACGGCGCACAGGGCACCGAATGGATCGTTGACGATGGCTTCCCACTTGAGCAGCGCGGCGGGCCGCTGCTGGACCGCGCTCTGGCGCAGCAGTGGAATGACGACCGTGGGGCCTGTCACCACCAGGATGCCGGCGAAGAGGATGGCGACCGGCCAGACCAGCCCGGCCACGTAATAGCCTGCCAGCGAACCGAAGAGCCATCCCAGCGGTACGCCGAAGATGACCAGACGCCACACGCCGCCGCCGTATTTTCGGAATTCCCGGAAATCGAGGCTGAGGCCGCCTTCGAACAGGATCAGCGCGACGCCGATCGAGATCATCGGTTCGAGCAGTTCGCCGAAGGCCTCCTCTGGGTTCATGATGCCGAGCACCGGCCCGGCGAGGAAGCCCGCGGCCAGCATCAGCACGATGGCCGGCCAGCCGGTGCGCCACGCAACCCATTGCGCGCCGATGCCGAGCACACCGACGAGCGCGATTACGAGCGCCTGTTCTTCCATCGATCTCCTGCTTTCGATTATTCCCGTCTGTTGGTCAGACAATGCCCGAGATAGGATAACTTTCCCACCCGGACCATCGTCGGCCCTCCCGGGGTGCCTAGTGGCCGGCGAAATCGACCAGTGCGCGGGCCTCGACCTGTTCTGCCCCCAGCGCGTCGCCGCCGCCGAGTTCGGGCAGGTCTATCACGAACAGGGCATGGGTCACCGTGGCCCCGGCGCGTCGCAGCAGCCGGGTGGCGGCCAGTGCCGTCCCGCCGGTTGCCAGCAGGTCGTCGACGATCAGGACGCGTTCGCCGGGAGTGATGATGGTAGGGTCCAGTTCGACCCTCGCCTCGGCGTATTCGAGAGCATAGTCCTCGAAGATGCAGTCGACCGGCAGCTTGCCGGCCTTGCGTATGGGTACGAAGCCCGCCTCCAGGCGAAGCGCCAGCGCGGTGCCGAAGATGAAACCCCGCGCTTCTATTCCCGCAACGGCGTCCGCCTCGAATTCGGATGCCATTTCGGCGAGCATGTCCACGCACTTCGCAAGCCCCTCGCCATGGGCGAGCAGCGTGGTGATGTCGCGAAACTGGATTCCCTTTGAGGGGAAGTCCGGGACCGTGCGGATGAGCCGTTTCAGCTCGTCTCGATCGAGGTCCCGGGAAATCCTGCTCAGTCCTTGCGGCGCTTGGGCTTGGCGTCGGCCCAGATCTGCTTCTTGGCCAGCCATGCGAGGATGGTGGCGAACAGCAGGAAGCCGAGCACCGGCCAGCCGGTCTGCTTGCGCTTGATCAGCGTGGGTTCGGCAGTCCAGGTGAGGAAGGCCGCGACGTCGGCCGACATCTGCGGAATGGTCGCCTCGGTGCCGTCGGCGTAGGTCACCTGCCCGTCCACGGACAGCGGCGGGGCCATGCCGATAACCAGCGATTCGAAGTAGGGGTTGTAGTAGCCGCCCACCGGAACCTCGAACTCGGGGAATTGCTGGTTCAGCGCTTCCGGCATCGGCTGGTAGCCCGCCAGCAGCGAGTAGACGTAGTTGCTGCCGTTGGGACGCGCCTTCGTCATCAGCGAGAGATCGGGCGGAATCTTGCCACCGTTGGCCGCTGCGGCGGCAACGTCGTTCGCGAAGGGCGAGGGGAAGTAATCCGTCGGCAGCGCCTCGCGCATGGTTTCCTCGCCGGTATCCGGGTTCACGCCTGGCACCTGCCAGGTTGCGGCTTCGGCCTTCACCTGCGCTTCGGAATAGCCCAGCTGCTCCAGGTCGCGGAACGCGACGAAGTTCAGGCTGTGGCACGCGGCGCAGACTTCCTTGTAGACCTGGTAGCCGCGCTGAAGCTGGGCATAGTTCCAGGTGCCGAAGGCGCCCTCGAAGGCGAAGCCGCCTTCGGGCTCGACGGCATCTTCGTGGAAGACGTATTCGGCGGTTTCGGTCACTTCCTCGGTCGCGGCGGTATAGGCGCCGGTGACGAAGGCGAGCAGCACCACGAAGGTGAAGCCAAGGCCGATGAGGATACCAACAAGGCGGATCATTTTTGTCGTCTTTCCCTTAATCTCGTCTTGTCAGACCGCGGGCTCGGCGTTTTCGCCAAGCACGGCCTTCTTGTCGGATCCCAGCACGGCCTCGGTAATCGAGAACGGCAGCGGGTCGGGCCGCTCGACCGAGGAGATGATCGGCAGGATCACCAGGAAGTGCAGGAAGTAGTACGCGGTCGCGATCTGGCTGATCATCACGTAGGGCTCTTCGGCAGGCGCGCCGCCGCAGACGAACAGCACCGCCATGCAGGGGATCAGGCCGAACCAGAAGAACTTGCGGAACAGCGGGCGATAGTGGCCGCTGCGCACCGGACCCTTGTCCAGCCAGGGCAGGAAGAACCACACCAGGATGGCGCTGAACATGGCCAGCACGCCCCACAGCTTGGCGGGCAGGATGAAGTCGAAGGTGAACGCGCGCAGGATGGCGTAGAACGGGTAGAAATACCATTCGGGCACGATGTGCGCGGGCGTGGAGAGCGGGTTCGCCTCGATGTAGTTGTCGGGATGGCCCAGCACGTTGGGCAGGAAGAACACGAAGGTCATGAACACGATCAGGGCGACGCCCAGCCCGAAGCCGTCCTTCGCCGTGTAGTACGGGTGGAACGGCAGCGTGTCGCTCTTGTCCTTCACTTCCACGCCGGTCGGGTTGCTGGAGCCCGGGATGTGCAGCGCCCAGATGTGCAGGATCACGGCACCGGCGATCACGAAGGGCAGCAGGAAATGCAGGCTGAAGAAGCGGTTGAGCGCGGCGTTGTCCGGCGCGAAGCCACCGAGCAGCCAGGTCTTGAGCGGCGGGCCGACCAGCGGGATCGCCTCGAACAGGCCGGTGATGACCTGTGCGCCCCAGAAGCTCATCTGGCCCCACGGCAGCACGTAGCCCATGAAGGCGGTGGCCATCATCAGCAGGAAGATGACGACGCCGATCAGCCAGATCATCTCGCGAGGCGGCTTGTAGCTGGCGTAGAACAAGCCACGGAAGATGTGGATGTAGATCACCACGAAGAAGAAGCTGGCGCCGTTGGCGTGCGTGTAGCGCATCAGCCAGCCCCAGTTCACGTCGCGCATGATGTGCTCGACCGAGGCGAAGGCGACCTGCGTATTCGCGGCATAGTGCATCGCCAGCACCACGCCGGTAACGATCTGCAGCACCAGGAAGAACCCGGCGAGCACGCCGAAATTCCAGAAATACGAAAGGTTGCGAGGAACGGGATAGCCTGCACCGACGGCATTGTAGACGAGGCGCGGCAACGGCAGTTTCTCGTCGAGGAACTTCGTCAGTCCGTTCTGTGGCTGGTATTCCTTGGCCCAGGGAAAGCTCATGGTCTGTTCTCTCTAGCCTCAGCCGATCACGATCGTCGTGTCGGACGTAAATTCATAGTCGGGCACCGCCAGGTTGGTGGGTGCCGGGCCTTTGCGGATACGCGCCGCGGTGTCGTAGTGCGAGCCGTGGCAGGGGCAGAAATAGCCGCCGAACTCGCCCTTGTTCTCGCCTTCCTGCGCGCCCAGCGGCACGCAGCCCAGGTGAGTACACACGCCCATCACCACGAGCACGTCCATGTGCCCTTCCTTGGTGATTTCATCCAGCGTGGCCGGATCGCGCAGGGTGGATACGTCCACCGCTTGCGCAGCCTCGATCTCCGCAGGCGTCAGGCGGCGCACGAACACCGGCTGCTTGCGGAACACGGCCTTGATCGACTGGCCGACTTCCAGCGTGGAAATATCCAGCTCGGTCGTGCTTTCTGCCAGCACGTCCGCCGACGGCGCCATCTGGCTGACCAGCGGCAGCAGGGTGACGAGGCCGCCCACGCCGGCCGCGGAAACGGCGGCAATATTGATGAAATCGCGGCGCCGAACGCCGTCTTCGCCTTCGACTTCGCCGGTCGTTACCGGTGTCGCGTCAGCAGTACCCGTGGTGGATGCCATACCCTTGCCTTGCCTGTCGTCGCCGGATGCTGCGTTGAACCACGAGCGACGATAAGAAACGTCCTAAAAGCCGCACGACGAGCCGTTGCCGGGCGGCGGCTTGGCGCGGCTGATAGACGAGCAAAGTCGCCCTGCCAACCCGCCTTTTGGCCGTGAATCGACCTGCATGCGCGCCGAACGCCCGTGGCGGGCCTTGTCGGACTACTGGGGGCGGGTCATCCGGGAAGGGCGATAAGGGATATCTGGCGGCCCGTGCCGCTTTCGCCGCGGTGGGTCGAGCGGCGGAAGGAATGGAAGCGGCGGCTGTTCGCGTAGGTGTCGGTCTCCAGCGCCACGACCGAACCTATTCCCGCCGCGGCAAGGCGGCTGGCGACGAATCCTTCGAGGTCGAAATGCCATTTGCCGGGGCCGGTCGCCTCGAAGAAGTGATGATCGGCGGATGCGAATCGGGCCCGCATGTCGGCGCCGACCTCGTAGCTTTCCTGCGCGATGCACGGGCCGATGGCGGCATCGATGCGGCTGCGCCGGGCGCCCAGTTCTTCCATGCGACCGATCACCGCCTCGGCCACACCGTCCAGCGCGCCGCGCCATCCGGCATGGGCTGCGCCGATGACGCCGGCATCCTCGTCGGCCAGCAGGATCGGGGCGCAGTCGGCGGTCACGATGGCCAGTGCCAGGCCGGGTTCGGCGCAGGCCATGGCATCGACCTGGGGGCGCTGACCCGGGGCGAACGGGGCGGTAACGGTGATGGCCTCGGCGGAATGCACTTGTTCGAGGAACACCGTCTTCGCTGGACCCACGGCAAGGTCATGCGCGCCTGCATCGCTCTGCACGGCATCGAGGAAGCCGTGCGGGACGGAAATATTCTCCGCGCGGATCACCTTGACCGAACTACCCAAGGCTGCGGCTGACCTGTTCATAGGTGTCGCGGGACAACTTGGGCGCAGCGGCGATTCGCTCCAGCTGCTCCTTCATCATCGCCGAGCGCCGCGGTTCGATTCGCCGCCATCGTCCGAGCTGCGGCACGAAGCGCGCGGCCGTCTGCGGATTGATCGGGTCGAGCGCGAGAATCAGGTCCGCGATCATCCGATATCCTTCGCCGCTCTCGGCGTGGAAGGCGTGGGGGTTGTAGGCGAATGCCATGTAGAGCGAGCGCACGCGGTTGGGGTTCTTCAGGGTGAAGTCGGCATGATCGGCCAGCGCCTTCACGTGCTCCAGCACCTTGGGATGCAGGGACCCGGCCTGGATAGCGAACCACTTGTCCACCACCAGGGCGTTGCCGCGATAGCGGTTGTAGAAATCCAGCAAGGCATTGGTGCGCTCGATGCCGGACATGCCGGCGAGCACCATCAGGGCACCCTGCCGGTCGGTCATGTTGTCGGCACCCTGGTACTGCGTCCACGCCAGTTCGCGTCCTCGATCGGCATTGCCCGCGGCAAGGTAGAGCAGCGCCTGCGTCTTCACCTTGCGAGCACCGCGCGCCTCGGCCGAGAGGCTGTAGGGCACGGCTGCGGCGCGGGCGTGCGTGGCCGCGAAATCGACCTCCAGCGCGGACCCGATGGCGGCGCGCAGGGCTTGGCGTTCTTCGTGAATGCGGCCCGGATCGGCGATCAGCATGGTCTCCGCGAGGTAGGTCTCGCTCGGCAGGACCAGCAGTTCGCCGCGCATCAGGTCGTCCAGCTTGTCGTCCGCCAGCACAGCCTTGATCGCCTTCGCGATAGCGGCACGGGCCTCGTCGCGCGCAGCGTCGGAGAGGTTGCCGGCCACGGCCTGTTTCAGGTGCGTGACCACGAGATCCTGCAGGGCCTCGTAACGGGCAAAGGGATCGTCGTCGTGCGCGGCCAGGAAAACCAGGTCGTCAGTGGAAATATCGCGATCGATCACGACAGGCGCGGAAAAGCCGCGGTTGATCGAAAGCACGGGTCTTTCGTCGAACCCCTTGAATTCGACCGTCGTCGAAGCGGCGTCGAAAACGACCAGCTCCTCGCCGCGATGCCGGCCCGTCGCCTTGTCGAACAGCGCCAGCTTCAGCGGGATCGGCATGGGTTGTTTTTCGGGCTGACCGGGCGTGGGCGGCACTTCCTGCGCGAGATGCAGGGTGGCCGTGTCGCCGGAATGTTCCAGCCGCACGAAGACCTTGGGCGTGCCGGCCTGCGAGTACCACAGCCGGAACTGTTTCAGGTCCAGGCCGGCGCCATCCTCGATCGCCTTCACGAAATCCTCGCAGGTGGCGGCCTCGCCGTCGTGGCGATCGAAGTAGAGATCGGTGCCCTTGCGGAACGCCTCTTCGCCGCTCATCGTGCGCATCATGCGGATGACTTCGGCGCCCTTGTTGTAGACGGTCGCAGTGTAGAAGTTGCTGATCTCGCGGTAGCTGTCGGGGCGGATCGGGTGTGCCAGCGGCCCCGAATCCTCGGGGAATTGCGCGCCCCGCAGCACGCGAACGTCCTCGATGCGCTTTACCGGCGCGCTGCCCATGTCCTGGCTGAACAGCTGGTCGCGCAGGACGGTGAAGCCTTCCTTAAGTGACAGCTGGAACCAGTCGCGGCAGGTGATGCGGTTGCCCGACCAGTTGTGGAAGTATTCGTGCGCGATCACGCCTTCCACGCCGTCGAAATCGCCGTCGGTGGCGGTATCCTCGTCCGCCAGCACGTATTTCGTGTTGAAGACGTTGAGGCCCTTGTTCTCCATCGCCCCCATGTTGAAATCGCTGACGGCAACGATGTTGAACAGGTCGAGGTCGTATTCGCGCCCGAACGTCTCCTCGTCCCACTTCATGCTCTTCTTCAGCGATTCCATGGCATGGCCGGTGCGGTCGAGGTCGCCTTCGCGGACATAGATGTTCAGCGTGACCTCGCGCCCGTTCATGGTGGTGAAGCTGTCGGTGTTGGCGACCAGTTGCCCCGCCACCAGCGCGAACAGGTAGCTCGGCTTGGGCCAGGGATCGTGCCACTCCGCCCAGTGCGTGCCGTCCTCGTCCTCTCCGCTCGCTTCCAGGTTGCCGTTGGCCAGCAGCACGGGGAAGGTCTCCCGGTCACCGCGCATCTTCACGCGGTAGACCGACAGCACGTCGGGCCGGTCGGGGAAGAAGGTTATGCGCCGGAAACCCTCTGCCTCGCACTGCGTGCAGAGCATCCCGTCGGAGGCATAGAGGCCCATCAGCTGGGTGTTGGCCGATGGATCGATCTGCGTGACCACGCGGATCTCGTGCGCATCGCCCGGAAGGGTCAGCAGCAGGTCTCCGCTGTCCATGGTCCAGCTGTTGGTGGCCGCGCCGTCGACTTCCACCGCAACGGGTTCGAGCCCGTCGCCGTTCAGGCGAAGGGTGGGCGAGTGGTCCGCCCTGCTGTTGCGGGCGACGGTGAGGGTGGCAACCACCCGCGTCGAATCAAGCCCGAGGTCGAACTCCAGCGCCACTTCCGGGACCAGCCAGGGGAAGGGGCGATAATCTTCACGCCGGATCGTCGGCGGGTCGTGCGGCTCCGGCGCGGCATCGGCAAGTTCGGGATTGCCGTCAGGGGTGGAGGGTGTGCGGGCGATATCCATACATCTGGCCTAAAATTCTTCCGTTGGCGCGTCGAGTGGGTAGAACGCACGAAATGGCGCAGTTGTTCATTTTTGGCCTCGGTTACACGGCAAAACGTGTCGCCGATCTGGCAAAATCCGCCGGATGGCAGGTTTTCGCGACCGGTTCGGACGGCGACATCGACTTCGCGAATCGCGATTCGGTGCTCGATTCCCTCGCGCGTGCCACCCACGTGCTCTCTTCCGTCCCGCCCGACAGGGAGGCCGGCACCGACCCGGCTCTGACCAGCTATGGCGAGGCGCTGGATGGGGTCTGGCTGGGCTATCTCTCGTCCACGGGTGTCTACGGCGATACCGGCGGCGCATGGGTGGACGAGACCGCGCGCACCGGCACGGGGCGTCGCACCGCGCGGGCGGATTGCGATGCGGAGTGGCTGAGCCGCGGGGCGCGCGTGTTCCGCCTGCCTGGTATCTACGGGCCAGGGCGCAGCGCGTTCGACCGGATCGCGGAGGGCAAGGCCCATCGCATCGACCTGCCGGACCAGGTGTTCAGCCGGGTGCACGTCGACGATATTGCCAGCGGCGTGATGGCAGCGCTCACAGGCGATGCGCCCGCCGGGGCCTTCAACCTCTCCGACCACCTGCCCACCAGTCAGAACGCGGTGATAGAGGAGGCATGCCGCCTGCGGGGCGTGGAACCGCCGCCGCTCCAGACAATGGACGAGGCGGGCCTGTCGCCCATGGCGCGCGGCTTCTACGCGGAGAACCGCCGCGTGGCGAACGGCAAGGCGAAGCGTGTGCTGGGCTGGACGCCGGCCTATCCCACCTATCGCGAGGGGTTGCGAGTTCTCGCCTAGTCGGCCCCGTGCCGAAGGCGCGCGGACTGCTGTACCTGCACGCCCTTCTGCCGCCTGGCCTTGAGGGCGAGCACCATGCCGACGATGGCCAGTACCATCCCGCTGGCTGTCAGCCAGGTCCAGCGGTAATCCTCGAACAGCGTCGACAGCAGCATGGCCACCGAAATGGTGATGATCGAATTGTAGGCCGCGCGGCCCGCGCCGATCTCGCGCACCAGATTGTAGTGCAGCGGGAAGGTCACCACCGATCCGATCAGCGCAAGGTAGACGATGCCGCCCCAGTAGGCCGCGCCCGTAGGCAGCGGCGGCGGTCCGGCGGTAAGGCATGCGAAGCCGAGATCGAACAGCGTGCCGTAGAGCATTGCCCAGGCGAGCAGGCTGACCATCGGCACGGCGCGCCCGGTGGGGTTGGCCTGGATGACGTTGGCCACGGAGGCCGCGAGGATGCCGACGATTGCCAGCACGATGCCCAGTCCGACGTTACCGCCGATGACCCCGGCATCGGGATTGGCCTGCCATTCGTGCCACAGCAGAAACGACACCCCGACGATGGCCACCAAGCTGCCGAGCACGAAACCGCCCTGCACCCGCTCTCCCAGGAAGATCCGCGCGAACAGGGCATTGGGCACCATCAGCAGCGCGAACATCATCGCCACGATGCCCGACGTGACGTAGAGTTCCGCGTGGTAGACGAACAGGAAATTGCCGCTGAACTGCGCCAGCCCGACGCCCAGGGCGAGCACGTGTTCGGGCCGCGTCAGAAGAAGACGGCGTTTCATCAGCGCCGCGACCAGAAACAGCGCGGGCGTGGCGAGGGCGAAGCGGTAGAAGACCGACCACGCGGCCGGCACGCCGTTAATCTGGCCGGTGATGACGAACCAGGTCGAGCCCCAGATCGTGCCCGTCAGCACGAAGGGCACGATCACCCGCCAGCTGAGGATGTTGGCCTGCGCCGCGCTCATGCCGGGCTCACAGCGCCGCGAGGGCCTTGCCCAGCGCCTCGGCGTGGGCAGGATCGGTCGCCCAGCTCGTGACGAAGCGCACGGCGCGCTCGTCCCAGTCGTAGAAGGCAAATCCCTCGTCGCGCAGCGCGGCGCGTTCGGCGGCGTTCATGGTCACGAACAGCTCGTTGGCCTCCACCGGGTAGAGCAGGCGCTCGCCCGCGCCCCTGGCGATCTCTGCCGCCGCGGCGTTGGCCGCACGGGCGTTGTCCAGCCACAGGTCGTCCTCCAGCATGGCGAGAATCTGCGCCGCGAGGAAGCGCCCCTTGCTCTGGAGGTGTCCGGCGCGCTTGCGGCGAAAACGGATCGTCTCCGCCATGTCGGTATCGAACAGGATCACGGCCTCGGCGCCCATCCCCCCGTTCTTCACGAACCCGAAGCTGAGCGCGTCCGCCGGTCCGGCAACCTCGGCAGGCGAGGCGTCAAGAAAGGCACAGGCATTGGCGAAGCGCGCGCCGTCCATGTGCAGGCCAAGGCCGTGCTCGCTCGCCAGCGCGCCGATGGCCTCCAGCTCGCCGGGTCGGTAGCACAGTCCGTATTCGCTGGCCTGCGTGATGGAAATCGCCTGGGCCGGGACTTGGTGCACGCCGCGGGTGATGCCCGCGAGCACTGTGCCTATCGCCTCGGGCGTCAGCTTCGCGTCTGCGCCGGGGGCCAGTAGCAGCTTCGCGCCGTGCAGGTAGAAACCGGGCGCGCCGCATTCATCCATCTCGATATGCGCTTCCTCGTGGCAGACCACGCCGCCGTGGGGATCGACCATGGTGGCCAGGGCCAGGCAGTTGGCCGCCGTGCCCGTCGCCACCCACAGCGCCGCGCACTCGCGCCCGAACATCGCGGTGAAGCGCGCATCCAGCTCACGGCTCAGCGCGTCGGTATCGTAAGGCGTGTCGGGCGCGTCGGCAGCGCGCATGGCGTCCCACAGATGGGGATGGACGGGGGCTGCGTTGTCGGAGAGGAATTGCATCGCGGAACGCCATGGCCCTGCCTCTCGTTCAGCGCAAGAAGGAGAAATTGATGTCCGAGATCGTGAAGACCGATGAAACCACCCACGGTGCCTATCGCATGGAAGTGGAAGGTGCCGACAGCCCCGCCGAACTGACCTGGAAGGCCCGCGGCGAGGCGCGCATCGCGGATCACACCTTCACTCCTCCCGCGGCGCGCGGCAAGGGCATTGCCCTCAAGCTGGTGGAAGCCATGGTGGCCGACGCGCGCGAGAAGGATTTCACCATCGTTCCGCAATGCCCCTACGTCGAGGCGCAGTTCCGCAAGCACCCCGACTGGGCGGACGTTCGAGCCAGGATCGCCAGCTAGTATTCAAATAGCGGAAATTACGTCTCTTTTTCGGAACATCACCCGTTTTCATCGCGTTGTTCAAGGTAATAAGGCCGGTGACATCTGGCCAGCCGCGCGCCTCGCTTCCCGCGAGTTGCAGCGCGCCCCGGACAGCTAGCGTCATCGGCTCCAGCATAAGGAGAGAACCATGACACAGACGCAAAACCTGCGAAGCCGCAACGACTTTTCCGAGAGCGAACTCGATCGCCGTACCCAGTTCGATCGGTCCCGCCCGCTCGAACGCGACGAAACCGGCAACCTGATTTCATCGGACAAGGTGGAAGGCACGGCCGTCTACTCGGCCGACGGGGAGAAGCTCGGCTCGATCGATCACTTGATGATCGGCAAGCGCTCCGGCCGCGTCGAATATTCGGTGATGAGCTTCGGCGGTTTCCTGGGCCTCGGTGAACAATATCACCCCGTGCCGTGGGACGCGCTGGACTACGATGTCGAGCGCGGCGGTTACGTCGTGAACATCGACAAGTCGCGCCTGAAGGATGCGCCGTCATACGCGCGCAACGAGCGACCCGAATTCAACAAGGACTACGGCGAGACCGTCTACGCCTATTACGGTGTGATGTACTGACGGCGCTGCAGACCCGAGACGAAGCGAGAGGCCGCGCCATTCGCCGTGGCCTTCTTGCATGTCAGCGCGGCAGCTTGGCGAAATCCACCGCGGCTATGGGATCGAGCGCAGCGGCACGCAGTTCGTAGGCGTCGTCGAGGCGCAGCCCCTCGAACGCCAGCCGTCCCCCGGCAAGCCCGAAGCGCAAGGTGCAGTAGCCCCGCCAGCGCGCCAGCGGGTGCTGACTGATTTCCACCGAATGCAGCTTCACGCGGCTGGCAATCGTGTAACCGGGCGCCAGCCACCCCCGCCGCGACATCACCTGTTCGGGGCCGAGCGCATGGCGCACGAAACGCCAGCGGTAATGCTCTCCGACCGCGATGAAGGCAGCCGCCAGAGCGACCAGCGTTCCCGGAACGACATAGCCCTGCAGGAAAGCGACGACGGCGATCACCACCGGGACGAACGCCTGCACCACGGCGCGATCGAAATAATAATCCGCGCTGGCCCGCCGCCAGTCCTCGCTTTCATCGGGAAGGGTGAAGCCGGCTTCCCGCGCGATGGGCGCGATCTCTTCCATCTTCGCGAATGGCGCGACGTCGTGGTTGGCGGACCCGGCATCCTGCGCCAGGCTGATGAAACAGAGACCGTGCCAGCCAAAGCGGCGGCGCAGAACGCCTGTCGAAACGACCAGCGCCTGCACCCGGTGGACGGGCATCACGACGTCGGTTTTCGTCAGCAGGCCGCGGCGGCGGCGAAACCCCTTGGCGGTCCGGTCCAGCCGGAACTCCCAGTCCCGGATGAACGTGCGCACCACGCCGCTGGCCATGCCCACCACCACAACGGCCACGACCGCGTAGATGATCGCCAGCACCTGGGCGAGGGTGGTGTAGCCGGAAAGGTACTCGCCGGCCTCGGCGATCCGGTCTTCGTTGAACCAGTCTCCGACATATTCCCAGACGTCGAACGGCAGCAGGAATTCAAGCTGCTGTAGCGCGCCCAGCAGGACGGCGAAGATCACCAGCGAGAAATTGAACAGCCCGAACGTGAAGAGGCGCCGCACGTCCATGGCGAACAGTGTGCGCCCGTGCTGCTCGGCGGCGATCTCCCGCTCCGGCGTATCGAGGGTGGAGGCGGAAACAGGCGCCGTGTCCTCGCCTTCCACCAGCGCGCGCACGGTTTCGCGAAGCCTCTCGCCCTCCGCCTCGGAAACGTAGGAAAGCTTCAGTTCGTCCTTGCCGCCCGCGCCGGTCTCGAACTTCACTTCGACGAGACCGAGCAGGCGCGGCAGCAGCTTCTGCTCCAGGCTGACGTCCTGGATGCGATCGTAGGGCACGGAGCGTGCCTGGCGGCTGATGATGCCCTGCTCCACCCGAACGTCGTTGGCGCCGATGCGGTAGCGCACGCGCACCCAGTTCAGCCAGGCCCCCGCCAGGTTCACGGCGATGAAGGCGACAAGCAGCAAACCCAGCCATGGCGTGATGAAGGATATGCCGTTGGCCTGCATTTCGCTGTAGGCCGCGCCGGACAGCACCAGCACGGCGGGCACGATGGCGCTGACGAGCGTGCGCAGCATCTGTGCCGCCATCGTAAGCTTGTTGACCCGCCGCCATTCGTCGATCTCCACCTCCCCTGTCGGCGCCGGGAGCGAGGCATCGCTCGCGGAGGCAGGATGGGAGGTCGTGGGGACTTCGCTCACAGCGATTCGCGCTTCACGTGGCTGCGAATCTCCTCACGCATGGCCACGGCATCGCCATGCGCCAGACCCGGCAGCGTGACCGAGGAATTGTGCGTTCCCGCCGTGTGTAGGATCAGCCGGGCGATTCCGAAAGCGCGCTCCAGCGGGCCCTGCTCCACGTCGAGGTGCTGCACGCGGCTCAACGGCACCACGGTATCGGCATGGAACAGCACGCCTTTCACCACCCGCAGGCGGTCGCTCGACATCTGGTAGCCGCGCGCCATGAAACGCTTCACCGGCACCAGGATGATGAACACCAGCGCGATCAGCACGGGCACGATCATCGGCGCCCACGTCCACGGCGTGGGCAATACGCCGGCCACGCCCAGCACGATGGCGACGATAAGGAATGGCAGCACCGTCAGTGCCCCCTCGATTCGCATGACCGTGGTGTAGGCGGGATCGAGCCTGGTGAGCTGTTCGGTGTCCATTGGGTGGTTTATATGAGCGATACACCTGTTTGGGAATAGGTTTGGGGTGTTTGTCCCGGACAGGCGCCTTCGTGCCCGCAGCCTCGCCGGACGCGCAGCAATCCGCGCAGGCTGCGGGCGGCCGGAGTTCAATTCTGCGATGGGGTGCGAAGGTTTCGGTCGCGATCAGCGTCGGGAGGCGGGATCGGGAAAAGAGATGGTGCTGCTGGGGAGGATTGAACTCCCGGACGCCTCGAGCTAACCCTTCGAAAACAGTGATTTATTTTTCGCGGCTGTCATCGCTGTAATGGCAAACTGTAAAACCCCGGTCAAGCGTGTTGGCTCTGGTTACAGGAAGTCCCCTGCTAGCGTTCTCGGCGGGGAGGCGGCGGTCTAAAGTTGGGGTTCATCGGATCGCACCGACCGGCCCAGATTTTCCAAGCGTCTGCAATCCGCATCGCCGCGATCCCGGCGCAGAGTGCTCCGACCCCGGTTGTTACCGCAGCCACCATGAAAGCAACCTCTATCATCCCTTCGGCTCCTGCGATTGGGTGTCACGGTCGCGTGACGCAGTGCGGCGCTCTGCCTCGCGGTCTCGGTGGATTTCAGCCCACGTTTTCAGGTCCCAGACTTGTCGGATAATCGCCGAGACCGGTAGAAAGATGCCCGCGCCGAACTCCTCGGGCGAGGTGCTGCCCAGCCCATCAAAAAACTTACCACCCTGGTGGCCAAACTCTATGCGCCAACTCTGATCGGAACGAAATCCGAGGAGCCAGCTGTATTCGTCAGAGTAGCCGGGCGCGAGGACGCCGAACACTAGGTCGCCGTAAAGCCTAGCCTCCGTTTCTCGGTTCGGCCCCATTGCATCGGCGACCGCTATGATGGCTTCCGCGGTGGAGTAGTCGGTGTTGTTCTGCAGGAGTTCGTCTGTAATCTCGGCTTCCGTGGTGGCGGGCCTTTCAGCCATTAGCCAGTCGATGTAGGCTTGTCTCGAAAGGCCCGACGGTCGTTCCTCGGCATGCTTGCGCTGGCGAACCATAACGGTCGAACCGCTCCGAAACTGGTGAAGTTTGGTCGCGAGCCTTGCCGCTAGAAAATAGTCGCCGGGGTGCAACTCCCCTCCCTTCCCAAGGTCAGCCGCACGTTGGAGTAGGTCGGCCAGCGGGCGCAAGACCGCGATGTTTAGTCCGAAGGGGCGTAGCTGGGCCAAGATCGCAGCTATGTTTACTTGGATGAAATCAAACCTTCGATGGCTTCCGCGGCCCTCGCCCCCCTCGGTGGGGATGAGTAAGCGTTCACGGCTCCAATAGTTGAGCGTCGTGTCATCCAACCCGACAAGCTGACCAATCTGCTGGCGGGAATACAAGGAGCTAGTTGGGTCCATGCCTTCTTCTTACACGCATGATGTGCGTATGTAAACGCATGATGTGCGTTAGGTACTTGACGGCCTAGAAATGGGGTTCTCACATGAAGGGGGCCATCCCAACGTATTCATGCAATCTACCCCCGTAGGGGTGCACCTCAGCTCCAAGGGCGCTGAGCCTTGGCATCTCTGGGTCGGCGTGCTGGACCGGCTCACAAGGCGTACCTAGGTAGCTAGGCTCACAACATAGCTTGACAGGAATAATGAGCTAGGCATATGAGCCACCTCACATGCAACCCTAACTTGTGAGCCTAGCCCTATGTCCCACCGCATCGCATACTACCGTGTCTCCACCAATGACCAATCCATCGAGGCCCAGCGCAAGGTAATGGGCGGCCCCTTCGATCAGGAGTTTTCCGACGAGGGCGTGAGCGGCGGGGTGATGGCCGCCAACCGTCCGGGGTTCGCCGCCATGCTGGACAAGGTTCGCAAGGGTGACACCGTCCATGTCTATGCCGTGGACCGTCTCGGCCGCGATGCTATCGATATACAGACCACCGTGCGGAACTTTATCGAGAACGGTGTTACTTTGTACGTTCATGGCCTCGGGCCGATTGCCCAAGGAGTTGGTGAGATTATCTTGGCCGTCCTGGCACAGGTGGCACAGATGGAGCGCCGCGGGATCGCCGAGCGCACAGCAGATGGACGCAAGGCCGCTAAGGACGCCCTGAAGGCCACTGGCAAGACCCACCGGGGCAAGGACAGCCTTGGCCGCCCATTTGCCGCCAATGCCCGCGACGTGGCCGCATGGCGCAAGTCCAACGAGGCCAGCATCAGCGAGACCGCACGGCACTTCAGCATCTCGCCCGCCACCGTAAAACGGTATTGCGCCGCCACCTGACGCTGGTCTCGTGCTCGTGCGGGGTTGGCGACGCTCGACCGCCTTGCCCCAAAAGCGGACCAGCCGCTAACGACCCGATTGCGGACATTGTTCGACGACAGTTTTCCACCTAGCTTGAAACCCATGTCGCAATCGACCGCTTCACTGAAAATGCTAGCCTTCGCGATCATTGCCATCTCAGCAGTGTTTTCCGGCGACGCCTCATTGCCCTTTCGACTTCTCTGGTGGGCCATTGCCGGTTACTGCGGGTTGCGATACATTATGATCGCTGGGAAACGCCGGAAATGCGGACACGGTATGGTCTCGCAGTCTGGACCAGTCTGGTATCCATGGATCATCGATCCTTGTCCTAAATGCGGCGCGGCAAGTTTCGGCAAGTAACGCGATGCTGCAAGGTTCAACGTCCGCTTTCCACCCAGAACCGGCCCCAAATCGCGCCCAATCGGTATCCTGAAAGCTGACGGTCTGCTTTGCTGCGTAACCAGCCGAGAGCAGCTGGTCAGCTAACGACCCGATTCCGGACATTGCAATCAAGTATTCAGTCGGGCTTAGGCGGCGCTTCGATCTCGCCAATAATCTCTGGGGAAAGGTCCATCAGGATTTTCCGCCCATGGCTCCTATTCTTCCAGCCAAATCTCCCTTGGGCCATAAGTCTGCCAAGATACCACTTTGCACCTGGGTGGCCTGCGTCCATTGCTTCCTCAAGCAGTTCGCGCGCACTATCAAGTTGTGCGCGCGCTTGGGACGATTGTAATCGATACCAGGCCAACCAGAACTTTGCGGGCGCCCAGCCACTCGCTACTTGAGGTGTTAGAGCCTCCTCAACACCAGTGTGATCGTCCTGCTCTGCGAGAAGTTTAGCAAGCCTAAGGGCCGCCCATTGCGATCCTGATCTTTCCGCTGATCTATGCCAATGGATCGCCATTGCGCGATTTTGTTCGACATCCTTTCCAGCCAAGTAGTGCCATGCAACTTCGTTCATCGCGAAAGCCGACCCATTCTCGGCAAGTTCCTTCCAAATCGGGAACATCGCCTCCGTCGCCTCGGATTTTAGCTCAATTGCACGCTCCAGTGCTGGGCGGTTGGGGTCGCTTTCGATTATTCCCGCTGTGTTCGAGTGATCAGCATCCCATTGATGGGTTCTCTTCCAGTTCTCATGAATTGGGTTGCGCCCATTAGTCGCGAGCTTCGCAAAAAGCCTTCCCAACGTGAGATCAAACATCTTGTCGAAGCGGATCACCGGTCTTTCACTGCCTTACTCTCCTCCACCTACTGCCTAGAGGCAGCCTCGTCCGCTTGCCACCCAGAAGCTGACCAGCCGCTAACGACCTGATTGCGAACGTTGACCCTAGATGGCAGACTTGCGGAATGGTTCGCATAATCCCAGCCACCCTGTTGTTCTTAACGGGATGCGTAAGCGGCGAAGCGAACGATACCCTGCCTAATGGCTATCGTTTCGTCGAGTTGTCCGACGGAAACGGCGCTATTGTGTCCGACGAAGGTGACTTCGCGGTCTATCCAAACGTCTTGGAATATCGATTGGAAAATGAACGGGTCGTAGGAAAGCGCGTATTGGCAACAGACAACACCGATTATTCGCACCCCTTCACAGAAGGTCTTGGATATTTCGTCTTCGACACCCGCACTGGCGAGCTAATCCAAGGCCTTTCGAAGCCGGAAGTCGAGTGACTGCTTCCCACCCCATCGCGGCTGACTTGCTCAGCCTGGCTGCGTGCCTGAAACCCGACCAGCCGCTAACGACCCGATTGCGGACGCCGCATCCCAGAGCTATCCATTGGTAAGACAGTGCGTTTTCGAGGGCCGAAAGAGATGTGGCAGTTCGCGATCATCACCGTCACGGTGCCCTTAAGTATCTTGATAGGTGCGTATCTTGCTCGTTGGGTGGCGTCACTCTTCGTTACTGATTACTCAGCTTCGATCGCGGGCTTTTCCTTCGTCCTAGGTGTCAACATAACCGGGGCACAGCGTTTCGCTGACTTATCGCTCGGTCTGACCGCCTGGATTATGCTCGCTCAAATTATGGGCCTGGCCTGTGTGTTCTTCATTTTCTTTCGGCGAGAACTGCTCGGAGCTGAAACTGTTCGACGCTCCCGGTAGCTAAATGTCGGCTTTCCACCGAGAAGCTGACCAGCCGCTAACGACCCGCTAGCAGACATTAGCGTTCTCGGTATGCTAGCGGCATGCCCGAAGCCCAAGATAGTTCACCAGATGCTCAAACTCGGCGTAACCTTCAGTCGGACCTTCGCTTCAGTTGGGGGTGCCAGCTAGGGTTTGCGATCTATGCTTTGGCGTTGTTCTTGCCGCTCGGGCTGCTGTCTCTTTTTTCCGAGAGCATGCCTATTTTTCACCTGACCTCTTCGATCTTCAGCATTGCCTTCGCCGTCGCTGCAAACCTCTACCGGAAGAGGGCTGAAGAGCAGACCCTACGCAGAGCGGTTGCCGCGTGGGTGGTCGTCATCGCGCCGATCTTTGCTCTCATTTTTCTGTTGTTAGGACTGTCGCTAATCTTCGACTTCTAAAGTCCGCTTTCCACCCATAAGCGGGCATGGCCGTTGCGCTTCGCCGTTCCTGATAACGGACTGGCAACTATGCATCAGCCTGGTCCAGAACCGGACCAGCCGGTAACGACCCGATTGCAGACGATTGAATGGGTTGCCATACGAACGTGATCGCCTCTAGCTTCTGAGAGCAACTTCCGTGAGATTCCACAACTTGAAGCCAATACCTGCAATTTGCATTACACTGCTGGCCGCCGGTTGTGCATCCACGTCGCCGTCGACCGATCAACCCGTCGATCATGCAGCCTCGTTTTTGGCAGCGGTGGAAAATAGAGATCAGGCGACCTTCGCTCGGCTAGCTCAACCTGACATTCGGGAGTTCGTGCCAGGGGACACCCCCGGCACGCATCGATTCGAAGAGCTCACGCTTGAACGCATGGCCCAATTTCTTGCTCACTGTGATGTTACAAATTTGCGTGAGTGGGCGGGTAGCGTCGAGTTTGATACCGAGTGTCGTTCTCCTGCCAAATCAAGCGCGTCTTACTTTGTGTTCCGCGACGGCAAGATTGCGTTGTTCTACCCCCTAACTCAACCTCTAATGCAGGCTTCGAACTAAGGCTCAGCCCGAAATTCTGAGCCCAGCCTCACGATATCGAAGGGCCGAGCAATGTCCGCTTTCCACCCAACAGTGGACATTCGCGCCCTGCCCACTGGTTCGCCAGAGCGGACGGTGAGGCAGGCTGGGTGAGCTTTTCACGCCTCGGGACTAGCCCCGCTTTAAACACCCCGCTCAGCCCGGCTGGGAAGCCCCAGGAACGCAATACGAGAACGCCCCGCTACTGCCCCAGCCAAGGCATGTCCTGTGCACTCCACGGCCAAAAATCCGGCACCTGCCGTGAGAGGGTCCGCAGCCATCCGCGCGAGCCATCTGTCTCATTTTCCGGTCGACCGTTCCCCCTCTCCATTTCGATACCGTCTTAACACAGATGTGCTTCGGCACTCGGTCCGGCGGGACCATAAACACGATTGCGCCCGCGCTGCCGAAAGGTGGAAGTTTATAGCGGGATGGATCATGCGAGCTGCACCGGCCTTTGGCCTGCCGCATGGTTGGGCGCACCGGGGTGCACTCCAAAAGCGACCGACGAGCCTCAAGGTGATGTCATCGCCGATACCCTCATGGGTGTCGATGGAACGTCTATCAGGTGAGGACGGTAAACCTAGCCATGAAACCCAGCGGTCGCTGCATCACCCGGATGCCACGATAGACGCTCCTCTCCATGCTCTGCCTCAAACGGCACGACCGTGGCGATCCCAAGAACCGCAGAAAACTGCCGTTTTTGGGAGCGGGAAGGGGGGTAGGGGGGATGGGCCGGGGTGATCCAAAGCTCACTCCGAGTATCCTAAGGTGATATAGGGCTTATGCCCCTTCCCTGAGGAGATTTATCCCGAGGGTATCCTCTAGTGGTTCCATGCTGGATGCCCCCGCGGCACCATCAAGTCGGTAAGCGGGTAGCTTCTCAATGGCGTTCCTCATGGTAACCAAAGGAACGCTACCGTACTTTCTCCCCTGATTCGGTGGTGCATGTCCCTGTATCTTGTCCGCAAGGTACTCGGGTATCTCCAACAGTCGGGCTAAAGTTTTGAAGCGGTGCCGCCAGCCGTGGTTGGGAGAATATACCTCGGTCACGCCTAGGGTACGCACCCACTTGGCAAGGTCTGCCGCCCTGATTTTTGACCCGGGGTTCACCGCGTTGCCTGCACCCTCGCGGAAAAACAGCGGCGTGGTGTCACCCGCTTTCGCCAACCTATGGAAACCCTGCTCAATCAGATGCGAGTGCAAGGGCACTGTACGGGCTTCACTGGTCTTGACCCCGCCTTCTGCCTCCGGCGTGATGTGGATGCACCAGATGCCTTGATCCTGCATGATGTCCATCGCACGGAGCTGGGTAATCTCCCCCACCCTTGCACCCGTGTATGCACACAACCAAGGCACCCAGCGTCGGGCAAGAGCATGTTCGCTCGCCAGTCGAGGGGGATGAGGCTTAAGCGTCGCGGCCAAGATAGTGTTTGCTTCGCGGTCGGTGAGGTCGGGGTCCCGTAGCTTTATCGCCTTTGGTGCTCGTACCTTCAGGCCGGTGACCGGATTGGCAGGAATAGTTCCGTCCTCGTACGCAATCGAGAAGGCCGCCCGGGCCGCTGGCAGGTAACCGTCCACGATTGTCTTCTTGCTCAACCCCTGTGCCACGAGCGAGGCGGTCCACCCGTTAAGGTCAGCTCTCGTCACCCGGCCAGCATCTTCATGGTCTAGGTGCTGGATGAGCTTCTGCACTACGCTCCGCCATTTGCTGACAGTCTTGGGGTTAGCGGTCCCGCTTGCGGCGTATCGCTCGAACAGCGCGCCGAGAGCCACAGGAGGCTTCGTTCGAGGTGCCCGCTGGGTCGGGATGCTCAGCGCTTGATTTCCGGCCTCCATTACCGTCACAGCGCGCCTGAGCTGCTCCAGCTCGGCGTCCTTCTCTTTCAGCAGGTCGATGGCGGCTGCCTGCTCCGGTTCCAGTTCCGCTGTGCTCGTGCGCCGCCGCTTGTGCCACAGCGTCCGGAGGTCACTCCGGGCCTCATGGCGTAGTCGCCTTTCCTCGGCCAATGCGTGGACCGCCGCTGCCTCCTCGCGCTCTCGGCGAGAAGTGGCATCGACCTCGGGTGCTGTCAGACCTGACGATCCCAAGGCGGCCCGCGCCTCGTCAATGAGGGTGTCGGTCTCGATTTCATGGGGGCGCAAGCATCGCTTGGCCGTCTCGCGATCCTTTGTCCTGAGGCTGAACTTCCATTCGGTCCTCGGTTTTCCACTGTTCGTGAAGAAATGCCCGACAAGGTCCTTGGGGACGGCGCGGCGGAAATAATAGGTCGCACCGACCTGATCGAGGTATGAGCACATGGGTAAGCCTCCGTTACAAATGTAACAGCCAGCTGTCAAAAACCGTTGTTTTCCGGGGGTTTGCCGGTCCCCCAAGGGGGAGAGTGGTGCTGCTGGGGAGGATTGAACTCCCGGCCTCACCCTTACCAAGGGTGCGCTCTACCACTGAGCTACAGCAGCATCCGGGCCTAGACCGTAAATCGACTGTCGATAGGCAGGCGGGCGCTATTGTCGCGAAGGGAGGGAAAGTCAAGCCAAGCTTGAGCCGCGGCGCGCCTTGGGCCAATAATGTGGCGCATGAGCAAGGATTTGACCCGCGAGGAACGCCTCGCCGCGCAGCTTCGCGCGAATCTCAGGCGGCGCAAGGCCCAGCAGCGCGGTCTGAGCGCGCGCGGGGAAGAGGCGAAACCGGACCTTTCCAATAAGGCCGACGAGGGCTAGTGCCCGCCATCCCTCAACAGGAAAGAGACGACCCGTGCCCAAGCTGATCCTCGTGCGCCATGGCCAGAGCGAATGGAACCTCGCCAACCGATTCACCGGCTGGTGGGATGTCGATGTCACCGAAAAGGGCGTTGCCGAAGCGAAGGAGGCGGGCCGCCTGCTGAAGGAAAAGGGCGTGCTGCCCACCGTCGCCTTCACCAGCCTGCAGAAACGCGCGATCAAGACGCTGCACCTGGCGCTGGAGGAATGCGACCGCCTGTGGATCCCGGAAACCAAGGACTGGCGCCTGAACGAGCGCCACTATGGCGGGCTGACGGGACTCAACAAGCAGGAAACCCGCGAGAAGCACGGCGACGAGCAGGTGCATATCTGGCGCCGCAGCTTCGACGTGCCGCCTCCGCCGATGGAAAAGGGCGACAAGTACGATCCCGGCGCCGATCCGCGCTATGAAGGCATCGAGGTGCCGCAGACGGAAAGCCTGAAGCTGACGATCGAGCGCGTTTTGCCCTATTGGGAAAGCGACATCCTGCCGCAGCTGGAAGCGGGCGAGACGGTGATCATTTCCGCCCACGGCAACAGCCTGCGCGCGCTGGTGAAGCACCTTTCCGGCATTTCCGACGACGATATCACCGGGCTGGAGATTCCCACCGGCCAGCCGATCATCTACGAGTTCGAGGGAAGCTCTCCCGTCGGCGAACGCTATTACCTGAAGGATTCCTGACACCATGAGCGCACCTGTCGCCATCGTGATGGGCAGCCAGTCCGACTGGCCCACCATGAAAAAGGCCGCCGAAGTGCTGGACGCGCTTGGCGTGGGTCACGAGGCCCGAATCGTATCGGCGCACCGAACGCCCGATCGCCTGCACGCCTTCGGCAAGGGCGCTGCGGACGAGGGCTTCAAGGTCATCATCGCGGGCGCGGGGGGCGCGGCGCACCTGCCCGGCATGCTGGCCGCACTGACTCATTTGCCCGTGCTGGGCGTCCCGGTGCAGAGCCGCGCGCTCTCCGGTCTCGACAGCCTGCTGTCGATTGTCCAGATGCCCGCCGGCGTGCCCACCGGCACTCTCGCCATCGGGGAAGCGGGCGCGACCAATGCCGGCATCCTCGCCGCGTCCATCCTGGCGCTGGGCGACGATGCTCTGGTGCAGCGACTGAAGGACTACCGCGCGGCGCAGAGCGACAAGGTCGCGGAAAAGCCGCAGGATTGATTCCCAGTTTCCGTCAGCCCTGAACTTGTCGAAGGGCCGCCGTTTCTTCTAATCCCGCGTTCCACGATGAAAGCAGTCCCCGGACGAGCCCGGGGCGTACGGAGGTTTGTTTGCTGGCACCAGGTTCCACCATCGGCATTCTCGGCGGCGGGCAGCTTGGCCGGATGCTGGCGGTCTCCGCCGCGCAGCTGGGCTATCGCTGCCATGTCTACGCGCCCGAGGGGGACAACGTGGCGGCGGAAGTCTGCGCGTCGTATACCTGCGCCCCGTGGCACGATAGCGAGGCACTGATCACCTTCGCGCACGATTGCGACGTGATCACCTACGAGTTCGAGAACGTGCCCGTCGGTCCGCTGGCGAACCTGCCGCAGGATCTGCTCGCCCCCGGTCCGCGTGCGCTGGAAGTGGCGCAGGATCGTGTCCGCGAGAAGCGCTTCGTGCAGGACCTGGGTGGCCATCCCGCCGACTACGCCGTCATCGATCACGACAGCGAACTGGCCGCCGCGGTGGAGCGCGTAGGCACGCCCGGCATCCTCAAGACCCGCCGCGACGGATACGACGGCAAGGGCCAGTGGGCGATTTCAAGCCAGGCGGATGCCCAGGGCGTGCGCATTCCCGAAAGCGGCTGCGTCTACGAAACGCGACTGCAATTCGAGTGCGAGTTCTCGGTCATCCTGGTCCGGGGCCGCGATGGCGAGGTGCGCT
Source organism: Aurantiacibacter hainanensis (assembly GCF_036321025.1). Taxonomy (NCBI): domain Bacteria; kingdom Pseudomonadati; phylum Pseudomonadota; class Alphaproteobacteria; order Sphingomonadales; family Erythrobacteraceae; genus Aurantiacibacter; species Aurantiacibacter hainanensis. The sequence goes on from NZ_JAZAPB010000002.1 coordinate 31,586, forward strand.
TCTGGGATTCGACGCGCAACCGTCACGACAGCGGTATCCTTGCCCACAGCGAGCTGCCCGCGCCGGCCATCGTGGGCCAGCAGGTGGAAGAGGCGCGCGATCTGGCGAGGAAGGTTGCCGACGCGCTGGGCTATGTCGGCGTGCTGACGCTGGAGTTCTTCGCCACGGCCAATGGCCCGGTGTTCAACGAGATGGCGCCGCGCGTGCACAATTCGGGGCACTGGACGATCGAGGGCGCGAACACCAGCCAGTTCGAGAACCACATCCGCGCCATCGTCGGCGCCCCGCTGGGCGCGACCGACAGCGTTTCCGAGCGAATCGTGATGGACAACCTGATCGGCGAGACCGCGCTGGATCTCGCCGCCCACCTCGCCGACGGCCGCGCGCACGTGCATCTCTACGGCAAGGCCGAAGCGAGGGCAGGGCGCAAGATGGGCCACATCACGCGGGTGGGGTGATGGCCGGAAAACAGCAGCGCGACATCCTGTTCATCGTCGCCCGGGCGACCAACGGCGTCATCGCGAAGGACGGCGACGTGCCGTGGGCGATCTCGGAAGACCTGAAGCGGTTCAAGCGCCTGACTATGGGCAAGCCGATGATCATGGGCCGCAAGACCTTCGAAAGCCTGCCCGGCCTGCTGCCTGGCCGCCGTCACATCGTGCTCACCCGTCAGGAAGACTGGCAGGCCGACGGTGCGGAAGTGGCGCATTCGCCGCAGGCTGCTCTGGACATGGCGGGCGAGGGCGACCTGGCCGTGATCGGCGGCGCGGAAGTGTTCGAACTGCTGTGGGACGAAGCCACCCTTTTCGAGCTGACCGAGGTTTTCGAGGATACCGAGGGCGAGGTATCCATGCGCTCGCCCGCGGATGATCCCTCCTGGCGAGAGGTGGCGCGCGAAAGCCGCCCCGCCAGGGATGGTTTCCCGCCCTACGATTTCGTCACTTTCGAGCGGATAGCCGCCGGATGAAGCGGTTCCTGATCGGGTTCGGCGGTGTGCTGCTGGTGGCGCTCATCGTCTTCTTCGTGTTCGCCCCCGCCGTGGCGGAGCGCGACCACAACCGGATCGACGGCCAGCCGCTGCCGACTGTGAGCGAAGAGGCGCAGGCGCTTCACGACACGCTCACCATCGTCGACCTGCACGGCGATACCCTGCTGTGGAAGCGCGACATGCTCGACCCCGCCGACCGCGGCCATATCGACCTGCCCCGCCTGCAGCAAGGCAACGTTGCGCTGCAGGTGTTCTCCAGCGTCACCAAGACGCCGCGCGGTCAGAACTACGACGCCAATACCGACGAGACGGACAACATCACCCTGCTCGCCATCGGCCAGTTGCAGCCATTGCGCACCTGGACCTCGCTGCTGGAGCGGACTCTGTGGCATTCCGAAAAGCTGTCGCGCGCGGCGCAGGGCTCGGGAGGCCAGCTGGTGCTGGTGCGCGATGCCGGCGACGTGGTGCCCGTGCGCGCGCCGGACGCGGCCGATCCGCCTGTCGCCGCCCTGCTTTCGGTGGAAGGCCTGCACAATCTGGAGGGCGACCTCGCCAACCTCGACGTGCTCTACGATGCAGGCGTGCGCATGGCGGGGCTGGCGCACTTCTTCGACAACGAAGTGGCCGGGTCGATGCACGGGGTGGAGAAGGGCGGCCTTACCGCGATGGGACGCGAGGCGGTGGAGCGCATGGAAGCCATGGGCATGGTGGTCGACATCGCCCATTGCAGCCATGCCTGCGTGGCCGACGTGCTCGCCATGGCGCGCCGTCCGGTCGTTTCCAGCCACGGCGGCGTGCAGGCGACCTGCCCGGTCAACCGCAACCTGACCGACGCGGAGATTCGCGGCCTTGCGGCGACCGGCGGCGTCATCGGCGTGGGCTACTGGGAGGGCGCGGTATGCGATACTTCGCCCGCCGCCATCGTCGCGGCGATGCGCCATGTGCGCGATCTTGTCGGCGTTGAGCACGTGGCGCTGGGCAGCGATTTCGACGGCAGCGTCACCACGCGGTTCGATACCGCACAGCTCGCTCAGGTGACGCAGGCGCTGCTGGACGACGGCTGGAGCGAAGAGGAAATCCGCGCGGCAATGGGCGGCAATGCCCTGCGCGTGCTGGAGAACGGGCTGGAGCCGCTCGCATGACGCGCCTTTCCCACCGCGATCCCGTGCCGGACACCTTGCTGGGTGCCATCGTTGCGCTGGGCAATTTCGACGGCTTCCACCTCGGCCACCAGCACGTTGTGCGCGCCGCCGTCGAATGGGCGCGCGAGGAAGGCCGCCCCGCCATCGTCGCCACGTTCGATCCGCACCCGGTGCGTCATTTCGCCCCGCACGTGCCGCCCTTCCGCCTCACCACCCTCGCCCAGCGCGAGGAACTGTTCGAAGCGGCAGGCGCGGCGGCCATGCTGGTGTTCGAATTCGACGACGCGCTGGCCGCCATGTCCGCGCAAGCGTTCGTGGAAGACCTGCTGGCCGGGCACATCGGCGCGTCCGGCGTGGTGACGGGGGAGGACTTCACCTTCGGCAAGGGGCGAGGGGGCAACGTGCAGGTGCTGCGCGAAGTGGGCGAGGGATGCGGCATCGCCGCGCGCGCCATCTCGCCGGTGGGGGATGCCGGGCAGGTCGTCTCCTCCAGCCGCATCCGCGACGCGTTGAAGGCGGGCGAATGCGACGTCGCCGCGCGCCTGCTAACCCGCCCCTTCACCGTGCGTGGAACCGTGATCCACGGCGACAAGCGCGGGCGCGACCTCGGCTATCCTACCGCCAACATCGACATGGGCAGCTATATCCGTCCGCGCTTCGGCATCTACGCGGTGACGGGCCGCGTGCTTGCCACCGGGCAGCAGTTGCAGGGCGCTGCCAATCTCGGCGTGCGGCCCAGCTTTGATCCGCCCAAGGAACTGCTCGAGCCCTATTTCTTCGATTTCGACGGCGACCTTTACGGTCAGGAGCTGGACGTCGCCTTCCACCATTTCCTGCGGCCCGAGGCGAAGTTCGACGACCTCGAAGCGCTGAAACGCCAGATGGAAGAGGATTGTGCGCAGGCGCGCGACCTACTAGGTGCGCGCACCTGATGGCAGACGATACAGGCAAGCGGGACTACCGGGACACGGTATTCCTGCCCAAGACCGATTTTCCGATGAAGGCCGGGCTCCCGCAAAAGGAGCCGGGCATCCTTGCGCGCTGGGAAGAGGATGGACTCTACCAGCAGCTGCGCGAGGCGCGGAAGGGTCGCGAGAAATTCATCCTGCACGATGGCCCGCCCTACGCCAACGGCAACATCCACATCGGCCACGCGCTCAACAAGGTGCTGAAGGACGCCGTCGTCCGCACGCAGACGCTGCTGGGCAAGGATGTGCCCTACGTTCCGGGCTGGGACTGCCACGGCCTGCCGATCGAGTGGAAGATCGAGGAAGCCTACCGCAAGAAGAAGAAGAACAAGGACGAGGTTCCACCCGCCGAATTCCGCCAGGAATGTCGTGACTATGCCGCCGAATGGGTGGCCGTGCAGAGCGAGCAGTTCAAGCGGCTGGGCGTGCTGGGCGAGTGGGAAAAGCCCTACCTCACCATGGCCCCCGAGGCCGAGGCGGGCATCGTCGCCGAACTGCTGAAGTTTGCCGAAAGCGACATGCTCTACCGCGGCGCGAAGCCAGTGATGTGGAGCCCGGTCGAAAAGACCGCACTGGCCGAAGCCGAGGTCGAGTACGAAGACATCGTCTCGACGCAGATCGACGTGGCGTTCGAGATCGTCGAATCCCCCATCGAGGAGCTGGTCGGCGCGCACGCGGTGATCTGGACGACCACGCCGTGGACGATCCCTGTGAACCAGGCGCTCTCCTACGGGCCGGATATCGACTACGTGCTGGTCGGCTTCGATGCCGAACCGGAAGGATATGGCGCCAGTTCGCATCCCACAGACGAGCCCGGCACGCGTTCGCAGGTTGGGCGCATGGTCGTGGTCGCGGAATCGCTGCTCGACAGCCTGCTCGGCCGGATGCGCACGCTTGTCCATGACAAGGTCGAGGCTTCGGAAAGCGGGGACGAAAACCTTCTTGTTCCGCACGTGGTGAAGCACTTCAAGGGCTCCGACCTCGCCGGCACCAAGGTGCTTCACCCGATGCACAAGCTCGGCGGGTTCTTCGCCGAGCCGCGCCCGATGCTGGCCGGCGACTTCGTCACCACCGATGCGGGTACGGGCGTGGTCCACATGGCGCCCGACCATGGCGAGGACGACTTCGAACTGTGCAAGGCCAACGGCATCACGCCGAAATTCGTGGTCGATGACGATGGTCGTTACCGCGAGGACTGGGGCTGGCTGCCGCGCACTGACGAGCGCAATGCCTCGGTCATCAACCCGAAGTTCAACGCGCCCGACGGTCCGATCTGTTCGGACCTGCGCGAGGCGGGCGCTCTCCTCAGCGCGTCCACCGATTATCAACACTCCTATCCACACAGCTGGCGCAGCAAGGCGAAGATCATCTTCCGCTGCACGCCGCAGTGGTTCGTGCCGATGGACAAGCCGCTGGGCACCTTCGATTTCGAGGTTGCCGTGCCCAATGCCATCGGCGGTGCCGTGGCGCTCGGCACGCAGGCGGACAATACCGCCACGCTGCGCGAGACCGCCATGGCGGCGATCGGGGAAACGCGCTTCGTGCCTGCCAAGGGCAAGAATCGCATCGGATCGATGGTCGAAGGCCGCCCCGACTGGGTGCTCTCCCGCCAGCGCGCCTGGGGCGTGCCGATCACGCTGTTCGTGAACCGCGAAAGCGGCGAATACCTGGTCGACACAGCGGTGAACGCGCGCATCGTCGAGGCGATCAGGCAGGACGGCGTCGATGCGTGGACGCAGGAAAACGCCGCCCAGATGCTCGGCCCCGACTACGCGGTCGAGGACTACGAGATGGTCACCGACATTCTCGACGTATGGTTCGACAGCGGCTCCACCCACGCCTTCGTGCTCGAAAGCGACAACTGGCCCGACCTGCAATCGCCCGCCGATCTTTACCTTGAAGGCAGTGATCAGCACCGCGGCTGGTTCCAGTCCTCGCTGCTCGAAAGCTGCGCCACCCGTGGCCGCGCGCCCTACAGGCAGGTTCTGACCCACGGCTTCACCATGGCCGCCGACGGCCGCAAGATGTCGAAGAGCCTCGGCAATACCATCGATCCTCTCAAGGTGATGGAGGAATACGGCGCCGACATCATCCGCCTGTGGGCGCTTTCGGTTGACTATACCGAGGATCACCGGATCGGCCCGGAAATCCTGAAGGGCGTGGCCGACCAGTACCGCAAGCTGCGCAACACCTTCCGCTACATGCTCGGCGCGCTGGGCGAGTTCAGCGAGGACGAGCGCGTCGGCGTATCCGACATGCCCGAGCTGGAGCGCTACGTGCTGGCGCTGCTGGGCGAACTGGACGGCAGGCTGCGCACTCACGTCGCCAATTACGATTTCGACGCCTACACCCGCGCGCTGGTGGATTTCATGAACGAGGACCTGTCGGCCTTCTTCTTCGATATCCGCAAGGACAGGCTCTATTGCGATGCGCCGGGCAGCGTGGAGCGCCGGGCCTATCGCACGGTGCTCGATACGCTGTTCAATGCCCTCATCCGCTACGCCGCGCCGGTGCTGGTGTTCACCGCCGAAGAGGTCTGGGGAACGCGTCATCCCGAAGGCGGCAGCGTCCACCTGCTCGAGTGGCCGGAGATACCCGCCGCCGATGCCGACATGGGCCGATGGGACGCGCTGCGCCAGTTGCGCGAGCGGGTGATGGAAGCCATCGAGCCGCTGCGGCGCGAGAAGACGATCCGCTCCGGCCTGGAAGCCGAGGTGACCGTGCCTGCCAGCGCCGTGCCGGAAGGCTTCACTCCGGATGATCTGGCAACGCTGTTCATCACCGGCACAGTCACGCCCGCGCAAACGGACGCGGTGCAGGTCACCAAGTCCACCGATGCCAAGTGCGGCCGGTGCTGGCGTCTGCTGCCTGAAGTTTCAGAGGATGGCGATCTGTGCCATCGTTGCGAGGACGTCGTAGCCAAAATGGATGCCGCCCGATGAGCGCGATTGCCAGGTTCCGCCTTTATGGCCTGCTGCTGGCCGCGGCGATATTCGCCGCGGACCAGTGGATGAAGCATTTCGTGGTGGACGAACTGGGTCTCACCCAGCGCGGCGATCACTATCCGCTGCTGCCCTTCTTCGATTTCACCCGCACCAACAATTACGGCGTATCGCTGGGCATGTTCGAGGCGACGAGCGTGGAGATGCGCTGGATCCTCGTCGCCGCCACCGCCGCCATTGCGCTGGTGGTGCTGGTCTGGATGATGCGTGAAAAGCTGCTCGGCGACATCCTGTCGCTGGGCCTGGTGCTGGGTGGTGCGATGGGGAATATCCGCGACCGCTATGTCTACGGCTACGTCATCGACTATGCCGATTTCCACATAGGGGATTTCCGCCCCTTCCTGATTTTCAACGTCGCCGATGCGGCGATCACGATCGGCGTCGTGATTATCCTTGCCCGCGCCTTGTTCATGCGCGAGAAACCGGCCAATGAGCAGGACGCTGCAACCGAATAACTCCGAAGGCTGCGAAAGCCAGGGAAACGATATCTATGCGTAACATCATCCGAGCAACCATCGCCAGCGCCGCCGTGCTCGGCCTTGCCGCCTGTGGCGGCATCAGCATCGACCGCGAGCGTCCGGACGAATTCGCCGTGCAGCGCCAGGCTCCGCTGGTGATTCCGCCCGATTTCCACCTCGTCCCGCCCGAGCCGGGCGCCCCGCGTCCCGCCGAAGGCACCGCCTCGCAGCAGGCGCTGGAAGCGCTTTTCGGCGGTCCCGCCGCGCGCAGCAGCATCGAGACCTCGGCGCTCGACCAGGCCGGAGAGGCCGATCCCGGCATCCGCTCGTCCATCGGCGACGTGGACACCTTCACGGTGGACAAGGGCACGGCCACGCAGGCCATCATCGCCGCACCCGAAGGTGACGGACAGGCCGCGCGGGCGGTAATACCTTCCTGATCCAGCCTCGGGCACCGGCGTTCGCGTCCGGTCGCTTGGCTTTCGCCCTACCGGGCGGCGCGCAATTCGCGCGCTGTCGGTCGCTGATCGCGACCGAGACTTTCGCCGACCAAATCAATCTGTCCTTGGATCGGGCGGCGTCTATCCGACCGCAAGGGGAACGCCCGTCCGCAGCGGGCGCAGCTTGCTGCGCGTCTAGCGAGGACGATTGCGCGGAGGCGCAATCGAAAAACGAACTATCCCTTCGCCCTGCTCACCAGCAGCTTGTCGATCTTGCGCCCGTCCATGTCGACGATCTCGAAGCGCCAGCCCTGTTCGGTGAAGTGTTCTCCCTCTGCCGGGAGGTGCTTCAGAACATAGAGCACGTAGCCCGCGGCCGTGGCGAATTCCTTCGTTTCGGGAAACTCGATGTCCAGCCGCTCCGCCAGGGCATCGGCGGCCAGCGCGCCGGAGACGAGGAAACTCCCGTCCTCCCGCTCCACGAACATCGGCGTGTCGCCTTCGTCCTGGTGGCTGGCGAAGTCGCCGGCGATGGCGGACAGCAGGTCGGCCGTCGTCACGATCCCGTCCAGGTGGCCGTATTCGTCGTGGACCATGGCCATGCCGGTGCCCGACTGCTGCAGCACGCGCAGCGCGTCCATGGCATCCAGCTGGTCTGGCACCACCTCGCTCTTGCGCAGCATCTCGTCCAGCACGACGGGGCGGCCCGTCATCAGCAGCGTCAGCACTTCGCGCACCTTCACCACGCCCAGCACCCTGTCCGGAGAGCCTTCCGCCACCGGCAGCAGCGAGTGCGGCGATTCGGCGATGGTCTCGCGGATCTCGTCGTCGTCGGCGGAAATATCCAGCCAGTCGAGTTCGGTGCGCGGCGTCATCAGTTCGCGCACCGGGCGATCCTGCAACCGCATGATGCCCGCCAGGATGGCATGCTCCTGCTCCTCGATCACGCCGGTGCGCGTGGCATCGGCCAGGATCATCCGCAGTTCTTCCGAAGTCAGGTTGGGATCGCCCTTGTGGCGGATGCCGAGCGCGGAGAGGATGAAGCTGGACGAGGCATCGAGCAGCCAGACGAAAGGCGCGGTGACCCTGGCCAGCACGTCCATCGGGCGGGCCATGAAAATGGCGATCGGCTCAGCCGCGCGCAGGGCCAGTTGCTTGGGCACGAGTTCGCCCACCACCAGCGTGCAGAAGGTGGTGAGGCCGATCATAAGCGCGATGCCCAGGCTGACGGCGGTCTCTTCCTCCAGCCCCAGTTCCGCCAGCCGCTCGCCGACCGGTTCGCCCAGGGTCGCGCCCGACACCGCACCGGCGATGATGCCGATAAGGGTGATGCCGATCTGCACGGTGGAGAGGAACTTGCCCGGATCGGCCGCCAGTCGCATGGCCACCGTGGCGCTCTTGCTGCCCTTCTCGGCCGCCATGCGCAGGCGTGCGGTACGCGCGGAGACGATCGCCAGCTCGGACATGGCAAAGACGCCGTTGAGCACGATCAGAAATGCGAGCGCGGCGAGGTAATGCCAGGGAAACGGGCTCATCAGGCTTGCGGCGCTAGCAGGTTTATCGGCCGACGTGAAAGCCTTCCCTTCCAGCCATTCAAGGAACTGCCGTCAAAACGGGGCGTTTAGGTTGGCATGTGGCGCAGTTCGGGCCTGCCGCGCTGTGCGAAATTTGGAGGAAATCTCAATGAACATCAAGAAGTTGCTCGTCTCCACGACGGCCGCCGTCGCCTTGATCGGCACCACCAGCGCCTGCGTCACCGACCCGAACACCGGTGAACGCCACGTCTCGCGCACCGCCATCGGCGGCATCGGCGGGGCCGGCCTCGGCTATCTTCTGGGCGGCCTGATCGGCGGCAAGACCGCGCGCATTGTCGGCGCGGGCATCGGCGGTGCGGCCGGCGGTTATGTCGGCTACCGAATGGACGAGCAGATTCGCGAGCTGGAAGAAGTGACCGCAGGCACGGGCGTCGATGTGAACCAGACGCCCGAGGGCGACGGCATCCTGGTGAACTTTCCCGATGTCACCTTCGCGGTCGATTCCACCACCATTTCGCCCCAGATGCGCGACACGCTCGACGGCGTTGCCCAGTCGATGATCGACTACCCCAACTCGCTGATCGACGTGATGGGTCACACCGATTCGACCGGCAGCGAGCAGTACAATCTCGACCTGTCGCGCCGCCGCGCCGAATCGGTCGCCAACTACCTCGTCTCGCGCGGCGTCTCTCGCGCCCGCATCGAGACGATCGGTTACGGCGAGCAGTATCCCATCGCGGACAACTCCACCGCCGCTGGCCGTTCGGAGAACCGCCGCGTGGAAATCCGCATCACCCCGGTTACCGAGGAAGATGTCGAACAGGCTTACTGATAAAGTCTTCGAACCGAACGAAAGGGGCGGCCTGCGGGTCGCCCTTTTTTGTTGGCCCCACGCAAGCGCCCGGCAGGGCGCGTTCACGCTTGCTGCGCGTCTGGCGAGGACGCCAGGGCAGGGGCGGAAGCGAAAAACATACAATCGCGCGGAAAACTGAAACCGCCCTCTGTTGCGTTTCCATGACTCTCCGCTAGGCGGGACGCTCAAGCTGCCACACAGGGATTCGCATCCATGAAAATCATGTCCGGCAATTCCAATCTGCCGCTCGCCCGCGCGATTGCCGGTTATCTCGAAGTACCTCTCACCGATGCCAGCGTGCGCCGCTTCGCCGACGAAGAGGTGTTCATCGAGATCCACGAAAACGTGCGCGGCGAGGATGTCTTCATCGTCCAGTCGACCAGCTATCCGGCGAACGATAACCTCATGGAACTGCTGATCGGCATCGATGCGCTGCGGCGCGCCTCTGCCAAGCGGATCACCGCCGTCGTGCCCTATTTCGGCTATGCCCGGCAGGACCGGAAGCCCGGTCCGCGCACGCCGATCTCGGCCAAGCTGGTCGCCAACCTGATTACCGAGGCGGGTGCCCACCGCGTGCTGGCGGTGGACCTGCATGCAGGTCAGATCCAGGGCTTCTTCGATATCCCGACCGACAACCTCTATGCCGCGCCCACCATGGCGGCCGATATCCAGGCGCGCTACGGCGACAAGGACCTGATGGTCGTCTCGCCCGACGTCGGCGGCGTGGTGCGCGCCCGCGCGCTGGCCAAGCGCCTCGACAACGCCCCGCTGGCTATCGTCGACAAGCGCCGCGATCGCCCTGGCGAGAGCGAGGTTATGAACATCATCGGCAACGTGAAGGATCGCTGCTGCATCCTGATCGACGACATCGTCGATTCGGGCGGCACGCTGTGCAACGCGGCGCAGGCACTGATCGACCAGGGCGCGAAAAGCGTGACCGCCTATATCACCCACGGCGTGCTGTCGGGCGGTGCCGTCGCGCGCATCGACAAGTCGGCGCTGACCGAACTGGTGATCTCCGATTCGATCCAGCCGACCGACGCGGCCAAGGATTCGGGCCGTATCCGCATCCTGCCTATCGCCCCGCTGCTGGGCGAGGCGATCCGCCGCATCGCCGACGAGAGCAGCGTGTCGAGCCTGTTCGACTGATGCGCGCCGCGGTTGCCTTGCTGGCTGTCCTGCTGGCGGGGTGCGCCTCGACCCCGGGGCCTGAAAGCCGCTGGGTGCCGCCTTTCGGCGCCAACGCCGTCTTCGACACCGCACCCGGCGCGGCCCCCCGCCAGCGCCTGATCGTGAACGACCTTCGCCTGCCCGCTGGGGCGGTCGGCGCGACGCACTATCACCCGTGGGAGGAATACCTCTACGTGATAGAGGGCAGCGCCGTGCTCGACATGGAGGGACGGGAGCCCCGCACCCTCGTGGCGGGCGAGAGCGTGATCATTCCCGCCAGGCAGGTCCACACCCCGCGCGCCGGAGAAGAAGGCGTTCGCGGCATCGTCGTGCGCGTTCACGACGAAGGCGATCCGGAAAGGATCGAGGTGGGCGAATGAACCTTGCCGCCGAAATCGCGCTGGCGCACCGCCTGGCCGATGCCGCGCGGGCGGAGATCATCCCCCTGTTCCGCTCCGGCGTCGACAGCGAGGCCAAGGGCGACGCGACGCCCGTAACGATAGCCGACCGCAACGCCGAGGAGGCGATGCGCAAGCTGATCGAGGCGGAGTTTTCCGGCGACGGCATCCACGGCGAGGAATTCGGCGTCAAGGACGGTGTCTCCGGCCGCCAGTGGGTGCTCGATCCAATCGACGGCACCACCGCCTTCCTGGCCGGGCGACCGGTGTTCGGGACGCTCATCGCGCTCCTCGTCGAAGGCTTCCCGGTGCTGGGCATGATCGACCAGCCGATCAATTCGGAGCGCTGGCTGGGCGTCGCGGGCGAGGCGACCACCTTCAACGGCAAGCGCGTGGAAACGCGCCATTGCCGCGAACTTGCGCACGCCAGCCTCGCCACCACCGGGCCGCAGTATTTCAGCCAGGCGCAGGGCGATGCCTTCATGGCGCTGGCAGCGAAGACCGATCACCGGCGCATGGTGATGGGCGGCGACTGCTACAACTATGCCTGCCTCGCTTCCGGCCATCTCGACATCGTGTGCGAGGCGGGCCTCAAGCTGCACGACTACGCCGCGCTGGTCCCCGTGGTGGAAGGCGCGGGCGGAATGATGTGCGACTGGGCGGGCGAGCCTCTGCACGCCGAATCGAATGGCACGGTGCTGGCGCTGGGCGACGCCGCGCGGCTGGAGGACGTGCTCGAAGCGATGGGCGGCAACTGATGCGTCTGTTCGTCTACGGCGTGCTTATCAAGGAACTGGCGCAAGGCCGCGCCGCCGAACTGGTCGCGGCGCTGGAGGCCGGGCTGCCCGCCACCACGCGCGGCGCGCTCTACGGCGTGAAGGGCGACGACGGCGGCTGGTATCCGATCCTGCTGCCCGATCCCGCGGGCGGCGAGGTCCTTGGCGTGGTGCACGAGGCGGGCGCTGTCGAATGGCGGGCGATGGACGAATTCGAGAACGCCCACGACGGCCCCGACGCCGAGTATCGCCGCGAACAGATCCCGGTCATGCTGCCCAACGGCCTCGTCGTGGATGCGCAGGCCTACTGCTACGCGCGCCAGGTGCCGGAAGGGGCGGTGCCGATCGAGGGCGGCAGCTTCGCGGCCTGGCTGGAGGAAACGGGACGCAAGCCGATCGCGGCGCGCTGACTTTCCTACAGCTGTCGGTGCCGGCAAACCCGCGAATCGCTCTTTCCCATCGCGGGCGCCCTCGCGGAGATACAGCGGCAACCCGCCGCATGTGCTTCATCAACCAGCTTGCATTCTCGCATGTATTCGCTATGTGCGCGGCCTTCACCGACACGTGATTATCTGCCGGTCTGGCTGAAAGGGCTGCCAGGGCTGGTTCGGACGTGTCTCTGACCAAGGAGATGAAAATGCCCAAGCTGAAGACCAAGAGCGGCGTCAAGAAGCGCTTCAAGCTCACCGCTTCCGGCAAGGTCAAGCATGGTGTCGCCGGCAAGCGCCACCGCCTGATCAGCCACAACGCGAAGTATATCCGCCAGCAGCGCGGGACCAAGGTTCTTGCCAAGGCCGACTGGGCCGCGGTGAAGAAATGGGCCCCCTACGGCCTCGATTGAGCCGCAGCCAAGGAGTTATAGGATATGCCTCGCATTAAACGCGGCGTCACCACGCGCCAGAAGCACAAGCGGATTCTCGAACAGGCGAAGGGCTATCGCGGCCGTCGCAAGAACACGATCCGCGTCGCCCGCCAGGCCGTCGAGAAGGCCGGCCAGTACGCCTACCGCGACCGCAAGATCAAGAAGCGCAACTTCCGCGCCCTGTGGATCCAGCGCATCAACGCGGCCGTGCGTCCCGAAGGGCTCACCTACTCGCAGTTCATGCACGGCGTTAAGCTCGCCGGTATCGAGCTGGACCGCAAGGTGATGGCCGATCTCGCCATGAACGAAGCGGATGCCTTCCGCGCGATCATCAAGCAGGCGAAGGACGCGCTGCCCGCGGCCTGATTTCTGCCTGCATTTCAGGATTGAAGGGCGCGGATGGGGCATCTCATCCGCGCCCTTTGTCTTTGTTGCCTCCAAAACCGATCATTCTCCCCTGATCGAATCGCGAAGCCTGTTGTTATTTATTCGAATCTTGGCGTAAACTTCGTATCCAGCGCGGTTGAATTAGCGCGCCGATCAAGACAATGGGGGCAATCATTTCCGGGTATCTTCTTCAAGACTGCAAGGTCGAGGTGAAGGCCTTTGCCTTGCCGAAGAAGCTGCAGCCCTATTTCAGCGCGCTTTACCATTTTGTTGTCGAAACCCCCGAAAATGTGGCCGTCGGAGATTGCCACTATCCGGACTGGGCCGGGATGCATTTCTTGGTCGATGGCGAGCCGCACCGCGTGACGCTGGGGTCAACGAAGGTGGAAGCCTGCCCCGATTTCGTGGCCAACGGTCCCACCAGCCGTGCGCTCAAGTTGGACTTGCACACCTCCCGCTCCTGGAGCGTGGGTCTCAATCCGGTGGGCTGGACCCGTTTCGCCCACGGCTCTGCGCGGGACATCGCAAACCGCATCGTCGATGCGGCAGACCACCCGGCGTTCGAGAGGCTTGCCCCCATTCTCGACCTGGTGCGCGAGGATCCCGCCGATGTCGAAGGCACGGCTCGCCGGATCGGAGACTTCCTCTGCGCGAACCGGTCCTCGCGCAATCCGCAGGAGAAGCAGGTTGCCGAAATTCATGCGGCGCTGCAGGATCCGGCCATCGGCGATGTCGAATGCCTGGCCGAGAGCGTCGGCGTGAGCCGTCGCACGCTGGAGCGCCTCGCATCCCGCTATTTCGGCTTTCCTCCGAAGACGCTGCTACGCCGCCAGCGCTTCCTTCGCAGCCTCTGGAAATTCACCGACAACCCGGGCCGCAAATGGAGCGCATCGCTGGATGGACAATATGTCGACCAGGCTCATTTCGTGCGCGATTTTCGTAGTTTCATGGACATGACGCCCAGCGAATATGCCCAGATGCCCCACCCCTTGCTGAATGGTATCTTCGCCCGGCGGCTGAGCGAACTCGGCGCCCATTCTCGCGAGACCTGACGAACCCCGCCGATTTAGGGCTTGGGCGCGGGCGGCCGGGCGGCTAACAGGCCCGGCCTGTCCGAAGCAATAAAACACCCGCCTCAAGACCCTGAAGAGACAATGTCAGATTACGACCAAACCGCCGCGGAAGCCCAGTCGCGGATCGACAGCGCCGCCGATCTCAACGCGCTGGAAGCCCTGCGCGTCGAGTACCTCGGCAAGCAGGGCAGCATCTCCGCGCTGCTGAAGACACTTGGCAAGATGAGCCCGGAGGAGCGGCAGGAGAAGGCGCCGGCCATCCAGGGCTTGCGGCAATCGGTGGCGGATGGCCTCGCCTCGCGCAAGGAAGAGCTTGAAGCGGCAGAGCTCGAGGCTCGCCTCGCCACTGAAACTCTCGACCTGACCCTTCCGGCCCCGAGCGCTCCCGTGGGCAGCGTGCACCCGGTGAGCCAGGTGATGGACGAGCTGGCAGAGATTTTCGCCGACCTCGGGTTCGCTGTCGCCACCGGCCCCGAGATCGAGGATGACTGGTACAACTTCACGGCGCTCAACATGCCGGAAAGCCACCCGGCGCGCGCGATGCACGACACGTTCTATTTCCCCGACACCGCTCCCAAGGGCGGCAAGATGCTGCTGCGCACGCACACCAGTCCAGTGCAGGTGCGCACCATGCTCGAGAAGGGTGCGCCGCTGCGCATCATCGCGCCGGGCCGCGTCTATCGCAGCGACAGCGACGCCACCCACACGCCCATGTTCCACCAGGTGGAAGGCCTTGTCATCGACAAGGGTATCCATCTCGGCCACCTGAAGTGGACGCTCGAGACCTTCCTGAAGGCGTTCTTCGAGACTGAGGACATCGTGCTGCGTCTTCGGCCCAGCTACTTTCCCTTCACCGAACCATCGGTGGAAGTCGACGTGGGCTTCGCCATCGAGAACGGGAAACGCGTCCTCGGCGGCAGCGGCGACGAACCCGGCCATGGCTGGATGGAACTTCTGGGCAGCGGCATGGTCAATCGCCGCGTGATCGAATTTGCCGGCCTCGATCCGGACGAGTGGCAGGGATTTGCCTGGGGGCTTGGCGTCGATCGCCTGGCCATGCTGAAATACGGGATGGATGACCTGCGCGCCTTCTTCGATGGCGATACGCGCTGGCTGTCGCACTACGGGTTCAGCCCGTTCGACCAGCCGACGCTTTCCGCCGGTGTGGGAGCGCAGCCATGAAGTTCTCGCTGGAATGGCTCACCTATTTCCTCGAAACCGATGCCGGCGTCGCGGAAATCGCCGAAAAGCTGAATGCCATCGGCATCGAGGTGGAGGATATCGAGAACCCGGCCGAGATGCTGGAAGGCTTTCGCGTGGCCGAAGTGCTTACGGCAAGGCCCCATCCCGATGCCGACCGCCTGCAGGTCCTCACCGTCACTACGGGCGAGGGCGATCCGTTGCAGGTCGTCTGCGGTGCGCCCAATGCGCGCGCCGGGATGAAGGGCGTGCTCGGCCTGCCCGGTGCCGAGGTGCCAGCCAACGGCATGAAGCTGCGCAAGTCCGAGATCCGCGGCGTCGAGAGCAATGGCATGATGTGCTCCGTGCGCGAACTGGAGCTGGGTGACGATCACGAAGGCATCATCGAACTGCCCGAAGATGCGCCCGTCGGAGAGAGTTTCGCCGATTATCACGGCGCATCACCCGTCTTCGACGTGGCGATCACGCCGAACCGACCCGACTGCATGGGCGTATACGGCATTGCCCGCGATCTCGCGGCGGCAGGCGTGGGGACGCTGAAGCCCCTGCGCGAGCACGAGATCGAGGCGACGTTCGAGTGCCCGGTGGAAATCCGTACCGACGATCCGGAAGGTTGCCCGGCCTTCTATGGCCGCGTGGTCCGGGGCGTCAGCAATGGCGCCAGCCCGGAGTGGATGCAGAAACGCCTGATGGCGGCAGGCCAGCGCCCGATCAGCGCCATCGTCGATATCACCAACTACATGATGCTCGCCTTCGGCCGCCCGGCCCACGCCTACGACCTTGCCAAGCTGTCCGGCCCGGTCGTCGCTCGCCGCGCGAAGGATGGCGAGCAGGTGCTGGCGCTGAACGAGAAGACCTACACGCTGGATTCCAGCATGACGGTGATCGCGGACGACAATGGCGTGCACGACATCGCCGGTATCATGGGCGGAGAGTATTCGTCCGTGCAGCCGGAAACCACCGACGTGCTGCTGGAGATCGCCTATTTCGATCCCGAGCATATCGGGGTGACGGGCCGCAAGCTGGGTCTGGCCAGCGATGCGCGCACCCGCTTCGAACGCGGTGTGGACCCGGCCTGGCTGGACGAAGGTCTCGAAAGCCTTACCAGCCTGATCCAGAGGTTCTGCGGCGGCGAGGCATCCGAAATCGTGCGTGCAGGCTCGCCGCCTGCCGATCCTCAGGTCATCGCTTTCGATCCCGGCCTGACCGCGCGACTGGGCGGCGTCGAAGTTGCCGAGGACGAGCAGCGCCGCATTCTCGAGGCGCTCGAATTCTCGGTCGGCTCCGACTGGCGGGTCACCTGCCCGCCGCGTCGTCATGACATCGAAGGCCCGGCCGATCTCGTCGAGGAAGTCGTTCGCATCCACGGCCTCGACAACGTGAAAAGCACGCCGCTGCCGCGCATCGATGGCGTGGCGCGCCCCACCGCCACGCCGATGCAGGCGCTGGAACGGCGCCTGCGCCGCGCCGCCGCCGCGCGAGGTATGAACGAGGCCGTGACGTGGTCATTCCTGCCCACCGACCAGGCCCGGCATTTTGCCGATGACGAGGCGCTGTGGGTGCTCGACAACCCGATCAGCGAGGACATGAAAGTCATGCGTCCCTCGCTCATCCCCGGCTTGCTGAGCGCGGCCAAGCGCAATTCCGATCGCGGCGCCCCGGGTTCGCGCCTGTTCGAGATCGGCCGCCGCTACTTCCGCGCCAAGGATGGCTCGAGCGACGAACGCCCCACGCTGGCCGTCCTGCTGGCGGGCGAGAAAACGCCGCGGGGTTGGTCCGCCGGCAAGGCCGAGCCATTCGATGCCTTCGACGGCAAGGCCGAGGCCGAGGCGCTGCTGGCCCAGGCCGGCGCGCCGGTCGACAAGCTGATGGTGATGGGCGAAGCGGGCGGCCAGTTCCACCCCGGCCAGTCCGCGACCATGCGGCTCGGCCCCAAGAACGTTCTGGCGCGCTTCGGGGCGCTGCATCCTGCCACGCTCGACGCGTTCGACATTGGCGGACCGGTCGTGGCCGTGGAAATCTATCTCGACGCCATCCCGCAGAAGAAGGGCAAGGGCGGCTTCGAGAAACCTCACTTCGCGCCGCCCGCCCTGCAATCGGTGGAGCGCGACTTCGCCTTCCTCGTTCCTGCCGACTGTCCGGCGGGAGACCTCCTGCGTGCGGTGAAGGGGGCGGACAAGGCCAACATCGTCGATGCCCGCGTGTTCGACGTGTTCGAAGGCGAGGGCGTTCCCGAGGGGAAGAAATCCATCGCCATCGAGGTGACGCTGCAGCCGGGTGAGAAGAGCTACAAGGACGAGGAGCTGAAGGCGATCAGCGACAAGGTGATTGCCGCTGCAGCAAACCAGGGCGCGGAGCTGCGTGGGTAGGACGCTGCTGCCCCTCGGCCTGCTTCTGGCAGGGTGCACCACCGGCTCCGGACCCGTGGGCGTGTGCACGATGGCAAGCGCGGATCAGGCCTGGCTCGAAGGGGCGCTTTCCCAGTGGCAGGTGGCGGAACAGCAGTGGCTGGACCTTCCCCCGGCACCCTTGCCGCAGGTCGTGGCCATCGATTCCGCCTGCACCTATACCATGCCCGAAGGGCAGGTGGCCCTGGCGGAGGGGGTGCCGCACGGCGGCGAGAGCGTCGATCTGGGCAATTTCGAAGTGCCGCTCGGACCCATCGCATTCGCCGACGGATCGGGGCGCTTCGTGATGAGCCTTCCCAGCGTGTGGCGCGCCGCGGGTATTTCCAGCAGCATCGATTTCGAAGTCTTCCTCGAAGGGGTCATGCTGCACGAGATCATGCACACGCGGCAGTCGACCCTCGCCAGCGATGCGCTGGGTGCCATCGAGGCGCGCCATCCCGATTTCAGGATCAGCGATGATCTGGTGCAGGACACCTTCTCGGACGATCCCGCCTATGTCGGCCTCTACGAGACGGAGCGCGACACGCTCTTCGCCGCGGCTGCCGCGCCCGACGATGAGACGGCCCGCTACCTGGCGGGCGAAGCCCTCGGCCTGATGCGCCAGCGGCGGGCCATGTACTTCCACGACGCGCGGGATTTCTATGCCGAACTGGAAGATGTTTTCCTGACGATGGAGGGCATGGGCCAGTTCATGATGCTCAGCCATTTCCGCAACCAGCCGGGCGTCTCGGCGGAACTCGCCCTGCGAGAAGCCCTGTCGGGCGATTACTGGACGCAGAACCAGGGCCTCGCGCTGTGGCTCGTTCTCGACCGACTCTTGCCCGACTGGCGCGAGCGGGCGTTCCGCGAACCGGACTGGCGCGCCGAGCAGTTGCTGGCCGCAGCCGTCGCGGGCTAATTCGGTAGACCGAGAAGGCGGCGACTGGTAGCGGCGCCCCCACCATGCCCTCATCGACCAACTCCCGCCGCACGTTCGCGATCATCTCGCACCCAGACGCGGGCAAGACCACGCTGACCGAAAAGCTGCTGCTGCAGGGCGGCGCGATCCACCTTGCCGGCGAGGTGAAGGCACGCGGCGCAGCCCGGCGCGCGCGCTCGGACTGGATGAAGATCGAGCAGCAGCGCGGTATCTCGGTCACGTCCAGCGTGATGACCTTCGAGAAGGAATACGAAGACGAGACGATCACCTTCAACCTGCTCGACACGCCGGGGCACGAGGATTTCTCGGAAGACACCTACCGCACGCTGACCGCCGTCGATTCCGCGATCATGGTGATCGATGCCGCGAAGGGTATCGAGCCGCAGACGCGCAAGCTGTTCGAGGTCTGCCGGTTGCGCTCGGTGCCGATCATCACCTTCGTCAACAAGGTGGACCGCGAGGGCCGCGATCCCTTCGAGACGCTGGACGAAGTGGCCGACATGCTGGCGCTCGACGTTTCGCCGCAGATGTGGCCCATCGGCATGGGCGGACTGTTCGAAGGCCTGCTGGATTTTCGCACCGGCGAGGTGGCCCGGCCCGAAGGCGGCTCCAACGAGTATCTCGGCAAGCGCGACGCAGGTGCCGACATTCCCGAGCAGTACGAGGAAGAGGCGGAACTGGCCAGGGTCGGTTATCCCGAATTCGACCTGGAGGCCTATCGCAACGGCGACCTGACGCCGGTCTATTTCGGCTCCGCCCTGAAGAACTTCGGCGTGGCGGAACTGATTGACGCGATCGCCCGCTACGCTCCGCCGCCGCGTCCGCAACCTGCTGGCGACGAGAAGATCGGCCCTGATCACGACGAGGTCAGCGGCTTCATCTTCAAGGTGCAGGCCAACATGGATCCCAACCATCGTGACCGCATCGCCTTCATGCGGCAGGTGTCAGGGACGTTCAAACGCGGGATGAAGCTGATACCGAGCGGTCTGGGAAAGCCCATCGCGGTGCACTCTCCCATCCTGTTCTTCGCACAGGACCGCGAGATCGCCGATACGGCCCTTCCCGGCGACATCATCGGCATTCCGAACCATGGCACGCTGCGCGTGGGCGATACGCTGTCCGAAAAGAACACGATCCGGTTTACCGGGCTGCCCAACTTCGCGCCGGAAATCCTGCGCCGCGTGAGGCTGAAGGATCCCACCAAGACCAAGCAGTTGAGAAAGGCGCTGGACGATCTTTCCGAGGAAGGCGTGATCCAGGTCTTCTACCCGGAGATCGGCGGCACCAGCATCGTCGGCGTGGTCGGTCAGTTGCAGCTGGACGTTCTCGTCTCCCGGCTTTCGCAGGAATACAAGGTCGATGCTGGGCTGGAGGATTCGCCCTTCGCCACCGCGCGCTGGCTGAAAGGCAGCGACGAGGCCCTGCGCGAATTCGAACGTTTCAACCAGGGTAATCTGGCGAAGGATCGCGACGGCGATCTGGTGTTCATGGCTAAGAGCGCGTGGGACGTGGGCTACCAGGAAGAGAAGAACCCCGATCTGAAATTCTCCGCCACCAAGGAGCGGTAAGGCCCTGCACGAACCTGACGAAGTTGACAACGAGAGCAGGCCTTTTCCTGGCCGCCTCGGTGCAGGAAAGCGCCGCACCATGCTTCCGCCAGCGCCGAGAATGAAGTAACTTCCCGGCATGGCCGACTTCTTCGACTCCCTGAACGCCAAGCATATCGCGATGATCGAGGCCCAGCCGGTCTTCTTCGTCGCCACTGCCGCTGCCGACGCGCGCATCAACCTCTCGCCCAAGGGCTACGACGCCTTTCGGGTGCTCTCGCCCACGCGGGCCGGCTATCTCGACCTCGGCGGCTCGGGCAACGAGACCAATGCCCACCTGCTGGCCGATGGACGCATCACGCTGATGTTCTGCAATTTCCAGCAGCCCGCGCTGATCCTGCGCATCTATGGCAGGGGCAAGCCGGTCCTGCCGTGGGAAGCCGGCTGGGACGAGATCGCGCAGCATTTCACCCTGCTTCCCGGCACGCGGCAGATCTTCGATATCGAGGTGGAAAGCGTGCAGACAAGCTGCGGGTGGGGCGTGCCCTTCATGCAGTTCGAGAAGGAGCGCAACACGCTGATCAAGGCGCACAGCAACGCCGATCCGCAGGAGTGGGCGGGCAAGGTCAAGCGTCGCCGGGAAAGCATCGACGGACTGCCGACCCGCCCCACAGATCGCTACATCGCCGGAAAGGCGACCAAACCCGCCGAATGACGCGGCTGACGTTCGCCAGCTACAACATCCACAAGGGCGTCGGGGCCGACCGGCGCCGCGATCCCGATCGCATCGTCGAGGTGATCGAGGAACTGGGTGCCGACATCATCGCGCTGCAGGAAGTGGACGAACGCTTCGGCACGCGCCGGGCAGTGCTGGACCGGGACGCGCTGAAGGACTGCGGCTGGCAGATCGTCGCTCGCCCCACCAAGCCCGCCAGCATGGGCTGGCACGGCAACGCCCTGCTGGTGCGCGAAGGGATCGGGATCGGCAAGCTGGAAGCGGAGACGCTGCCGCAGATCGAGCCGCGCGGGGCGTTGCGGGTAAAGCTGCACCCGGGCTCCTACGAAATCTGCGTTACCTCCATGCACCTCGACCTTTCGGGGCTGCGGCGCAAGCGGCAGTTCGCGCACCTGTGCAACAATTCGCGCGCACCCGGCCTGCCCGCGGTGATGCTGGGCGACTGCAACGAATGGATCCGCCCGATCGGGGGAGAGCGCGGGCTCGCCGCGCACTGGGAGATGGTGGAGCCCGGACGCAGCTTTCCGGCGCGGCGGCCACTGCTGCCGCTCGACCGGCTGATGCACACGCCGCACTGGCAGTGCGAGGACGCCGTCGTGCACACCAGCCCACTGGCGCGGCAGGCGTCGGACCACCTGCCCATAAAGGTGACGCTGGCGCTGCACGAATCTTAGGCACCGTGCCTGAGATTTAGGCGACCGGTCGGCTTTCACGCGCGACGAATTGCGCCAACATCCCGAAAACTAACGTTTCGTTGCGTCTGGCACGGCGGTTGCATTGCAATCGTGCGGCCGGGAGCGACCCGGCAAGTCATAGGGGTCAGGGATGAAATTCGTCATCGCCATCATCAAACCATTCAAGCTCGACGAAGTGCGAGAAGCGCTCGCCGGGCTCGGCGTCGCCGGCATGACCGTGTCGGAAGTGAAGGGCTTCGGTCGCCAGAAGGGGCAGACCGAGATCTACCGCGGTGCCGAGTACTCGGTGAACATGCTGCCGAAGGTGAAGCTGGAGATCGCCGTGAGCGACGAGCTGATGCCGAAGGTCGTCGAGACCATCCAGGAAACCGCCAGCACGCAAAGCATCGGCGACGGGAAGATCTTCGTGCTCGAACTCGCTTCGACCACGCGCATCCGCACCGGCGAAACCGACGAAACCGCGCTTTGATCAGGGGGTCTGACAGAATGAAAAACGCAATTCTCAAACTGGGTGCCGTCGTCGCGACGACTGCGCTTGCAACCAGTCCGGCTCTCGCGGCTCCGGCTGCCGATGCCGCAGCCGCAGTGGCGGCTGATGCCGTGAGCGGCGGAACCGCTTATATCTTCAACACGCTGCTGTTCCTCATCGGCGGCTTCCTGGTGATGTGGATGGCGGCAGGCTTCGCCATGCTGGAGGCGGGCCTCGTCCGCGCCAAGAACACCTCCACCCAGTGCCTCAAGAACATCGGTCTCTATTCGATTGCCGGCCTGATGTTCTGGATCATCGGCTACAACATCGCCTATCCGGGCGACTTCAACGGCTACATCGGCGGCTTCAGCGGCTGGTATCCGATGCAGGACGTCGGCGCTGCCGACCTCGAGACGGGCTATTCTGTCGCTTCCGACTGGTTCTTCCAGATGGTCTTCTGCGCCACCACAGCCTCGATCGTCTCCGGCACACTGGCCGAACGCATCAAGATCGTGCCCTTCTTCATCTTCGTCACCGTGCTTACCGGCGTGATCTACCCGGTCGTGGTGAGCTGGGAATGGGGCGGCGGCTTCCTCGATCAGATGGACTTCTCCGACTTTGCCGGCTCCACCCTGGTCCACTCGACCGGCGGCTGGGCTGCCCTGATCGGCGCCATCATCCTTGGTCCGCGCCTCGGCCGCTACGTCGATGGCAAGGTGAACGTCTTCCCCGGCACGAACATTCCGCTCGCCACGCTGGGCACCTTCATCCTGTGGCTCGGCTGGTTCGGCTTCAACGGCGCATCGCAGCTGGCGATGGGCACCGTGGGCGACGTGTCGGACGTGTCGAAGATTTTCGTCAACACCAACATGGCCGCCTGCGCCGGCGTGGTGACCGCGATCATCCTGACGCAGCTGCGCTACGGCAAGGCTGACGTCACCATGGCACTGAACGGCGCGCTGGCCGGCCTCGTCTCGATCACCGCCGAGCCGCTCATGCCGTCCGTCGGAACCTCGATCATCATCGGCGCCATCGGCGGCCTGATCGTGGTCTTCACCGTGCCGCTGCTCGACAAGCTGAAGATCGATGACGTCGTCGGCGCGATCCCGGTCCACCTCTTCGCCGGTATCTGGGGCACGCTGGCCGTCGCCATCAGCTACCCGGAGATCCTGGGTGCGCAGGTCGCGGGTATCGTTGCCACCGCCGTCTGGGTCTCGGTCGCCTCGGGCATCGTCTGGATCGTCCTGAAGATGACCATGGGCCTGCGTCCTTCCGAGGAAGTCGAGATCGCCGGTCTCGACATCCACGAGACCGGTGTCGAAGCCTATCCGGATCTCGCCCACAAGGCCTGATCCTCACCGAATTGGCGGGGGCGGGACCTCTCTCCTCCTCTCCCCCCGACCCCGCCAACATTCGTTCCTCCTGCGAACGTACAACTCCAACGGGCCGGAGCTTCCATGCTCCGGCCCCTTTTTTTGTGTTCCACTTTTCTGTTGCCAGCCGCCCCGTGTGATCGGTTACATGGGGCAACGAGTTCGCCGGACCTGGCGAGCGGATAGAGAAATTCAGGGGGTCACCGCATGAAAATGGTCGTCGCAGTCATCAAGCCGTTCAAGCTGGAAGAAGTGCGCGAGGCCCTGGCCGCCATCGGCGTCGCCGGCATGACCGTGTGCGAGGCAAAGGGGTTCGGACGGCAGAAGGGGCAGACCGAGATCTATCGTGGCGCGGAATATGCCGTGAACATGCTGCCCAAGGTGCGGCTGGAGATCGTGACGGGCGATGAAATGGCGCCCCGCATCGTGGAAACCATTCGTAACGCCGCCAACACGGAGACCATCGGCGATGGCAAGATCTTCGTCATCGACGTGGGCGAGGTGACCCGCATCCGCACCGGAGAAACCGGCGAACTGGCGATTTGACGGCGCAATTTCAGGAAAGCCGAACCTGCGCCGTCGCTAACATCGAAAATGTGACTTTCGCGCAACAAGACGTCGCGGAGAAACGCGATATTCGGATAAATCTCTGAATCAGGACGATTAATTTTCGTTTAGGCTGTGCGAGAACCGGCGAGTCATTATTCCGACGCAAATGGAACCCGCCAAAGGCCGAGGGGTACTGCAAGGGAAACCGTTGCCACGGACTCGTGTGGGTTTTATGCCATGCTCGGAACAATGTGAGGGAATTCAATGATGCGTAAAAGTGCATTGGCAATCGGCGTCGCCGCAAGTGCGATCGCCGCGCCGGCCATGGCCCGCGATGGCGAAGGCTACGCCGGCGTAGATGTCGGCGCCGTCGTCTTCGATGAGACCGATCTCGAAATTTTCGCCCTGCCCGACTCCGAGGTCGACTATGACCTCGGCTGGGAACTGGGCGGCGTCGCCGGTTACGACTGGGGACCGATCCGCACCGAGCTGGAAGTTTCCTACAAGGAAGCGGATACGCAGGACATCACCGCCGTCGCCGTCAACGCCCCGACCCCGCCGGACTCGATCGGCTATCCGGGCGAACAGCGTCTGACATCGGTCATGGCCAACGGGCTCTTCGATTTCGGTGGTAACGATGGCAAGGTCGCCTTCTCCGCCGGTGGCGGCTTCGGCCACACCTGGATGGGCGTCGACACCTTCAACCCCGTCCAGCCGGGCGGCCAGCTGTTCGACGACGAAGATCATGCGTGGTCCTGGCAGGCTATCGCACAGGTTCGCCTGCCGCTTACGGACGTGGCCGAACTGGGCCTGAAGTACCGCTATCTCGACACCGGCGATTTCCAGATCACCGACACGCTTGGTCGCGATGTGGAGTACGATATCCAGTCGCACTCTGCGCTGCTGAGCCTGCTGTTCAACTTCGGCGGATCGGAAGAAGCTCCCCCGCCGCCTCCTCCGCCTCCCCCGCCGCCGCCTCCCCCGCCGCCTCCGCCTCCGCCGCCTCCCCCGCCGCCTCCGCCTGCGCCGGTTTGCGAGCAGGGCCCCTATGTCGTGTTCTTCGACTGGGACGAGGCGAACATCACGCCGGAAGCGGCCACGGTGCTCAACTCCGCCATCACCGCCTACGGCGATTGCGGTACTGCGGCGATCATGCTGGCCGGTCACACCGACCGTTCGGGCACGGTCCAGTACAACATGGGCCTGGCAGAGCGTCGCAATGAATCGGTGCAGGAATACCTCACCGGCCGTGGCATCCCCGCCGGTCGTATCTCGACCGAAGCCTTTGGCGAGAGCATGCCCCGCGTGCCGACCGCCGATGGTGTTCGCGAACTGCAGAACCGCCGCGTGGAAATCACTTACGGTCCGGGTTCGGGCATGTAAGTTCACACGGACCGAACAACGAGAAGGGCCGGGAGCGATCCCGGCCCTTTTTGTTTGGCCTCGGCTAATCGCCTTTTTCTGAGCGCTCCCAACGGCTTCGGATCATGTCGGACGTCTCGCGGCTGCCGTCATGGCTCCAGCCCGGTTCGCGCCACATGTAGGAAAGCTTGTGGCGCCAGGGCGCGCGCCACACGTCTCGCGTGATACCGATCCATTCGTGGAACACCGCGTACAGCAGGTTGAAGCTGCCCAGCTGGCTGACGATACCGTAGCGGATGCGATCCCTGTCATCCTCGGGCGCAAAGGTGCCGAACATCCTGTCCCACACGATGAAGGTGCCGGCGTAGTTTCGGTCGAGATAGCGCGCGTTTACGGCATGATGCACGCGGTGGTGAGAAGGCGTGTTCATCACCGCCTCGAACCAGTCCGGCAGGCGCTTCACCGCCTCGGTATGGATCCAGAACTGGTAGATCAGGTTCAATCCCGCGCAGACGAGGATCATGCCGGGCTCGAACCCCACCACGGCCAGCGGCAGGCGGAAAATGAAGGACAGGGCTATGAAGCCCGTCCAGCTCTGACGCAGCGCGGTGGAGAGATTGTAGTGCTGGCTGGAATGATGGTTCACGTGCGCAGCCCAGAACCAGCGAACGCGGTGGGCGCTGCGGTGAAAGACGTAGTAGGCCAGATCGTCGAGCACGAAACACAGCGGCCACGCCCACCACGCCCAGCCGATGGACAATGGAGAAAGGTCGTGCGCCCACACCAGCAGCGCCGCCGTGAAGCCGCCCGTCAGCGCGCCGGCCACCGTGCTGCCCAGGCCAATGGCGAGTGACGTCCCGGTATCGCGCCATTCATAGGCATGGTGCGCGCCCGCCCGGCGCGACCACAGCAATTCGCCGATGATCAGTGCCACGAAGACGGGTATCGCGTAGGTGACCGGGTCGAAGGACATCAGCCGCTATTAGCATCGCTGTCAGTAGTGGCCCAGCCCCCGGCGTCCTCGCCCAGAAAAAGCGTCGGACTGGCTAGCCCCTCTATGACCAGCCGACCATCGCGCGCCACGACCGTCGTACCTGCTGGGATCGGCCGCACGATGAACTGGCTTCCATGTGGCACCAGCAGAGCAAGGCGTCCCTCGTCATCGCGCGCTATGGCGCCGCGTCCCTCGGCATCCAGCGCGATCTCGACCGGCTCGAACCCGCCGGGCGCGAGGCGGAACAGATGACGCGCTTCCTCGATCGTCTTGATCTGTCCGTCTTTTCGGAAGCCGAGGAAATAGGTGAGCGCCACAAGCGTCGCGACCGCCGCCAGCGAACCTGCGAACTGCGCAAACTCGCTTCCCATAACCTAATGGCCGGCTTTGGCCGCCAGTATGTCCAGCATGGGAATGATCGGCGAGATGTCGTAGCCCGCTCCCTGAGCGGCGCGCGCCAGTTCAGCCGGATCCGCGCCCTGGCTGGCACGCGCCAGCGCCCACAGGAAGGTGGAACGCGTTCCCGATCGGCAATAGGCAAGCACCTTGCCATCCGCTTCAGCCAGAGCCCCTGCCATGGCCTCCACCTGCGTCTCTCTGAAGCCCGAGTGCCCCACAGGGATGGCCATGTAGGCGAGGCCACTTTCCTTCGCGGCCGATTCGATCACGGAGCCAGCCGGTTGACCTTCCTCCTCCCCATCGGGACGGTTGTTGATTACCAGCGAGAAACCTTCGTCCGCCGCCTTCGACACGTCTCCCGTGCCGATCTGCGGACTGGCCCACATGCTGTCGCTCAACTGACGGAAATCTGACATTGGAATCCTTTCTCGGGCAGCGATTTGCCATTGTCGGGGTATCCGCCATGCATTGCTGCAAGCTGCCTCTCACGACAAGTCCGCGCCCCCTCTCGGGGTAGTAACAGACCCGTAATCTTAAATCATTCGCGTCTCGCCGGTTTCTCCGTTATAAACCCTAGTCGAGGTGACGGGGCAGGTTCGTCATTTCCGGTCGGCGAGAACTTCGCTCGCGTCGCTGGCTGGTGTTTCAGGGCGGGATTGAAGGTTTTACGTATACATGGGTTATGATCGAGGACGTCGCGGTCGGGGACGCGACAAGCGGGACAATATCGGTGAAGAAGGGTTCGATCCCTTCATGGACGGACCTCCGCCCATGGACGGCGGTGGCTGGCGCGATGGCGGCAATGACCGTTTTGGCGGCGGCGGCGGCGGTGGCCGCTTCAACGACGATCGCGGCGGCGGCTTCGGCGGCAATGACCGTGGCGGTGGTTTCGGCGGCGGTGGCGGTGGCGGCCGTGGGGCTCCCCGTGGCGGCGGAATGCCTGCCCAGGTCGTCGGAACGGGCCAGGGCAAGGTAAAGTTTTTCAACGCGCAGAAGGGCTTCGGCTTCATTCAGCGCGACGAGGGCGGAGAGGACGTTTTCGTTCACATCAGCCAAGTCGAACGTGCCGGGCTGGAAGGCCTTGCCGAGGGGCAGGAACTGCAATTCAATCTCGTCGATCGTGGCGGCAAGGTTTCGGCCGCCGACCTTCAGGTCGTGGGCGATGTGATTGCACCGCAGCCCAAGGCACCGCAGCGCGAACTCACCGGCGAAAAGGCCGTCGGCACGGTCAAGTTCTTCAACACCATGAAGGGCTTCGGCTTCATCACCCGCGATGACGGCAAGGATGATGCCTTCGTACACATCAGCGCAGTGGAGCGTTCGGGCCTTCCCGGCATTGCCGAAGGCGACCGATTCGAATTCGACCTTGAGGTCGATCGACGAGGCAAGTACTCGGCCGTAAACCTGGTGCCGGTGCAGGGCTGACTGCGCGGGCAATCAGCCAAGGTAGTGGCGGCCGAGGAAAATTGACCGGCCGCCACCACCCTCCTAGATGAGAGCATATTGGCGGTCCGGCGAGGCCGCTTTTTTGATTGCACGCTTTCTCAAGGAAGATCTTTCGATGTCCATCACACCGCTGATGCCCGTCTACCCCCGGTGCGACGTACGCCCCGTGGAAGGCGACCACTGCCACCTGATCGACGAGGATGGCACGCGCTATCTCGACTTCGCCGCGGGAATCGCGGTCAATCTGCTCGGCCATTCGCACCCCGGCCTGATCGGCGCCATTCAGGACCAGGCCGCGAGGTTGATGCACGTCTCGAACCTCTACGGAAGCCCGCAGGGCGAAGCCCTGGCGCAGCGGCTGGTCGACAAGACGTTCGCCGACACTGCCTTCTTCACCAATTCCGGCGCGGAAGCTGTGGAAACCGCCATCAAGGTTGCGCGCGCCTATCACCAGCATGCCGGCGACGATCAGAAGTTCGAACTGATCACGTTCAAGAACGCCTTCCACGGCCGCACGATGGCGACGATCAGTGCGTCCAACCAGGAAAAGATGCACAAGGGTTTTAACCCGTTGCTTCCTGGCTTCAAGTACGTCGAGTTCAACGACCTGGAAGGCGTGAAGGCAGCCATCGGTCCGCACACTGCGGGCTTCCTCGTCGAGCCGGTGCAGGGCGAGGGCGGTATCCGCGTCGCCACGCAGGAATTCATGCAGGGCCTGCGGGACCTTGCCGACGAGCATGACCTGATGCTGGTGCTGGACGAGGTGCAGTCAGGCGTCGCGCGCACGGGTACGCTCTATGCCTACGAACAGTACGGGATCGAACCCGACATCATGGCCACGGCCAAGGGCATCGGCGGCGGCTTTCCACTGGGGGCATGCCTGGCCACGGAGAAGGCCGCACGCGGAATGACCTTCGGAACGCATGGCTCCACCTACGGCGGCAACCCGCTGGCAATGGCAGCGGGCATGGCCGTGATGGATACTGTCGCCAACGACGAATTCCTTGGCCAGGTTCGCGCCAAGGGCGAACGCCTGCGTGCGCGGCTGGAGCAGTTCATTGGCAACTACCCGGAACTGTTCGAAGGCGTGCGGGGCCTTGGCCTGATGCTCGGCATCAAGATGAAGGTGGAGCCGAGACCGTTCATGCAGCACCTGCGCGACAACCACCAGTTGCTGACGGTTGCGGCCGGCGATTCCACCTTGCGCCTTTTGCCGCCGCTGGTGATCGAGGATGCCGAGATGGATGAGTTCATCGAGAAGCTCTCGGCCGGTGCGGCCGACTTCAAGGTTCCCGAACCGGCATGACGCAGCAGGGCGCCCTCGAGGTTGCGCCGATCGTGCGCAACTTCCTCGACCTGTCCGATGCGGGCGGGGACGCCATCGCGGCGATGATCAACAATGCGCAGGATCGCAAGATGGCGCGCCGCGGCTGGCCCAAGGGGCGCAGCGATACCGACCAACCGCTTGCCGGACACGTGCTGGCAATGGTGTTCGAGAAGAGTTCGACCCGGACCCGGGTCAGCTTCGATATCGCGATGCGGCAGCTGGGCGGCTCTGCCGTGATCCTCGATACCAGCACTTCGCAGCTGGGCCGGGGCGAGTCTATCGCAGACACGGCGCGCGTTCTCAGCCGAATGGCCGATGCTATCGTGGTGCGGACCGATGATCACGCGAAGATCGAGGAGGTGGCCCATTTCGCGCATGTGCCGGTGATCAACGGGCTCACCGATCGGTCCCACCCCTGCCAGATCGTGGCCGACCTGCTTACGATGGTGGAGCACCGCAAGGCGCTGCCGGGCCTGGAAGTGGCCTGGCTGGGGGACGGCAACAACGTGCTCCATTCCATCCTCGAAGCCGCGAGCCTGATGAAGTTCAACGTGCGCGTGGCGACGCCCGCCGGATACGAACCTGATGCGGAGTTCGTTCACATGGCGCGAAAGGCGGGGTCAAACGTCGTTCTGACGCAGAATGCGGTGCAGGCGGCGTCAGGTGCTGATGTCGTGATTACCGATACGTGGGTTTCCATGGGCCAGGCCCATGCGGAGGAAAAGCTGACGGCGATGGCGCCCTACAGGGTGGACGATGCGCTGATGAAGAACGCCCGGTCCGACGCCATATTCCTGCATTGTCTGCCGGCCCACGTTGGGGACGAGGTCAGTGGAGACGTGTTCGAGGGGCCGCAATCGGTCGTTTTCGACGAGGCGGAAAACCGCATACACGCGCAGAAATCGATTCTGTTGTGGTGTTTCGGCAAGCTGGGCTAGGCGCGCTTCACAACCGGCGACCGCTTCCCATATGGGTCGGATGAACGATTCAACGTCCGAAACCTTCTGCGACGAACTTCTTGGCTTCACCATTCCCTCGCGCGATACGCGCGGACGCGCGGTGCGTCTTGGGCCGGTGCTGGAGGACATTCTTTCCGCGCACGATTACGACCCGGCATTGAAGCACTGCCTGGCCGAAGCTCTGGTTCTAGCCACCCTGATGGGAGGCCTGTTAAAGGACGAGGGCGATCAACTGACGATGCAGGCGCAGGGCGAGGGTGGCATCGTCAGCCTGCTGGTATGCGATTTCCGCGACGGCCAGATCCGCGGCTATATCGAGCATGACGAGGAACAGATGGCCGCCGAAGGTGCCAATCCTTCGTTGGAGGCGCTGTTCGGCAAGGCGTACCTCGCGATCACATTCGACATCGCGAAGACGGGCAAACGCTATCAGGGGATCGTGCCGCTGGAGGGCAATTCGCTATCTGCCGCAGTCGAGAACTATTTTGCGCAGAGCGAGCAGATCCCCACGATGATCCGCACGGGCATCACCTCCGGATCGGGACACACGATCGCGGCGGGCCTGTTGATCCAGCACCTTCCCGAAGGCGAGGAAGGGCGCGAGCGGCTGCACGTTCAGCTCGATCATCCGGAATGGGAGCACGTTTCGATCCTCGCAGAAAGCATTCGCCACGATGAACTCGTCGAACGTAATCTGACGTTGGAAGAAATCGTCTGGCGACTCTACCACGAAGAAGAGAAGGTCCTCGTCACGCCAGGAGCACGCCTGTCGAAGGGATGCCGTTGCACGGTAGAGCATTTCGAAGATGTTCTTGCGCGGTTCCCCAAGGAAGACAGGCGCGACATGGCGAATGACGAAGGGATTATTCTCGTCGATTGTGCGTTCTGTTCAAAAGTCTTCCCAATTCAGGACTAACCGTTCGTCGCACGCAAGGGGCAGTTGGTCGTTAGTGGCAAGCGTGCTAAAGAGTGGTCGAAGGAGAACGTGGGGTATGTTCGGTGCCAAAGTCAGATTCGGTCTAGCAAGCGGAGCAGCTGCGGCTGTCTTTGCGCTTGCGCCCGCGTCCGCACAGGCTCCCGAGCTTGCCATGCTCGACAGGCTGGAGCGAGGGGCGTGGGAGCTTCGGCTCCGTTCCGACGGAACGACCCGCCGGGTTTGCGTTCGTACCGGCCGCGAGTTCATCCAGTTGCGGCATCGCCAGCCGGCCTGTGACCGCTTTGTGGTGCAGGACGAGAGCAACGAGGTGACCGTCCAGTACACGTGCCGCGGAAACGGCTACGGACGGACTACGATCCGCCGGGAAGGGCCGGATATGGTGCAGATCCGCAGCCAGGGCATTCATGGAGGATCGCCCTTCTCTCTGGAAGGTGAGGCGCGCCACGTCGGCCCTTGCTGAGCCGCTTCGCCTTGCCCGGTGTCGCGCCAGCGCCTAGCGAACGCCCATGAACTCACACGGCAAGATTGCAGTCGTCCTGCTCTCCGGCGGGCTGGACTCCATGGTGACCGGGGCGCTGGCGAGCGAGCAGGGGTTCCGGCTTCACGCGCTCACCATCGACTATGGCCAGCGACATTCGCGTGAGCTTCAGTCGGCTCAGGTCATCGCCCGAAAGCTGGGCGTCGAACGCCACGTTCGCCTACCTCTCGACCTGCGACAGTTCGGTGCGTCGGCCCTGACCGCCGATATCGACGTGCCGAAGGAGGGCGTCGGTAGCGACATCCCGGTAACCTATGTTCCTGCGCGAAATCTGCTCTTCCTGGCGCTGACCACAGCCTTCGCCGAAAGCTCGGGATCGAGCGACATTTTTATCGGCGTGAATGCGCTCGACTATTCGGGATATCCCGATTGCAGGCCGGAATTTATCGCCAGCTTCGCAGAAACCGCGCGGCTCGGGACGAAACAGGGAGTGGAGGGAGAACCCTTCACTATTCACGCCCCTTTGCAGCACATGACAAAGGCCGACATCGCCCGCGAATGCAAGCGGCTGGGACTGGACCCGGCGTGGAGCTGGTCCTGCTATGATCCAGCGGATGACGGACTGGCGTGTGGGCTTTGCGACAGTTGCCGCCTGCGGCTCAAAGGCTTTGCGGAGGCTGGCGTAACCGATACGACGCGCTACGCCAGCTTCCCTGACGTTTCGGCCTAGCTTCGCGCGAAGACGCCGCAGGCCACGCGGCTTCCGGCGGCTCCTGCGGGATCGGTGCGATAGTCGTCGGCTCCTTCGTGCACGACAAGCGCCGTACCGTCGGCGTCGAAGATCTGCGAGATCACCGTGTCGCTCGAGCCCCGCAATGTCGTGCTGACCGTTCCCACGCCCGCGCGGGAAACTTCGGCATTGGGCAAGTCTCCCAGGTGCGCGCCCTGCAGGTTTTCGAAGCCATGCTGGTTACCCATCGGGTTCAGGTGTCCGCCAGCTGACGTGAAATCGCCGGCACTGCAATCGCCGGTGGTGTGCAGATGGACGGCGTGCGTTCCCGCCGACAGTCCGTCGAGCGAAACCGAAATCGTCACTTCGCCGTCCTCGGCAAACAGCCTTGCGGTTCCGACATTGTTGCCGCTGCGATCCGAGATCACGGCGGAGCCTACTTCAGTCGGGGCTTCGTCGATTACCGTGGAGCAACCGGCGGTTGCCAGCAGGGAAAGGGCGATGAACGGCGTATAGCGTCGCATGAAAGACTCCTTTTCGGTGTTCCTTCATGACTACGCATTACCGGCGCGATAGGTCCTTCATGCCCGGAGGACCATACCCGAGGCTGTCAGGGCGGCGATGATTTGTTCGATCGCATCGCGAGCCTCGGCATCGACGGTTGTCCCGCCATCGGGCGCGGCCAGTGGGACCGCCCCGGTCCAGCCGCCGAAAAAGCGGACGTGCCCGCCAGTGGACCTGTCGAAGGCGCAGAAGCCGTCGACCGGCTGGACGAACAGCCAGTTCCCGGCCTGCCGGCAAGCTATCTGCCCGGCCTGGCCAGACCACTCGCCATTCGGCTGTGCCCCCACGATCCAGCACTGCCCTTCCGGAGCGGCGGCTGGTGGTTCATCGGCATGGCCCTCGACAACCGGGTGCAGCAGCGCATCCAGCAGGGCGAGGGATTCGTTGATGGTGAGTTCCTTTTGCGCCTGGGCGACACGCATAACCATGTTGCGGACCGCGCAAGCTCTCCGGTTCGCTGGCGGAGTAGAGCGTGGCCTGCGCCCCGTTGGGCCAGGTCAGCCGCCGCAGCGAAGGTTCGAATTCCGGCCCGTCGGGATAGAGGTGACAGGCAAGGATGCCGCTTTCGCCTTCCACCATGACCGCCCGCGCCTCGGCAATGGAGCGGGTAACGAGCGCGATGCGGGCATTGGGGTCCTCTTCCGCCACGTGCCGCACCCATTCGGCCCCGGCGCGGGTCTTGCCGAAACCGCGTCCGACGCAGATCAGCCACAGCTGCCAGTCCTGGGCGGGCGGCATCTGTTCCCGCCGGGCCCATAGCGGCCAGTAGCTCTCGAGCAGATCGCGCTCGCCTTCATTCAGTTCATCGAGGAAGTGCTGGCGTTCGGGGTGTTCCGCCGTGACGAGCGCGTGCTGGCGCTCAATGTCGGACATCGGGTTTGACCTCGATCACGCCATCTTCCTTCAGCAGTCGCTCCGCGGCGGCGCGGCGTTCGCGCATCCGGTCCAGCTTGGCGTTCAGGCTGGCGAGCACTGTGGCCTTGTCGCGCTTGCCCCGGCGGGCCTTTTCCTTCGCCACCGCTTCCCGGTGTGCGGTCAGCAGGCGCAGGGCATTGGCAATATCGAACTTTGTATCCCCCGGCGGCGTGCCGAAGCGAAGGCGCTGCAGCGTTTCCATCTCGAGGTGTTCGTAACCCTCCAGCAGGGCGGCGCTCCACAGCGCGCGGAATTCCGGGTTCTCGCGCCGCCACTTGTAAACGTACGACGTCATCGCCCCGGCTTTCTCGGCTGCCTTGGTGACGTTGGATGTTTCGGCCAGTTCTTCCAAGAAAACGTGCTTCCAGTTCTGCTTGAGCTTCTGCCCCTGCTGTTCCTTGCGCGGTTTGACTCGCTTCGACATGTGATCCCACCCTTGCTTCATGCGTCGGTAAGCCCGACCGGCTGGCACGAAAAAGGCGGCCCCCATGGAGGGACCGCCCTTCTGGCGCCGCTGCGCCGACTCGGTTTATCGCGATGTTCCGTTTCTCTAACCAAACAGTGTCACGATGTCAATATAAAAGTGCCAAAGAGGTTAGTTTGTTGGAATGGCCGGGCGCGGTCGCTATGGCTTGCGGGGAGGGCGGTCCTGCCCTAAGCGCCGGAAAACCTTTCGGGACCGGCAATGCTACGCGGACTTTACAACTGGACGATGGCCAAGGCCGCGCATCCCCAGGCGCAGTGGTGGCTGGCCTTCTTCTCCTTCATCGAATCCAGCTTCTTCCCCATCCCTCCGCATCCCTTGCTGGGCCTGATGTGCCTGGCAGAGCCGAAGCGCGCGATCCGCTTTGCCGCGATCTGCACCGTGGCATCGGTGCTGGGCGGCTTGTTCGGTTACCTGATCGGCTACTTCCTCTACGAGGCGGTGGGCGAATGGCTGATCGGCGTGCTGGGCCTGACCGACAGTTTCCCCAAGGCGGCCTGCTACATCCGCGAACAGGGCGCGGCGGCCGTTTTTCTGGCCGCCGGCACACCGATCCCGTTCAAGCTGATGACGATCACGGCGGGCTTCATCGAGATGAACCTCGTCACTTTCGTGATCGCCGCGATCGCCGGGCGCGCGCTGATCTTCATGGTGGTGGGCGTGCTGTTCCAGCTGTTTGGCGCGCCGATCAAGGCGATCATCGACAAGTACCTGGGAACGGTGACGACAGTGTTCGTGCTGCTGGTGGTAGCCGGTTTCATCGCGATCACCCAGCTGGGCGGCAGCGAGGGCGACGGCCCCGCATCCGACGATCCCTGCGCGCAGGTGACCTCCCTCGATCAGCTCTAGGGCACTCGCTCCAACGTTATTTCGACTATCCACGAAATAACGCTTGCTTTCCGGCAAAACATTTCGATAATAGTCGAAATGAAACAGGAAGACGTCATCGCCGCGCTGGCTGCGCTCGCCCACGATCACCGCCTCGCGGTGTTCCGCCTGCTGGTGCAGCAGGGCAAGGAAGGGCTGGCTGCCGGCGCCATTGCCACCAGGCTGGGCGTGCCCAACTCGTCGCTCTCGTTCCACCTGACGCAATTGCAGCAGGCCGGAATCGTGTCGCAGCGACGCGAGGGGCGATCGCTGATCTATTCGGCAGACTATGCCGCGATGGATGCCCTCCTCGGCTTCCTGACCGAAAACTGCTGTGCGGGCGCAGGGTGCGAACCCGATCTGCAGAACAAGAAGGAGCAGTGCGAATGAAACGTATGCATGTCCACATGGGCGTTCGCGATCTGGAATCGTCCATCGCTTTCTACAGCGCCCTGTTCGGTGCGGAGCCGACCGTGCGCAAGGATGACTATGCCAAGTGGATGCTCGACGATCCGCGCCTCAACTTCGCAATTTCGCATGAACACACGGCTCTGGGTATCGAGCATCTCGGGATCGAGGCCGAATCGACCGAGGAACTGCGCGAAGTCTACGCGCGGCTCGAATCCGCCAAGCGGCCCGTGCTCGAAGAGGGATGCACGACGTGCTGCTATGCCCGGAGCGAGAAGAGCTGGATCGCCGATCCCGACGGCGTGAACTGGGAAGCGTTCTACACTTCCGGGGAAGCGACCTTCTACGGCGGCCCAGTGGAAGCCGCGCAACCCGCGCCGGTTCCCTCGGCCGCCTGCTGCGCCTGAGGCACAATGCGCAACGTGCTGTTCCTGTGCACGGCCAATTCGGCTCGCTCGATCCTGGCCGAAGCCATCCTGCGCGATGCAGCGCCCGGCCGCTTCGCCGCCTTCTCCGCGGGCAGCAGTCCGCGCGGCGTGCCCAATCCGCTGGCGCTGCAGTTGCTTGCGGCAAAGGGCCATGAAACGCGCGATCTGCGCTCCAAGAACTGGAACGAGTTCGCGGGCCAGGGCGCGCCGACGATGCACGCCGTGATCACGGTGTGCGACAATGCCAAGGGCGAAAGCTGCCCGATCTGGCCCGGCCATCCGGTGCAGGCCCACTGGGGCATTCCCGATCCCGCCGGTGTGGCGGCAGACGGCTCGCACGTCGACGGCGATCTCTCCGGCTTCGAGACCGCCTATCGCCGCCTGGCCGAAAGGGTGGGTGCCATGCTGACGCTGGAGGAAGAGGCGATGACCGAGCGCGAATGGCGCGATGCTCTCATTGCGATCGGCCGCGAGGCGGAAGGATCGACCGTCCATGTATGAATACGACCTGCCGCGCCGCCTGATGGCGGAGGCGATCGGCAGCTTCTTCCTCTTCGCCGGCGTGCTCGGATCCGGGGTAATGGCGGAGAACCTCGCGGGCGGAAACGTCGCCCTGGCGCTGCTCGCCAACACGGTGGCGACCGGAGCTATCCTCTATGTCATCATCGCCATGCTCGGCCCCGTTTCCGGTGCCCATTTCAACCCGGCGGTGACCCTAGCCTTCACCCTGCGCCGGGAAACCGGGTGGGGAGAAGGCGCGGCCTATGTGCTGGCACAGCTGAACGCAGGCGCGCTGGGCGCCTGGGCCGTGCACCTGATGTTCGACCTGCCGATCATGCAGTTCTCCACCAAGGCGCGCGAGGGTATCGGCCAGTGGGCGGGGGAGGGGATCGCCACGTTCGGTCTCGTCTTCACGATCCTGGCTCTGGTGCGCACGAGAGCGGCGGCGATACCCCTGGCCGTGGCGCTCTACATCACCGCCGCCTACTGGTTCACGAGCTCAACCAGCTTCGCCAACCCCGCGATCACGGTGGTGCGAAGCCTCTCCAATACATTTGCCGGCATAGCCCCCGCCGATGTTCCCGCCTTCGTCGCCGCACAGTTGGCAGGTGCGGTGCTGGCAGTGCTGCTGGCGAGGTGGATGTTCGAAAGCGGGGCTAGCCCTCGAACTTCGTCTCCAGCGTGATCTCGGTATCGAGCAGGCGGGAGATCGGGCACCCTTCCTTCGCTTCCTTCGCCAGCTCCTCGAACTTCGCCTGGTCCAGACCAGGGACCTTGCCCTTGGTGCTGAGCGCCGACTTCGTCACCTTGAACCCGGAATCGTCCTTTTCCAGCGTAACCTCGGCATGGGTCGTGACGGAGCCGTCCTCATGCCCGGCCTCTGCCAGCTTGAAGCTGAGGGCCATGGTGAAACAGCTGGCATGGGCCGCGGCGATCAGTTCTTCTGGATTGGTGCCGGGGGCATCCTCGAAGCGGGTCTGAAAACCGTAGGGCTGCGCGGAAAGGGCGCCCGATCCTGTCGAGACATGCCCCTTTCCACCTTTGCCAAGTCCCTGATAGGTCGCGCTGCCTGTGTTCTTCGTCTTCATGGGGAATTCTCCTTTCCTCCAAAGACGCGTGGCAGGCAGGCGTTGTTCCGGTTTCTAGATGATCCCCACGGCCTTCCCGGCGCGCTCGAACATGCCCAGGATCGTCTCGACTTCCTCGTCGGAATGCTCTGCGCACAAGGAGCAGCGCAGCAGGGTCATGTTGGCAGGCGTCGCCGGTGGGCGGGCAAGGTTCACGTAGAGCCCTTCGGTCAGCAGCGCGCTCCACATGGCCGCGCCCTTTTCCAGGTCGGGCATGATGACGGCGACGATGGCGCTCTGCGGTTCGTCCGTGCCCAGCTTGAAGCCGAGTTCGGTCAGGCCGGAATGGAGGCGCTGTGAGTTTTTCCAGAGGTGCTCGCGCTTGTCCTTCGCGGTCATCAGCTTGCGGATCGAGGTGGCGGCGGTGGCGACCACGCTCGGCGGCAGGCTGGCGGTGAACACGTAGGGGCGGCACACAAGGCGCATGATCTCGAACTTGGGATGGTTCGAAACGCAGAAGCCGCCCACGGTGCCGACGCTTTTCGAGAAGGTGCCGATGATGAAATCGACATCGTCGATCACGCCGGCCTGTTCCACCACGCCGCGGCCATTCTCGCCGATGAAGCCCATCGAATGCGCCTCGTCCACCAGCACCATCGCACCGTTGGCCTTGGCGACCTTCACCATTTCGGCGAGCGGGGCGATGTCGCCCAGCATCGAGTAGACACCTTCCAGCACTACCAGCTTGCCTGCACCTTCGGGGATGCGCTTCAGGCGCTTTTCCATCGCCTCGATGTCGTTGTGCTTGAAGGGCACGATCTCGGCATTGCCCATCGCGCAGCCGTCCCAGATGCTGGCATGACTGTCGATGTCGAGGACGACGTAGTCGCCCTTGCCCGCGATGGTGGAAATGATGCCGAGATTGGCCTGGTAGCCGGTGGAGAACACCATGGCGTGATCCATGGCGTAGAATTCGCGCAGGGCGTCCTCGCACTCGCGGTGGCCCTGGTAGGTGCCGTTGAGGACCCGGCTGCCGGTCGTACCGCTGCCGAAGTCGGCGAGCGCCTTCTGGCCGGCCGCGATTACGTCCGGGTCGAAAGTCATGCCCATGTAATTGTAGGTGCCCAGCAGGATCGTGTCGCGGCCGTTGCAGATTGCACGGGTGGGCGAGAGCACCTTTTCCATGACCAGCGAGAATGGATCTTCCACACCGCTCGCCAGCAGGTTTTCCCGCAGGGCAATCGTATCATCGAACTTGCTGAACAGGTCCTTCGTGTCGCCTTCGAGCACTTCCGGCTTGTCCGACTGCATGACTCCTTCGCTCATATCCGCCTCAGCTGCTCACCTGGTCGTGCACGGCATCGACGAGTTGTCCGTATTTCTCGATCTCGGCCTGCTGGTTCATCGAGATGATGATGTCGAATTCGTCCTCGATCGCGGCAACGAAATCCATCACCGTCAGGCTGTCGAATTCCAGGTCGCCTGCAAAGGTCGTGTCGTCGGTGATTGTGATGCCCTTCTTGTTGAAGGACTCGATTATCGTGCGGATGCGGTTGTCGACTTCGGCGCGGTCCATCGGCGAAAAATTCCTCGGCTAGAAAGCGGGCTGCCCCCTATAGGGCAGCGCGAAGGATGCGGCAAAGCTTTCGCGCCGCCGCTTGTCAAGCGCAGCGCCGGGTGCGGCATGGCCGCCTTACCGGCGTGTCGTATTGTCTGGTTGCGGTTTGCCGAGGTGCCTCAGGCCACGCCGCTGCGGACAGGCTCGACCGCGCGATCTTCCATCAGATCCTTCACCGCGGCCATGAACGGGCCGATGCTGACAGGCTTCGACAGGTAGCCTTCGGCTCCCGATTCGCGGATCCGCTGCTCGTCCCCCTTGCCCGCGTAGGCCGTGACGGCAAGGACCGGCACTTCGGCCAGATCGGCATCGCGCTTGAGGATGGAAATGAGGTCCAGGCCCGAAACGTCCTGAAGCTGGATATCCATGACGACCAGGTTGGGTGTGAAGGCGCGTGCAGCCTCGATCGCAAGGTTTCCGTCGGAAACGGGTTCGACCGAGAAGCCACCCGCTTGCAGCACGTCGCAGAAAAGCTTCCGATTAAGATCGTTGTCCTCGACAACGAGGATACGCTTGTTCATTGAGCCCCCGAACGTCTCCGACCCTTGAAGACACCTGTGCATAACCTGTGAATGGATTGCTGACAATTATTAATCCCGATGAAGATTCGGTTAAGGACGCCTCCGCTTTGGCGCTTGCCGCGCTGGGCTGGGTGCTGGCGGACGACAACCGTGCGCAGCGCCTGCTCGACCTTACCGGGCTGACCCCGGACGGTTTGCGCGAATCGATTGGCGAGGTCGAAACCCACCGGGCCATCCTGGATTTCCTCGCCGCGCACGAACCCGACCTCGTCGGAGCAGCCGATGCGCTGGAGATCGCACCCGAGCAATTCGTGGCCGCACGAAGGGAACTTCGCCGATGAGCCGCCCTCTGGTTGTCACCGACTGCGACGAGGTGCTGCTGCACATGGTCCGCCATTTCCGCGACTGGCTGGATAGCGAGCACGACATCGAGTTCACGCTGGAAGGTAATCCCTTCGTCCAGTCCATGCGCCGCCGCGGCAGCAACGAAGACATCGCCGAGGAGGATGTCTGGGCGCTGCTGGGCGGCTTCTTCGATACGGAGATGGAGAAGCAACTGCCGATAGAAGGCTCGGTAGCGGCGATTGCCGAACTGCAGCGCGAAGCCGACGTGGTGGTTCTCACCAACCTGGTCGACGAACGGAACGAGGCCCGCCGTCGCCAGCTCGAGGCGCTGGGCATCAGGGCTCCGGTCTACACCAATCAGGGCCCCAAAGGCGGCGCGCTTGGCCGCATCGCCCGCGAACATGCGGCCGAACGCATCGTGTTCATCGACGATATCGCCAAGCATCACGAATCCGCGGCGGAAACGGTACCGCATGTCCATCGGCTGCACTTTTGCGGCGAGCCCGCCATCGCCCCGCACGTGCCCTGCGCGCTGGAAGCGGGCTACGCCCACGCGCGGATAGACAACTGGGCCGACGCCCTGCCATGGATCATGGACACCCTGCACGGAGAGACACGATGAGCATCGAAGCGCGGCTTGAAGAGCTTGGCATCACGCTGCCCGAAACTTCGCCGCCACTGGCCAGCTACGTGCCGGTCATGGTTCACGGCGATCTCGCCTTCGTGTCGGGACAACTGCCCTTCATCGACGGAGAGGTCGTGACCGGCACGCTTGGGAAAGACGTCGATCTGGACCGGGCCGTGGCTGCGGCGCGCGCCTGTGGACTGATGATCCTGGCACAGCTTCGCACCGCTATCGGCTCGCTCGACAAGGTGGAGCGCATCGTCAAGCTGGGCGGCTTCGTCGCCTCCACTCCCGACTTCACCGACCAGCACAAGGTCGTGAACGGTGCCTCGGACCTGATGTTCGACGTGTTCGGAGACAAGGGCCGCCATGCCCGTGCCGCCGTCGGCGTGCCCAGCCTGCCGGTCGGGGCCGCGGTCGAGGTGGACGCGGTGATCGCCATTGCCGCGCGCTGACGCGCTGGAGGCGCTGTCCGCCTGCGCCTACGCCCACCGGGGCCTTCACGACGGTACGGTGCCGGAGAACTCCATCGCCGCCTTCCGCGCAGCGATGGACGCCGGTTTCGGGATCGAATGCGACATCCGCAAGAGCAGCGACGGACGCGCAGTGGTCTTTCACGACGCCGGACTGGAGCGGCTGACGGATCGCATCGGTGCAATGGACACGCGGTCCGTCGGAGAGCTGACCTCCATCACCCTCAGGGGCAGCGAAGAGACGATCCCGACCCTGCGCGACACGCTGGACCTCGTCTCGGGAAGCGTCCCGTTGCTGCTGGAGCTGAAAAGCGACGACAGGAGGCCCGTCGACGCCCTGTGCCGGGCTGTGCGGCGCGATCTCGACGGGTACCGGGGTCCGGTGGCCATCATGAGCTTCGATCCGCGCATTCCGCGCTGGTTTGCGCACAGGGAACCCAACGTGCCGCGTGGCCTCGTCGTCACGGAGCAGGATTC
Organism: Aurantiacibacter hainanensis; assembly: GCF_036321025.1. NCBI lineage: Bacteria > Pseudomonadati > Pseudomonadota > Alphaproteobacteria > Sphingomonadales > Erythrobacteraceae > Aurantiacibacter > Aurantiacibacter hainanensis. Next base: position 73,459 of record NZ_JAZAPB010000002.1, read on the forward strand.
GCGAACCCTGGCTGCTGCGCTGAAGCGGCGGCTCGCGGTGTTTTCCGCGAACCCTGACTTTCTCGCGCTCGACGTGCGCGACTTGCCCAGCCGCCTCGCGCGCAGACAGGCGGCGAGAGGCCGTGCGCTGTTCAGCTGGACCGTGCGCAGCGGGGACCAGCTGGAAACCGCGCTTCGAAGCGGAGCGGTGCCGATCCTGGAAGGGGCGGGGGTGGCGGCCTGGGAAGCGGGCTCCTAGATTGGCGGCAATGGCCGACAATGCCCTCACTGCACGACTGGCCCCTGCCATCGGCGAAGTTCCGGCCGCCGAGTGGGATCGACTGGCCGGAACGGACAATCCCTTCACCAGTCATGCCTTTCTCACCCTGCTGGAAGAGTCCGGCAGCGTGGGCCCCGGCACCGGGTGGACGCCTGCGCCCCTCCTGCTGGAAGACGGCGGCCGCCTGGTCGGAGCCCTGCCAAGCTATCTGAAGGGCCACAGTCAGGGCGAATACGTGTTCGACTACGCCTGGGCGGATGCCTGGCATCGCGCGGGCGGCGACTATTACCCCAAGCTGCAGATCTCGGTGCCCTTCACGCCTGCGACGGGCCCTCGGGTCCTGGTCGAAGAGGATCGTCACGCCGTTTTCCTGCTGCGCGCGGCGGAACAACTGGTGGCGCAGAACGGCTGGTCGAGCGCGCATGCCACCTTCGTCGAACCGGGCCAGCAGGCCCTCTTCGAAGACGCGGGCTGGCTGCGGCGAGAGGATATCCAGTTCCACTGGTACAACCGCGACTATGCCGATTTCGAAGGCTTCCTGGCCGACCTGACTTCGCGCAAGCGCAAGGACCTGCGCAAGGAACGCCGGGCGGCCAACGAGGGGCTGGATATTCGCGCGCTGAGCGGAGGCGACATCAGGCCCGAGCACTGGGATGCGTTCTGGCTGTTCTACCAGGATACCGGGGCACGCAAATGGGGCACGCCCTACCTGACGCGCGAGGCCTTCGATCTCATGGGCGAGCGCATGGCCGACAGGCTGCTCCTGCTGCTGGCATTCGAGGATGGCGCGCCGATTGCAGGCGCGCTGAACTTCATCGGCGGGCAGGCGCTATACGGTCGCTACTGGGGCTGCCTGGAACAGCGGCCCTTCCTGCATTTCGAACTGTGCTATTACCGCGCCATCGACGCGGCGATCGAACTTGGCCTCGACCGGGTAGAGGCCGGGGCACAGGGAGGCCACAAGCTGGCCCGCGGTTACGAGCCTGTGGCGACCGTCTCGATGCACCACCTGGCAGATCCCGGATTTCGGGCCGCAGTCGAGGATTTCCTCGAGCGCGAGCGCATGGGCGTCGATATCGACAGGCTCCACCTGACCGAACGGACGCCTTTCAAGCAGCGCTGAGCGCAGACCCGGCGGGCCGTCAGGCCGCGTCTTCCATGCCCTGGCGCAGCCATTCGCGTGCACGGCGCTGGGCTTCGGCGATTTCTCGCGCGGTCATCTCGTCCGAAACGTCGGCGCGGCACCAGCTCGCCGCTTCGTGCCCCTGCGCGGCTGCGAGGTTGAACCACTTGTGTGCTTCCACGAGGTCGCAATCGACGCCGTGGCTGCCAGTGGAATAGGCAACGCCGAGGTCGTAATAGGCATTTGTGTCGCCTTCGGCCGCGGCTGCAAGGCAGCGCGCGATCAGCATGTCGGCACCCGATACATCGGCCGGATGCACTTTGACGAAAGTCTCGATCTTGGCGAGTTCCATGATCGTAAAGTCCCCTGTTTTCCCCCCCGGTCCCCAACGTCCGAGTAAGGCGATGTTCGAACCAACGTGGTCAAGAAATGGTTAACACCGCTGCGGATTTGTCGCATCGCGCCGCAAACTGCGCCTGACACACCCGACTTTCCAGATTGCCGCTTGTGCCACCCTTTCACGCACCGTATAGGCGCGCCCCATCACGGCTTCGGTAGCCGGGGGGATAGATCCCGTTTGATAAGGGGACGGTCACCGGGTGCAGCAGGGGAAGCCTCCGCATCGGTTTTCGGAGTGACTGAATGGCTACTGCCACACATGACGATATCGACATCCTCGCAAAGGCGAAGCGTGCCCTGCCCGCCGACTACGCGCCAAGCGAAGATGAAGAGTACATGTCGACCAAGCAACTGAACTACTTTCGGGTTCTGCTGCTGGAATGGAAGAAGAGCATTGTCGAGGCATCGGAGGGGACGCTGCAGAGTTTGCAGGACGGCCCGATCCGCGAGCCTGACCTTAACGACCGCGCATCCAGCGAGACCGACTGGGGTATCGAGCTGCGCACGCGCGATCGCCAGCGCAAGCTGATCTCCAAGATCGATGCCGCCCTCCGGCGCATCGACGAGGGCGAATACGGCTGGTGCGACAAGACCGGCGAGCCGATCGGCATCAACCGACTGATTGCCCGGCCGATCGCCACGATGACGGTGGAAGCGCAGCAGGCGCACGAACGCCGCGAGAAGGTTTCCCGCGACGACTGATCCGGGCGCGCGTGTCCCGGATGGGGACAGGCGCGATACCGGGCGAACGATATTAACCGATGGTTAGGCAATTGGGCCCCAACCCGGTGCGCATCTCTGGATCGCAATTTATCGAAGAGCCCGATCGTATGCACAATGTCGACACCCGCCAGGTCGATCGCGACAGCCTTTTCCTCCTCGCTCAACTGCGCTTGAGCGGCGACGACAGGATTTACCGCGTGAAGGTGCGCAATCTCTCCGCCGGCGGCATGATGGCCGAGGGCGAGGTAAAGGTTTCCCGCGGCATCCTGCTTGAGGTGGAACTGCGAAGCCTCGGCTGGGTCGAAGGGACGGTCGCCTGGAAGCAAGACAATCGTTTCGGCATCGCCTTTGTCGACGAAATCGATCCCAAGCGAGCCCGTGCCCAGGTGAACGGCTCCACTCTGAACCGCGGTGCCGATGGCGCGCCGGCCGACGAGGACGCGCGTCAGCGACTGCGCAAGCTGTAGCGACGCGACACCGCAGTTGAAGCGATCCTCGGCCCGGCCTATTTGCTCCGGGCATGATCGCGCGTCGCCTTGCTCTCCCGATAGCCCTTAGTTGCGCACTCGCGGCTTGCGGGTCGAGTGACGATGGCGCCCTCGACGTGGCGCTTATCGGCACGGAAGACTCCGTGCTCACCAGCAGCTTGCGGCTGTCTTCACCTGCCCAGCACGTCCGCTCTGCCACGCAGTGGGGGCTGGTTGCCCTGAATGCCCAGGGGGAGACGGTTCCGGCCCTCGCGGAACGCTGGATCGTGACCGACGATGGCCGCAGCTTCATCTTCCGCCTTCGCGAAGGAACCTGGCCCGATGGCAGCGAGATGACCGCTGCCAGCGCGCGCGATGCCCTTGTCGATGCCATGGACGGCCTGGAAGGCACATCCCTTGAGCGGGACCTGGCCCCGGTGGAGGAAGTGCGCGCGATGGCCGGGCGGGTCATCGAATTGCGGCTCTCCACGCCCGAGCCTTACCTGCTGCAGATCCTGGCTCAGCCCGAACTGGCCTTGCGCCAGCCGGGCGGGGACACGGGGCCAATGACGCTGGAGCGCACCGAGGAAGGCATGTCCCTGTCCTTCAAGCCACCGCTGGAGCGCGGGCTGCCCGATTACGAGGGCTGGGAGCAGGACGTTCGCGAGATCCGGCTGCACGTCGGTTCGGCCCGGGAAGCGATCGCCATGTTCGAAAGCGGTGAAGCCGAAGCGGTGATCGGCGGGACGCTGGGCGACTTTCCGCTGGTCGAGACCGGTCCGCTGTCCTCGGGCACCCTGCGGCTCGATACCACGTTCGGCCTGTTCGGCCTCCAGGTCCACGCGGAAGAGGGGCTGCTGTCCAACACCGGCGTGCGCGAAGGGCTGTCCATGGCGATCGACCGGCCCGCACTGATGGCGCGCTACAACATCAGCGGCTGGGTGCCGACCACCAGGCCGGTATCGCCGGGGCTGCCAGGCGATAGCGGCCTCGTGCGCGAACGCTGGATCGACATGCCGATAGAAGAGCGGCGCGCCGAAGCTGCCGCCCGCATTTCTGCGTGGCGCGGGCAATTCGACGAGGGCGATCTTTCGAAACCCGCCACGGTGGACATCGCCCTGGGCGATGCGCCCGGATGGGACCTGCTCTACAGCGACCTGGCGCAGCAGCTCGCCACCATCGGGCTCAGGCTGCGCCGGGTGGATGATGCCCGCCAGGCAGACCTGGTGCTGGTGGACCGCGTGGCCCGCTATCCCGCCTCGCGCTGGTTTCTCAACCAGTTCAACTGCCGCATCGTGCGGGGCCTGTGCGAAGAGGACGTGGACCTGCTTGTCAGGCAGGCGCTCGAAGAGGGCGACCCCGCCACCCGCGCCCGAATTCTGGCGCAGGCGGAAACCGATCTCAGCCAGTCCAACATCTACATCCCCTTCGGTGCGCCGCTGCGCTGGTCACTTGTGCGCGGCAGCATCGAAGGCTTCCTGCCAAACCCCTATGCCTTCCATCCCTTGCCCGACATTGCGGAGATACCCAGATAAGGGCGAAGGAGACTGATATTGATGGCCGAGACGCCGGAATCGAAACTGACGATCATCGAAGGCGAGGGCGCGGGAAGAGCCGAGCGCCCGCAAAAAATGGCGTTTTCGCAGGATCTGCCGCTTGGCAAGGATCCGGTCTCGATCCGCCGGCGGATCGAGGCGATGGAAATGGTGCTCGAACGCAGCTTCGTGATTCCCGGCATCAATCGCCCGGTGGGGCTGGACGCCATCATCGGCCTTGTCCCGGTCGTCGGCGACGTCATCGCCATGGGGCTGGGCGCCTACATCGTGTGGGAAGCGCGCAACCTCGGCATGCCGAAGTGGAAGCTGCTGCGCATGGCGGGCAACGTGGCATTCGACAGCGCGGTGGGCGCGGTGCCGGTGGCGGGCGACCTGTTCGACTTCATGTTCCGGTCCAACACCCGCAACCTGCGCATCGTGAAAAAGCACCTCGACAAGCACCACCCCGGCACCAAGACAATCGACGGGTAGTTTCCTTCGCGACCGCTTGTCGCTAGGCCGTGGCCATGGCCAAGCGCGACGTCACATATTCCTCCTACCTCGATCTCGAGCGCATCCTCTCGGCGCAGCACCCAGCGTCGGATGCGCACGACGAATTCCTGTTCATCATCGTCCATCAGGCCAGCGAACTCTGGCTCAAGCTGTGCCTGCACGAACTGGAGGCGGCGCGGGAGCGGATCATCGCCGACAATCTCGGCCCGGCCTTCAAGATGCTGGCGCGCGTCGCGCAGGCGCAAAGGCAGCTGATTTCCAGCTGGGACGTGCTTTCCACCATGACTCCGCACGACTATTCGCTGGTGCGCCCGCATCTGGGAAATTCCAGCGGTTTCCAGTCGGCGCAGTATCGCCTGATGGAATTCATCCTCGGCGGCCGCAATCCCGACATGGTGACCATGCACGAAGCCACGCCGGAGGTGGCCGACAAGCTCAAGGCCGAACTCGCGCGGCCCAGCCTCTACGGCGAAGTCCTGCACCTGCTGCAGCGCCGCGGCTTCACCATTCCGGACGAACTCTTCGCCCGCGACCTGAAGGCCCCGCACGAGCCGCTGGACGCCGTTACCGAGGCGTGGGCGCAGGTCTATCGCGATCCGCAGCAGCACTGGGATCTCTACGAGCTGGCGGAGAAACTGGTCGATCTCGAATACCATTTCCAGCGCTGGCGCTTTGGCCATCTCAAGACCGTGGAGCGGGTGATCGGCTTCAAGCGCGGCACGGGGGGAACGGCGGGCGTGCCTTACCTGGAAAGCGTGCTGAAGCTGGGCTTCTTTCCCGAGCTGCTCGCCGTCAGGACCGAACTGTAATGGACTGGCAAGCCGAAGCCGTCCGCCTTGATGCCGCAGATCCGCTGGCGGGTTGCCGCGAGCAATTCCTCATCGACGACGATATCGCCTACCTCGACGGCAATTCGCTGGGCGCCCTGCCGCGGGCTACTCCGGGCCGGATCGACGACGTGGTCCGGCGCGAGTGGGGCAAGGATCTGATCGACAGCTGGAACTCTGCGGGATGGATCGACCTGCCCCGCACGATCGGCGGGAAGATCGCTCCGTTGGTAGGCGCGAAGCCGCATGAGGTGGTGGTTTCGGACAGCGTTTCGGTCAACCTTTTCAAACTGATGAGCGCTGCCCTGGCCGAAAGGCCCGGGCGCAAGGTCATCCTGTCCGAAACCGGCAACTTCCCCACCGACGTGTACATGATCGAGGGGCTGGAGGCGCAGGGCCTCGCCGAGCGGCGGCTCGTGGAGCGAGACGCCATCGAGGAGCATATCTCGCAGGACGTGGCGCTCCTCCTGCTCACCCACGTCCACTACAAGTCCGGTGAGATGTTCGACATGTCGCGGCTCACCAAAGCCGCGCACGATGCAGGCGCGCTCGTGCTCTGGGACCTGTCGCACAGCGTCGGAGCGGTGCCGGTGGACCTCAACGCCGCGAACGCCGATTTCGCCGTCGGCTGCGGCTACAAGTACCTGAACGGCGGGCCCGGCGCGCCCGCCTTCGCATGGGTGGCTGAACGACATCACGACAGCCTTCGCCAGCCACTAAGCGGATGGATGGGCCATGCCGCTCCCTTCAGCTTTTCCGACGATTACGAACCGGCACCCGGCGTGGACCGACTGCTGTGCGGCACGCCGCCGATCATTTCGATGCGCGCTCTGGAAGTGGGCGTGGACCTGATGGCAGGCATCGGGATCGAGGCGCTGGTTGCGAAATCACGCAAGCTATCCGAATTCACTCGGGCCGCGATGGCCGACCTCGTTCCCGAACTGCCCTGCATCTCACCTGCCGATCCCGCGCGGCGCGGAAGCCAGCTCTCTTTCGTGCACGGCAATGCCTACCAGCTGTGCCAGGCGCTGATCGCGCGCAAGGTGATCGGCGATTTCCGCGCCCCCGACGTCCTGCGGCTGGGCTTCGCGCCGGCCTATGTCCGCTTCGCCGATTGCTGGCGCGCGGTCAGCGAATTGCGAGAGATTCTGGATAGCGATGAATGGCGCAAACCGGATTATTCCCGGCGCGCTGCGGTAACCTGATCTGCGCTCAATAAAAGGTGCCGGTCAGCCGGCAAATCATTTCCGCCGGGATTTGCCGGTGGAAATGGACGCCGCAAATCTCGCCCTGGCGCCACACGATCTGTCCTGAAACCTCGTCTTCAGCGGACAGCCTGACGAGGACGGTGCAACCGAGGCGTGCCGCTTCGGTGGCGGTGCGCAGCTTGCAGCCGGTGGCAGACAGGTTGAGCACGGTGATCTGCGCATCGGCATGCGGAATGCGTGCAGTGGTCGGGAGATTGATCTCCCGTCGTTCCTCCAGCCGGAACCTGGTCAAAGTCGTCTCGCTCTTCATCAAGAACAGCGATAACAAAAATTAGTAAACCAAATGCTCCTGGGGGCGCTGTTGTCGCGAGAACAATGTACTGGCCAGCAGTAATGATCGAATGAAGATCGGTAGAACGGCTATTCTTCCAGTTCGATATCCCAGTATAACCAGTCTCGCCAGGTTTCGTGCAAGTAATTGGGCGGAAAGGCTTTACCGTGTTGCTGCAGCTGCCAGCTTGTGGGCCTGATCGGCTTGAGCGCCAATTGCATCCCGGCCTCTTTCGGCGTCCGCCCGCCCTTTTTCATGTTGCACGGGGCGCACGCGGTGGCGATGTTTTCCCACGTCGTCTTGCCGCCTTGCCGGCGCGGGATCACGTGATCGTAGGTGAGGTGTTGCTGGCTGCCGCAATACTGGCAGCAGAACCTGTCGCGCAGGAACAGGTTGAACCGGGTGAATGCCGGAAACTCGCTCGTCTTGACGTATTGCCGCAGGGCGATGACGCTGGGCACCTTCATGTCGAGCGATTGCGAATGCACCGCCCTGTCGTAGCTGGCGACGATATCCACCCGTTCCAGGAACACCGCCTTGATCGCGGTCTGCCAGGGCCAGAGGCTGAGAGGGTAGTAGGACAGCGGCGTGTAGTCCGCATTGAGCACGAGTGCCGGGCAGCTTTCCAGCGTCCGGGTCGGATCATCCGCCGCGCTCCGGAATTTCGCGGCCCGTTCGATCAGTTCGGCTTTGAACACGCCTTGTGTCCTCCCTGATACGATCTGAAAATGCACTTGCACGCGAAAGCGTCAAGCCTGTTACAGACAGGCTATCCACAGTGATATTCACAACAATTCCACAAATCGATACTTCCCGGCACGCATGATCGTCACCCGTTTCGCCCCAAGCCCCAATGGCCCCCTTCATCTGGGCCACGCCTATTCGGCCATCGTTGCGCACGATCTCGCGATGGCTGCGGATGGGCGTTTCCTGCTACGTATCGAGGATATCGACGGCGGGCGCTCGCGCCCGGAACTGGCCGATGAATTCCGCCGCGACCTGGAATGGCTGGGGCTGGAGTGGGACGAGGTGCCCGCCCAATCCACCCGGCTGGACAGCTACGAAGCGGCCGCACGGTATCTGTTGGACGAAGGGCTGCTGTATCGCTGCACCTGCACCCGCGCAGAGATACAGGCGCTGGAGCCACGCATGGGGCCGGAAGGCCTGGTCTATCCCGGAACCTGCAAGGGGCGCCCCCACGACCCGGGGCGACCGTCGGCGCTGCGGCTGGACATGGAGGCCGCCCTGGCGCGCGCGGGCGACCTGGTATGGGAGGACGAGACGGCGGGGTGCATCGCCGCCGATCCGCGCGAACTGGGCGACATTGTGCTGGTGCGCAAGGATGCTCCCGCCAGCTATCACCTGGCCGCCACCTTGGATGATGCCGCCGACGGCGTCACCCTGGTCACGCGCGGGGCGGACCTGTTCTTTGCCAGCCACATCCACCGCGTGCTGCAGGAACTGCTGGGCCTGCCCGTACCCCGCTGGCACCATCATGCCCTGCTGCTGGACGAGAAAGGCGACAAGCTGGCAAAGAGTCGCCGCTCGGGCGAGAGCAACCTTGGCCTTGCCGCGATGCGCGAGGCCGGGAAAGATGGCCGCGCGCTTGCCGAAAACCTGCGTATAGGCCAAATGCCGTGTGGCATTGAGCTATCCCGCTTCCCACATGATGGTCCATGAACACATTCCTCGTCATCGTTATCGCTTTCCTCGCCATCATGGTGGTGGTGTCGCTCGTGCGCGGCATCGTCGCCTTCCTGCAGACCACGAAGGTCGACCTCGAGACAGGCGGCGAGAATTCCAAGCGTTTGCAGGAAGCGCAGAACAGGGCGATGTTTGCCCGTATCAAGTACCAGGCGCTGGCCATCGTCGTGGTGGCCGTGCTGTTGATGATCAACAGCTGAGCGCAGGACCGGAATGGTAAAGCTCAACAGGATTTACACGCGCACCGGTGACGACGGCACCACCGGGCTGGTCGACGGTTCGCGCCTGCCAAAGCACGCGCAGCGCATGCAGGCGGTGGGCGACGTGGACGAGGCTAACGCCGCGCTCGGGTCCGCCGCCGTGCTGGCCGAGGGCGCGCTGAAGGACGATCTTACCCGCTTCCAGAACGACCTGTTCGACCTTGGTGCCGATCTCGCGACGCCCGGAGAGGACTTCGAGCCTTCCGAGATGGTGTTGCGCGTGGTGCCATCGCAGGTCGCGCATGTCGAAACCCGCATAGATGCGCTGAACGAGGGGCTGGAGCCGCTCACCAGCTTCGTGCTGCCCGGTGGCAGCGAACTCTCCGCCCGCCTGCACCGCGCCCGCACCGTCACGCGCCGCGCGGAACGGCAGATGACCGCCCTGGCGGAGGCGGAGCCCGTCAATCCGGCCGCGCTGGCCTTCATCAATCGCCTGTCGGACTGGCTGTTCGTCGCCGCGCGCGTGGCCAACGATGGCGGCCGGGACGATGTGAACTGGGTGCCCGGCGGCAGTCGCTGATCCGGAACCCGCTCCCTTTGCCACCCGTTATGGAAGCAAAAGGAGATATCGCATGACCGACGACAAGCCCGAATCGAAGGAACAGCGCATGGCCGACCTCGCGCCGGAAATGCACAACGACGAGCAGGACGATCACCGCATGCAGGCGCAGGAGATTTCCGAAGAAGCGCGCCGCACCACCGTGACCACGCGAATGCCCACCGAGAGCGAGAAGGGTCCGAACAAGACGGATCTGATGAACGACTCGACCCAGGACACGGTCGATCGCATGCGTGACATGGAAAGTTCCGGCCGCATCGACATGCGCGCCTTTGCCGGCGAACCCAATCACGACGACAACGTCGACAAGCTGGGCAAGGCCGCCAAGCCCGACGGCCTTCGCGGCGACGGAACCTGATCGCTCAGATTTCCCGCTTCAGTTCGTAGAGCAGATCCAGCGCCTCGCGCGGAGAGAGGGCGTCGACATCGACGCCCTCAAGCTTTTCGCGCAAGGTGTCGCATTCCTCCTCGTCCGCCTGCAGCGCGGCAGCGAACAGGGGCAGTTCGCCCAGGCCCGCGGCCAGTCCGCCGGTTTCGGCGCGGCCCTTCTCCAGCTTGTCGAGCACGCTTCGCGCACGTTTGACCACCGGCGCGGGGACGCCTGCCAGTTTGGCGACAGCCAGGCCGTAGGACCGGTCCGCCGCACCTTCCGCAAGCTCGTGCAGCAGCACGAGATCGCCTTTCCACTCCTTGGCACGAACATGGTGCAGGCTCAGCGCTTCGCAGCTTTCGGCGAGGCGGGCCATTTCATGGTAGTGGGTCGCGAACAGGCAGCGGCTGCGATTGGTCTCGTGGATCGCCTCGGCCACGGCCCAGGCCAGCGCCAGACCGTCGTAGGTGCTGGTTCCGCGGCCGACCTCGTCCAGGATCACGAAGCTTCGTTCGGTCGCCTGCGACAGGATTGCGGCCGTCTCGACCATCTCCACCATGAACGTGGATCGTCCACGCGCCAGGTTGTCGGATGCCCCCACCCGGCTGAACAACTGGTCCACCAGTCCCACCCTCGCGCTGCGGGCAGGCACGAACCCGCCTGCCTGAGCCATCAGCACGATCAGCGCATTCTGCCGCAGGAAAGTCGACTTGCCGCCCATGTTCGGACCGCCAACCAGCCACAGTCGGTCCTGTGAAGACAGGGCGCAATCGTTGGCCACGAACCGCTCCCGGCTGGCGGCAAGGGCGGCCTCGACAACGGGATGGCGTCCGGCCTCGATTTCGAGGACAGCCGCTTCCTCGATAACCGGGCGGCACCACTCGCCATCGCTCGCCCGTTCCGCCTGCCCTGCCGCGACATCCAGCCGCGCCAGCGCCGCCGCGGTAGCCGCGATGGCCTCGCGCCGGGCGAAAACGTGGGCTGTCAATTCCTCGAAGTGAGCCTCCTCCGCCGCCAGCGCGCGCCCGCCCGCCTCGGCGATGCGGCTGGCTTCCTCGTGCAGGGTCAGCGAGTTGAAGCGCACGGCATTGGCCATGGTCTGCCGATGGGAAAAGCCGCTGTCCGGCGCCATCAGCTTGTCGGCATGCCTGCTCGGCACCTCGATGAAATAGCCCAGCACGCCGTTGTGCCGGATCTTGAGCGAGGGCGTATCGGTTTCCTTGCGGTAGCGCGCCTCCATTGCGGCGATGGCGCGCCGGGCGTTGCCCGAAACCTCGCGCAGTTCGTCCAGCGAGGCGTCGTATCCCTCGGCAATGTATCCGCCGGATTGCCTCTCCGTCGGCGGCGATGGCACGAGGGCGCGCGAAAGCAGGTCGGTCAATTCGCCGTGGCCGGAAAGGTCGGGCAGCAAGCTGTCCAGCAGTGGGGGCCGGTCCCCCTTCGCTTTCAGCGTCTCGCAAATGCGCCGCGCCTCGCCAAGCCCGTCGCGCACCTGGCCGAGATCGCGCGGTGAGCCCCGCCCCGCGACGAGCCGGCCCAGCGCGCGGCCGATGTCGGGCAGACCCCGCAGCATGGCGCGCAGGTCGCCGCGCAGCAGAGGATCGCGCAGGATGTAGTCGACCAGCGCCAGCCGCGCCTCGATCGCGGCCCGGTCGGCGAGGGGGGCGGACAGGTCCTCCGCCAGTTGGCGCGCGCCTGCGCCAGTCACGCAGCGATCGATGGCCGCAATCAGGCTGCCGCTGCGCGTGCCCTGCTGGCTGGAGAGAATTTCAAGGCTTGCCCGGGTCGCCTCGTCCATCGCCATGTGTTCGCCGCTGGCGCGCACCGTGGGTGGCAGCAGGAGGGGCAGCGATCCGCGCCCGGCATGGTCGAGATAGGCGACCAGCCCGCCCGCCGCCGCCAGCATGGCCCGGCTGAACTGGCCGAAACCGTCCAGCGTGGCGACGCCGTGTACGCTCTTCAGGCGCGCCTCGCCATCGTCGCTGCCGAAATCCCCGCGCGGCCGCAGCACTGCGTCGGAGGGCGCTTCGTCCCATCCTTCGGGCACCACCACCTCGCTCGCGCCGATGCGTGCCAGCACGGCGGGCAGGCGCTCGGGCGCACATTCTTCCAGCTGCATCGCGCCGGTGGAGATATCGCATGCCGCAACGCCGCAGGTGCCGCGCAGATCGCACACGGCGGCCAGCATGTTGGCGCGGCGCGGTTCCAGCAGGGCTTCCTCGGTCAGAGTGCCTGCCGTGACGAAGCGCACGATATCGCGCTTCACGAGAGCCTTCGATACCGGCGCGCCTTCCTGCTTCGCGCGCTCCCTGGCCTCGTCGGGGGTTTCCACCTGCTCGGCAATCGCCACGCGGCAGCCGGCACGGATCAGGCGGGCGAGATAACCTTCGGCCGAATGCACCGGCACGCCGCACATGGGCACGGGATCGCCGCCATGCTCTCCGCGCGTGGTGAGAGCGATGTCCAGCACGCCGGCAGCGGTCTTCGCGTCATCGAAGAACAGTTCGAAGAAATCGCCCATGCGATAAAACAGCAGGCAATCCCCGGCCTCTGCCTTGAGGTCGAAGTACTGCTGCATCATAGGGGTTGCGGTGCCGGCCATGGACTAGCGGGATTACAGGTCCGCGCGCCGATTCGGAAAGGGCGGCAGTCCCGCTTTCCCCTATCGCAGCGGCGCATCCCGCTCTATGGCTCGGGGCAGCATTGGAGAATGAGCTTGGCCGACAACAAGAATACCAGTTTCACCGAACGCGAAGCACTGTTTTACCACGAGACAATCCGGCCCGGTAAGATCGAGATCATCGCCTCCAAGCCGATGAACACCCAGCGCGATCTCAGCCTTGCCTATTCGCCGGGCGTCGCGGTTCCCGTTCAGGCCATTGCCGACGATCCCGCAAACGCCGCGCGATATACCGCGCGCTCCAATCTCGTCGCCGTGATTTCCAACGGCACGGCCATCCTCGGCCTGGGCAACCTCGGCGCGCTGGCATCGAAGCCGGTGATGGAAGGCAAGGCCGTGCTGTTCAAGCGTTTCGCCGACGTGGACGCCATCGATATCGAGCTGGATACGGAGGACCCCGACGCCTTCATCGAAGCCGTCGCGCTGATGGAGCCGACGTTCGGCGGCATCAATCTGGAAGACATCAAGGCGCCCGAATGCTTCATCATCGAACAGGCGCTGCGTGAACGGATGAAAATCCCGATCATGCATGACGACCAGCACGGCACCGCCATCATCGCCGCTGCCGGGCTGATCAACGCCGCGCACCTGACGGGCCGCGACCTGAAGGACTGCAAGGTGGTGGTCAATGGCGCGGGCGCATCGGCTCTCGCCTGCACAGCGCTGATCAAGTCTGTCGGCGTTCCGCACGAGAACGTCATCGTGTGCGACCGTTCCGGCCCGATCTATCCCGGTCGCGACGGCGTGGACCAGTGGAAGAGCGCGCATGCGGTGGAAACCGACGCGCGCAGCCTGGAAGAGGCGCTGGTCGGTGCGGACATCTTCCTCGGCCTTTCGGCCGCCGGCGCGCTGAAGCCGGAATGGGTGAAGAAGATGGCCGACCAGCCGATCATCTTCGCCATGGCCAACCCCACGCCGGAGATCATGCCGGACGAGGCGAAGGCCGTGCGACCCGATGCGATCATCGCCACGGGCCGCAGCGACTTTCCCAACCAGGTGAACAACGTGCTGGGCTTCCCCTTCATCTTCCGCGGCGCGCTGGACGTGCGCGCGACAGCCATCAACGAGGAGATGAAGGTAGCGGCGGCCCGGGCCATCGCCGAGCTCGCGCGCGAGCGCGTGCCTGAGGAAGTGGCAGCCGCCTACGGCATAAACCAGCAGTTCGGCCGCGAATACATCATTCCCGCACCATTCGATCCGCGACTGATGGAGCGGGTATCCTGCGCCGTTGCACGTGCGGCGATGGATTCGGGCGTGGCCCAGGACCACATCGAGGACTTCGACGAATACACCCTGAAACTGCGCAGCCGTCTCAACCCCACCACATCGGCTCTCACGCGCGTCTACGAAGATGCCAAGGCCAATCCCAAGCGCATGGTGTTTGCCGAGGCCGAAGAGGACGTCGCCCTGCGCGCGGCCATCCAGTTCCGCGATTTCGGCTATGGCACCCCGATCCTGGTCGGGCGCACCGAGCGGGTGATGGAAAAGCTGCGCGAACTGCAGGTGGACGATCCGGAAAGCTACGAGATCGCCAACTCCTACAACTACGACGAGATAGAGCCGATGGTGGACTATCTCTACAAGCGCCTGCAGCGGCGCGGCTATACCGAGCGCGACGTGCGCCGGATGGTGAACCAGGAGCGCAACATCTTCGCCGCCCTGCTGGTGGCGCTGGACAAGGGCGACGGCATGATCACCGGCCTCACCCGCACCTTCGCCCAGTCGGCGCGCGAGGTGGCCAAGGTGCTGGACCCGAAGGAGGGCGCGACGCCGTTCGGTATCCACATGGTGCTGGGCAAGAACCACACCACCTTCTTGGCCGATACGACCATCAACGAACGGCCCACGGCTGAGGAGCTGGCCTACATCGCCACGGAGACCGCAGCGGTCGCCCGGCGCATGGGGCACGAGCCGCGCGTCGCCTTCCTCTCCTATTCCACCTTCGGCAATCCGTCGGGCAAGTGGCTGGGCAACATTCGTGAAGCGGTACACCTGCTGGACGAGAGGGATCCGGGCTTCGAATACGAGGGCGAGATGGCACCCGACGCGGCGCTCAATCACAAGGTGATGGAACTCTATCCCTTCAGCCGCCTGTCCGGTCCTGCCAATGTGCTGATCATGCCGGGTCTGCAAAGCGCGAACCTTTCGGCCAAGCTGCTGCGCGAACTCTCCGGCGATGCGGTGATCGGGCCGATGCTGATCGGTTCGGAGAAACCCGTGCAGATCGCGCCCATGACCTCGCTGGCACCCGACGTACTGACGCTGGCCGTGCTCGCCAGCGCGGGCATCGTGGGCTGAGGCAGAAGCGCGCTCAGGTAAAACTGACGATCGCGAAGCTCACCGCCAGCCCGACGAAGATGTTCATCGGCAGGCCGACCTTGACGAAGTCGGTGAACCGATAGTTCGCCGCGCCGTAGACCAGTGTGTTGGTCTGGTACCCTATGGGCGTTGCGAAGCTGGCGCTGGCTCCCATCATCACGGCGATGACGAGCTGGCGCACATCGACGCCGGCGGCCTCTCCCAGGCCGATGGCGATGGGCGTCATGATCACGGCAACGGCGTTGTTCGTCACCGTCTCGGTGAGGGCAGAGCAGATCGCGTAGGTCAGCAGCACGAGCACGAGCGGCGAATTGCCGATCATCACCGGTTGCAGCCAGCTGACCACCAGTTGCACCGTGCCGGCATTGTCCAGACCCTTGCCGAATGCGAGCATGGCGAAGATCAGCACCAGCGTGCTGCCATCGAGGCTGGCCCAGGCCTCGTCCGGTTCCAGGCAGCGCGTTGCCAGAACCACGGCCACACCCACCAGTGCGAGGACGTCGATCGGCAGGCTCAGCAGCGCCGCTCCGGCCACCACGGAAGCCAGGGTCAGCAGAGCGATAGGGGCCTTGTGCCTGCGGAAGGACCGAACGGCACTCTCGCTTACCTCGGCCAGCTGCATGTTGGCCTGCAATGCCTGCGTCGCCTCGGACCCGGCCGCCACCAGCAGCCGGTCGCCCGCTCGCACTCGCACTTCGGGTAGCGTGGGCCCGGCGACATGGCGCGGTCGCGACAGGCCCAGCACGCGCAGCTTGTGCTGCGACAGCATGGGGATTTCCGCCAGCCTGCGACCCACGATGGGGTGGGTCGACGAGACGACGGCCTCGACGATGCGCAGGTCCGCGGGCCGCTTGGCGCGCGCGGTGGCTATCCCGCCACCGAGGCCGACAAGCCCGGTACGGAAATCGTTCGCCTCGGCCAGCGATGCGATCTCCTCCGGGCTAGCCGCGACCACCAGCTGGTCCCCTGCGGAAAGGACGTGGGTGTCCAGCGTATTCCGGTCAAGGTCGCGTCCTCGCTGTAGACCCAGCACGTCGAGGCCCGGGCGCTGGGCGAAACTGGCGGCGGACAGTCGCTGGCCCACGAACTTGCTTTCGGGGACGAGCGTGAGGTGCGTTAGGAAGACGTCGCTCTCGCGTTCCTCGTCTCCGCTGCGCGGGCCGCGTCGCGGCAGCAGCAGTGGGCCGAGCACCGCCAGCACCATCATGCCTGCCGCCGCGCCGGCCAGGCCGACGGCGGTGATCTCGAAAATGCCGAACGGTTCCATTCCCGCGTCGCGTGCCACGCCGTCCACCAGCAGATTGGTGGACGTGCCGATCAGCGTCAGCGTGCCGCCCAGGATGGATATGTAACTCACCGGGATCAGCAGCCGCGTGGCCGCAATGTTCAGCACACGTGCGAGGCGCTTCACGATGGGGATCATCACGATCACCACCGGGGTGTTGTTCATGAAGGCCGATGCCACCAGCGTTCCCGCGCCGATCTCCGCCAGCGCAAGCCGCGGCTTGCGCAGCGTGCGGCGGATAACCCAGCCGGACACTTCCTCCAGCGCCCCGGTACGCAGCAGTGCGCCAGAGAGGATGAACATGGCGGCAATGGTGATCGGCGCGCTGTTGGCGAATACGTCCATCAGGTCCTGGCGCGGCAGGAAACCGAAGGCGACCATGGCCGCCGCGCCCACCATCGCGATTACGACCGGGGGTCGCCGCTCCGTGACGAAAGCCAGCAGGGTAAGGAGCAAGAGGCCGAGACCGATCTCGGCCGAGTATTGGCCTGCCATCTAGCGAAAACCGCGCGCGAACATGATCCCACTGTCTCCAGGCGCATCGAATCGAGCCAATCGGAATGACGGCACGAGCCGCGACTAATCGCCGATCCCGCCAGTGCTGTCTATCCGGTCGTTCGTCGACCGAAGCCGCTGTCCTACCAGGGGACGGTGCTGCCGTCGTAGGCGATAAAGGCGTGTCGCGGTTCGGTTTCCGCCTCCAGCACGTCGAGCATGCCGTTGACGCTCGTCTCCACGTCGATCAGCGCGTTGGGGCCGCCCATGTCGGTCTGCACCCAACCCGGATGCAGCGAGAGCACGCCCACCCCGCGCTCCTGCGCGTGGCTGGCAAACAGCGACCGCGCCAGCATGTTCTGCGAAACCTTGGACAGTCGATAAAGGTTCACGCCGCCCGAGGAATCGTCGATCGAGCCCATCTTGCTCGACATCATCGCGATAGTGCCGCCTTTCCTGACCAGCGGCAGCAGTTCCAGCGCCGCCTGCGCCGGGCCGACCGCATTGGTCATCACGATGTCGGCAACGTTGTCGCGCGTCAGGTCTTCGAGGGCTTGCCCGCTGTCACCGTAGACGCCTGCGTTCATCACCAGCAGGTCCACCGAACCTTCGGCGCACTTGCCCTTCAGGCCAGCGACGGAGTCCTTGTCGGTCACGTCGCACTTCACGATCTCGATGGAAGGCTTGTGCGCCTCTGCCGCCTCGTGCAGGTCCGCGCTCTCGCTGCGTTCGCTGGCGATCACCTTGTAGCCCCGGCTGGCAAGTTCCTTCGCCAGACCGAGCCCGATTCCGCGTGATGCGCCGATGATGATGGCTGTCTTGTCGCTCATGTCGCTCCAGTCCTTTCGTGACTTTCCTGCCGAACGGATCGCGGCGCCTGCCTGTTCCGCCGCTATTTGCGGCGATAGCGGAAGTACCAGACCTCGTGCCCCATCTGCGTGCGGGCCTTGTTCTCGTAGCGTGTCTCGCACCAGCCGGAGGGCCGGTTGCGGAACCCGTCCGGCCCGTCGATCACCCATTCGAACAGGTGGGTGAACCGCCGCATCACCATCAGCGCATGGCGCACGTAGACGGGGTGATCGGTGCCGAAGCGGAATTCGCCGCCTGGCTTCAGCTTGTCGGCGATCATCTGCACCGGCCCGTCGTTCATCATCCGGCGTTTCGCATGGCGTGCCTTGGGCCACGGGTCCGGGTGGAGCAGGTAGGCCATCGTCAGCGCGCCATCGGACACGCGCGCCAGCACCTCCAGCGCATCGCCGGCGTGCAGCCGTACGTTGGCCAGTCGCTGGTCGCGCACGTGGGTCAGGGCCTGAGCGACGCCGTTGATGAAGGGTTCCGCTCCGATGAAACCGTGGTCGGGCAAAAGGTCGGCGCGGTACGCGAGGTGCTCCCCTCCGCCGAAGCCGATCTCGAAATGCAGCGGACGATCCTCGCCGAACAGTCGCTCCGCCGTGACCGGGCCTTCCTTCGGCACGGCAATCTTCGGCAGCAGGGTGTCGACCAGCTCCTGCTGCTGCGCCCGCAGCGGCTTGCCGACCGAGCGCCCGTAGAGCCGGTTGAGCGTGGTGGGATCGCCTTCCTTGTGTGCCGTCATGGGCGGCTCGCTAGAATGCGAGGGGGCATGTTGTCCAGCGCCGCCTTGTTCGCCGGAGCCATGTCGGTTAGGCGCATCGCGCGATGGAACAGGCAACCGCATTCTTCGAAGGGCAGCCGGTATGGGCGCAGGCGGCCATCGGGCTGATCGCCCTCGCGCTCGTGGCGCTGGTGGTCAACTTCCTGCTGAAGAAGGTGATCCTGCGCCTCGCCGCGCCGTTCCTCGATACCCGCACCCTGACGGCGGATCGCGCCGCCGCGCGGCTCGCCACTGTCGCCCCGCTGCTGATCGTGGCGGACGGCATCGAGCTGGTGCCGCACCTCTACCCGGCGGTGCGTACGCTGGTGAGCAACATCGCCATGGCCAGCGTGGTGCTGAGCATCGCCATGGCGATCAGCAAGGGTCTCGACTACGTCAACGAGGTCTACGAACGGCAGCCACAGGCAAAGAACAAGCCGATCAAGGGGTACATTCAGGTCCTCAAGATCGTGGTCTACTGTGCCGCGGCCATCCTGGCGATCGCCGCGCTGATCGAACAGTCGCCCTTGCTGCTCCTTTCCGGTCTGGGCGCCATGGCGGCGGTGCTGCTGCTGGTGTTCAAGGATACCATCCTTTCGCTGGTCGCTTCGGTCCAGCTCTCCAGCAACGACATGCTGCGCGTGGGCGACTGGATCGAGATGCCGAGCATGCATGCCGACGGCGACGTGATCGATATCGCCCTGCACACGGTGAAGGTGCAGAACTTCGACAAGACGATCACCACCATTCCCACCTACAAGCTGATTGCCGAAAGCTTCCGCAACTGGCGCGGCATGCGCGATGCCGGCGGGCGGCGGATCAAGCGCTCGCTGCCGCTGGACCAGAACTCGGTGCGTTTCCTGTCGGACGAGGAGGTGGCCGACCTGCGCCGTTTCCGCCTGCTGGACGATTACCTTGTAGGCAAGGACAAGGAACTGGCGGAGTGGAACGCGCGCGAGCTTTCCGGCGGGGCCAACCCCGTTAACGCCCGGCGCATCACCAACATCGGCACGTTCCGCGCCTATGTGGCGGCCTACCTGAAGGCCCATCCCGAACTGAAGGGTGAGGGCTTCACCCTGCTGGTGCGCCAGCTGGAACCCACGCCGCAGGGTCTGCCGCTTCAGATCTACTGCTTTGCCGACACCGTGCAGTGGGCCGAATACGAGCGCATCCAGTCGGACGTGTTCGACCACCTGATCGCGATACTGCCCGAATTCGGCCTGCGCCTGTTCCAGCAGCCGAGCGGGCTGGACCTTGCCGGCCTGAAGGCGGGCTGACCCCACGACCAGAGACGAGGACGCCCCGGCAGGTGATCCATCCTGCCGGGGCGCACATACCCCCGTCCGGGTACTTCCTTGATCCGGATCGCAGCGATCCGGGAGATGATCAGGCGGCTTCGGTCTCTTCCGCGGCATCGGGATCGCGCAGCACGTAGCCGCGGCCCCATACCGTCTCGATGTAGTTGTCGCCGCCGCAGGCGCTCGAAAGCTTCTTGCGCAGCTTGCAGATGAACACGTCGATGATCTTGAGCTCGGGCTCGTCCATGCCGCCGTAGAGGTGGTTGAGGAACATTTCCTTGGTCAGCGTGGTGCCCTTGCGCAGCGAGAGCAGCTCGAGCATCGCGTATTCCTTGCCGGTCAAGTGGACGCGCGCGCCATCGACTTCAACGGTCTTGGCATCGAGGTTTACCGCCAGCTTGCCGGTGCGGATGATCGATTGGCTGTGGCCCTTCGAACGACGCACCACGGCGTGGATGCGGGCGACCAGCTCGTCGCGGTGGAAAGGCTTGGTCACGTAGTCGTCGGCACCGAAGCCGAACGAGCGGATCTTGGAGTCCATCTCGGCAATGCCGGAGAGGATCAGAACCGGCGTCTGCACCTTGGCGACGCGCAGCTTCTTGAGCACGTCGTAGCCGTGCATGTCGGGCAGGTTCAGGTCGAGCAGGATGATGTCGTAATCGTACAGCTTGCCCAGATCGAGGCCTTCCTCGCCCAGGTCGGTGCTGTAGACGTTGAACCCCTCGGTCGTCAGCATGAGCTCGATCGCCTTGGCGGTTGTCGGCTCGTCTTCGATCAGCAAAACGCGCATTGCTCAAAACCCCTTCATGTCCCCACGAACACGCCCCCGGCTGGAGGTGTTGCCCGTTATTAACCACGCAATTTCTCACCGAAAAAGGTTAACAAACGGTTTTCAGCGTTAAGACTTTCATACTGAGTCCTTTGGGTGACACTGAATGTCTCGCCCTTCGGCCTGCGCCGAAACGTCCTTGGCGCCGGCCTTTCCCGCCAGTTGCGCCTCCTTGCGCGGCAGATGCGGGCTTGCCTTCGCCCTTGCGCTCGCCTTGCCGGCACTCGAATGGGGCGAGCCGTTAACCTGTGGCCTGCGAAGTCTTAAGCGCGAATGCGAGGGAGCACCGGAGACGCGCCGCTGGTGTCGTGTGGCGGAGTCGAGGACGGCCAGGGCCAACCGGATCGAAAAGCATCGAGCATGACCTCGCGGAGGCGAATGCGAACCCGCGACGATGACGAAGCTGGCACCGTCAGTCGGGTTTCATGGCTTGGCTGCGGTTGAAGTTCACCGGCAAAACACCATATCGTGAGGATCGGCGGCATCGATTTCCAAGCGCCGCCGGCTGAGAGACATGGCGCTCCCGCTTGCTCATGGGAGACAGCCTTTGTCGGAAACGACCACTATCCTTTCAGTATCGACCCGGACCGGTCCAGCAGCTTCCACGGGGATACCCGACTACGCCATGGACGAGGGTCTCCTGCGCTTCATGCGCGACCCATATTTCGTTGAAGGCCGCAGCTACGCGACAATCTCGAGCATAGGAGCGAAGGGAACGGACTGCCACGCTCCGGGGCTTTCGAAGTGATTCCAGCCTCGGAACGGCCCCATTACTTCACAGTCCTCGGAACATTCGCCCTTCTGGCCCTGCTATTCTGGGTGATGTCGTGATCTGCCTGACACGTGCAATGGCCGGCACCGACCGCAAAGGAGCCTGATTATGTCCGATCCCAATTCTACCCGAGGTGAGACCGATATTCGGCGAAGCGCGCTATCGCGATGGGACGACGAGGGCGGAGCCATATTCTCGGTTCCAGCCGCAGCGGCTGACGAGATTCCCGAAATCTCCAACACCGAGATGGTCCATCTGCGCGTCAGGGTCATCGCCCTCGAAAACCTGCTCATCGCCGTGTTGGCCGAGGGTTCGGACAAACAGATAGCAGTCGCGCGCGAGATGGCTGAATATATCGCTCCGCGATCCGGCTCCACGCAGCATCCGCTGACAATTAAGGCGGGAAACCACATGGCCGGCATGATCGAACGCGCGCTGCATTTTCGGACTGTCGAAGCACCATCTCCTTCCCGGTAGATGGAATGCCATTTCAGCCCTAAGCCACTGATCACCGGGCCCCTGTGGCGAGATTTCGGTCTAGCTGTACGACGCGGATTTCAGGTAACCTGCGATATGCCGGGGAGCCCTGGAATGGGGCTACCTTGCGCATGATCTGCGCCATTCCCTTGCCAATGCGACCGGTTAGTCGCGTTTTCCCTTTACTGCGGGGTGCTTGCCTTTCGCCTTGCCCTTGAACGGCTTGCCGGGCTTTCCGCCCTTCTTCCCCTCGCTCCTGTCGAACTTTCTGCGGGCCTTTATCCTTGGGGCATCCGCATTGCTGCGCGCAGAGCGCTTGCGATTGCCGCTGGCGGCATCGCTCGGCCCGTTGTCCGACCGTTCGATGGCAACGGACTCCTCGTCGCTGTCGGCCTGGGCTGATCGCGCGGCCGCATCGGCAAACTTCTCGGCAATCTGGCGCGGGATCTGGAAGAAGGTCTCGTCTCTTCGGATGCGAATGGCCCCGATTTCGTTACGGGTGATGTGCCCGCGTCGGCACAGCAGCGGCAGGATCCAGCGCGGATCGGCATTCTGCCGGCGGCCCAGCGCCATGCGGAACCAGACGGTGTCCTCGAAGCCGGGGCGGTGGCGCTCCTTCTGCGCATCTCGCCGGGCATCCGGCGTATTGGCAATCAGATCCTCGGGCTCCGGCATGCTGGCGCGGTGCGCCTGCACCAGCATGGCAGCGATCTGCTCCGGAGTGCGGACGGCCAGAAGACGTTCGGCCAGCTCGCGGTCGCCCTCGTCGACCTCGACTGGCTGTAGCAGCTTTTCGAGCAACCGGTCGCGATCCCTGCTCTTGATGGCCTCGCGATCGGGCGCATCGATCCACTCTGCCGATATCTTGGCGTGGCGCAGCATCGATTCCACGCGCTTGCGCCGCGAGAACGGTACGACCAGCACTGCGGTGCCCTTTTTTCCCGCGCGGCCCGTGCGCCCGGAGCGGTGTTGCAGCGCTTCTGCATCGCGCGGGATCTCCACGTGAATGACCAGGCTCAGCGTCGGCAGGTCCAGCCCGCGCGCGGCCACATCGGTGGCGACACACACCCGCACGCGCCGATCACGCAACGCCTGGAGCGCCTGGTTGCGTTCCGACTGCGAATGTTCGCCGGACAGGGCGACGACCGCAAATCCGCGCTCCTGCAGCGTGGCATGCAGGTGACGCACCTTCTCGCGGGTCGCGCAGAACAGGATGGCGGTTTCCGGCTCGTGATAGCGGAGCAGATTGACTACGGCATTCTCGATCTCGGGCGGAGAGACGGTGACGGCCTGGTAGGAAATGTCGCTATGTCCGCGTTCTTCGCCGATGGTGGCAATCCGCAGGGCATCGCGCTGGTAACGGCGGGCGAGGGCCTCGATCGGGCGGGGCATCGTGGCGGAAAACAGCAGTGTCCTGCGCGTCTCCGGCGTCGCATCGAGGATCTCCTCGAGTTCCTCGCGAAAGCCCATGTCGAGCATCTCGTCCGCTTCATCGAGCACCACGGCTTTCAGCCCGGACAGGTCGAGCGCGCCGCGTTCGAGATGGTCGCGAAGCCTGCCCGGTGTGCCGACCACTATGGTTGCGCCGGAGCGCAGGGCCTTGCGCTCCTGCTGCGGGTTCATGCCGCCGACGCAGGTTGCAATGCGGCCACCGGCCTTGCCGTAGAGCCAGCCCAGTTCGCGGCTGACCTGCAAGGCAAGTTCGCGTGTGGGGGCGATGATGAGGGCAAGCGGCCTCTCCGAAAACGGAAAGGTTTCGCCGTCGCCCAGAAGTTCCTGCGCCATGGCGAGGCCGAAGGCGATGGTCTTTCCCGAGCCGGTCTGGGCGGAAACGATCAGGTCTCGGCCGGCAGCGCCGGGCTGCATGACTTCGGCCTGCACCGGAGTGGCGGTGGCGTAGCCACGCTCCGCGAGGGCAGCTTCAAGGCTGGAAGGTAGGGGAGGGAAATTCATGATACCGGTCTGTAGTAAAGGGGACACGCGATGTCGCTGCCAACGGCGAAATCGGAGTTCGCCCATTGAGTGCCGAGGGAATCGGTTTTGCGTGCTTGCCGCCCCCATAGGCGCGAATTTCGCATTTGGCTTGCGAAATAGATAAATCCTGACCGTGGTTTGGAGTGCAGCAGCCCTGACAGGCCTCGAATTGGCAATCGGATCGTGAGCAGCCGGTCCGGTTTTGGACCAAGTCGATATAGAGAGCGTTCGGTCAGCTATCCCATGCTCGCTTGCGCGGAAGCGTGAATCACTCGCCGGATGCTGCTTCTTTCGCCTCCAGCACCTCTGACACCAGAACTTTCAGATCGGCCACTTTCTGAGCCCCCATCGTGTCAGCAAGACGGCGCTCGAAGGCACGGCTCCGAGACTCGAGATAGCGTTTCAGCTGTTGACCTTTCGACGTCAGGCAAACGAGGCGAGCCCGCCCATCGTTCGGATCGGCATTGATCTCCACATAGCCGGATTCTTCCAGCGATCCGACCAGATAGGCCATTGATTGCTTCGTCATGTCGGCAGCCGCAGCGAGCCCCACCACACGCGACCCGTGGGGCTGAATATGACGGAATACAGGAGAATGCGCCGGACGAATATCCGGGAAGCCCGCGGCCTCCAGTCCGCCATAGGTCTCGCGCTGCCATAGCTCGTAGGCATCGCCGAACATCCTTCCCAATCGTCTTTCTTCGTCGACCATTTCTGCCTCTTGCCAATAGACAAACCTTCTGTCTATACTAGACAGGTAAACTGACGAATTGGAGCAAGGCAGGCGCGATGATCGAGACGAACCTGGCTGTTGTGGCCAAGCACATTGAGGATGAGGCGCGCGATCCTGCGACTGTCCTTCCGCTCTATACCGACGATGCCATCCAGGAGTTTCCCGCCCGGGGACTTCGCTTCGATACCCAAGAGGCGATCGAGGCGAACTATCGCAAGATGTTCGGGGCGATAGCAAACCTCAGTCTCGAACCGCTCGACAGGTTCGCCACCGAGAACCGGGTCGTAGACGACATGATCGTTCGCTTCGACCTTGTCGGCGAAGGCATGGAAAAATGTCCGATACCAGCGGGAAACAGGGTGGTTTTGCGCCTGGTGCACGTCTTCCACATGCGGGACGGACGGATTGCCCGAGAGATTGTGCACGAGGATTGGAAATTTGGATGAGGGCCTGTTCAAGAAGCCATCACCAAAGACGACGGGTCGCGTTCAAATCTGACAAAGGAGATATCAGATGAAAGCGACATTCAAGATCCTGGCTGCTGCTGTCTTGCTGGCGAGCGTGCCCGCAAGCGCGGGCGAATACGGAGGAAACGGCCAATATGTGCCTGGAGGCGACAGAGGAGCCTCCGATTGCAGCTACTCCGGGCTGAACGACGATGATGACGGTCAGGGCTTTACCCAGACTTTCGCGGCATTCCTGCGCTTCCTCGGAATCGATGCCGGCCGGTATTTCAATGCCGGGATGTTTTGTAAGGGTAAATGAGCCCATTCTGTGCAAGGCGAAGGGGGCAGTGCCTCCTTCGCCTTGACGGGTCTCATCTGGACCGTAGCGAGGCGATGACCAGCGTCACGCCCGCCATTTACCTTTGCGACAGGCATTCGCAGTAAGGTTCTCCCCGCGTGCCGATCGGCGGGGAAGCAGGATGTCAGTCAGATACGAGACGCCGCAGAGCTCGCGGCACACGACCGGCCGCCTTGCCTCGCTGGATGGACTGCGCGGGATCGCGGCGGTTGTCGTGGGCCTGATCTTCCATGCGCGCATGATCTACGATCCCGGTTCCGACCCCTTCGCCAGGGTGCTGCCCATCGGCTGGTTCCAGGTCTACGGCTGGTCGCTGGTCGATCTGTTTTTCACGCTTTCGGGCTTCATATTCGCGCACTGCTATCTGGAAGGGGCGCGCATGCGCTCCACGGTGACGGCGGGCGATTTCCTCGTCGCGCGCATCGCCCGCCTGTGGCCGCTCCACCTTGCCACTCTCGCCTATGTCGCGTTCGTATCGCGGGGATGGCCTGAGACGACCGTCGAGAACATCGCGCTGTCGGCGATGTTCGCTCATGTCTTTCTCGAGAATTCCACCGACGTCCTCAATGGCCCCGCCTGGTCGTTGTCTGTCGAGGCGATCTGCTATGCAGTCTTCGCCCTTGCCGCTTTTGCAGGCGGGCGATGGCTGCAGGGCATCACCATCGCGGCGATCCTTGCGGGCGTGATCTCCATCTGGGTCTTCGGAGTCTGGGAAGCGCTGATCGGCCGGGGACTGGCCGGGTTCTTCATCGGTGTGCTGCTGTGCCGTTCGCTCCCCGTGCTCGCAAGGGTGCCCACCCCGGCACTTCTCCTGGGCGTCTTGCTGCCATTCGTATTTCCGCCGGAGGGTCGGGCATTGATCGCGACCGTGGCGGTGGCATGGCCCTGCGCCATCCTGCTCGCCCTGCGCACACCCGCACTCGGCGGACGCCTGTTCACCTGGCTCGGCGACCGCAGCTATGCGATCTATCTGGTGCATGTGCCTGTCTATCTTGTCGCCAAGAACCTGATCGGAGACGCGAACGCCGGATCACCGGGCCTCTCGATGCTGGCTTTGCTGGCGTGCTGGATTGCCATTCTCGCCATAGCCAACACGCTCTACCGCATCCTGGAGCGGCCTGCACAACGCGCCATTCTCGAGTTCTACCGCCAGCATTGCAAACCGGCGACACCGAGCGGCAGCAGTCTGCGCGAGCGCGTTTAGGCATCCCCGCGACGGCCGCACTCGGGTCGTCAGCGCAGGGTCCCGGTAAAGTCTCGTTTCGCTATCGACCCCGCGGCAATCAGCGATGGGCGAGGGGCAGCCGCATCAGGATTTCGCCGTAGTAATCATCGCCGGTCCTGATGGCACCGGGTTCCCGGCCATACTCCTCGAACCACGCGCCGAATACCGCGCCGTCCGAAAGGCGCCGGGCCATGTCGCTATCTGAAAGAACTGCCTCCTCGCCCCACCGAAGCGCCGTAGAATTCGGGGTGGGACTGAAGAGCGGAAAGGCGAAGCTCCCTGTAGGCTGAGGCATGCTCGGGACCGAGACGGCTTACCCTTACCCCATCGTTCACAAGCCCTGATCCCCGTTCACCGTCCCACTCGGTCGAGCATCGCACGGATGTAGAACGGTCCGCAATCGGATCATTTACACTTACCCCACGGACGAGGTGATCGCGATCTGAACCTATCGCCCCCTACTGCGTTGGATCGACAGGAAGGCGAAGGAGAAACCCCATCGAAGAGCGAGGCCGAATGAGCGATGCCCGGTTCGTGCGACGCCTGGTTCTGGCGACCCTGGTCATTGCCGTGGCGTTGCTGGCCTGGGAACTTCGCTTCATCGTGGTGCTCGCGTTCGGCGCGGTCCTCCTTGCTGTTCTGTGGAATGCCGCAGCCAAGTGGCTAAATTCGGTTACGCCCGTGTCGAAGGGGGCGGGCCTTGCCATCACGGTGGTCGCAGTGCTGGCCTTCACAGGCGGCATGCTCTTCCTGTTCGGTTCCGAGATCGCCAGCCAGGCCGAATCGATCGCCGCGGCCTTGCCCGATGCCTTCGACCAGGTACTTGCCACGGCCCGCGATTTCGGCGTGGGCGGCTGGGTCAATCAGCAGATCGAGCGTCTGAGCGGTGCATTCGCCGGAGGAAGCGTTGGCGGCATGCTGATGACCATCGGCAACGGCCTCACCGATTTCATCGTCGTCGTGGTCGGCAGCGTGTTTCTCGCGGCGCGGCCCGGCCTCTACCGAACCGGGCTGCTCAAGCTCGTTCCCTCCGCGAGGCGGGACAAGGCCGCCGATACGCTCGACGACATGGAGCGGGCCCTGCGGATGTGGTTCAAGGGTCGGCTGGTGGCGATGATTGGCGTGGGGCTGCTCACGGGACTGGGCCTATGGCTGATCGGCGTCCCGTCCTTCCTGGCGCTGGGCGTGCTTGCAGGGATACTGGAGATCGTTCCGTTCTTCGGCCCCATCATGGCCGCAGTCCCGGGCATCCTGCTGGCCCTGCTGGTGAGTCCGACCCACGCCCTGCTCGCCACCGGCCTCTACCTGGTGATCCAGCAGGCCGAGGGAAACCTGATCACGCCGATCATCCAGCAGCACGCGGTCGAGCTTCCGCCCGCGATCCTGCTCTTTTCGCTGCTGATCTTCGCCTTCCTGTTCGGCGTGGTCGGCGTGCTGCTTGCCGCACCCCTGACGGTGGTCTTCTACATCCTGATCAAGAAGCTCTACGTGCAGGACGCGCTCGACACCCCCACGCCGATCCCCGGAGAGGACCGCTAGAGTCCGCCCTCCGGCGCGAGCGCCTCACCTCATGGCCTGCAACTTCTTCGCTCGCCGCCGCTGTACCGATGAACCGATCCCGATAGCCTCGCGGTATTTCGCCACGGTGCGGCGGGCGAGGTCGAAGCCCTCGGCTTTCAGCAGGTCGACCAGCGCGTCGTCCGAGAGGATCTTCTTCGGGTCCTCGGCATCGGTCAGAGCCTTGATGCGCGCCTTCACCGCCTCGGCGCTGGCGCCTTCGCCGTCGGCTCCGCCGCCTACCCCGCTGGAGAAGAAGTACTTGAGTTCGAACGTGCCGCGTTCACAGTGGAGGAACTTGTTGCTCGTCACCCGCGATACGGTGCTCTCGTGCATCTCGATCGCCTCGGCCACCCGGGCCAGGGTCAACGGCTTCAGTTCGGAGACGCCGCGACGGAAGAAGCCGTCCTGCTGCTTCACGATCTCGGCGGCGACCTTCAGGATGGTCTTCTGCCGCTGGTCCAGCGCCTTGATCAGCCAGTTGGCATCGGCCAGCTTCTCGCTCAGCCAGCCCTTCGCGTCCTTGCCGGCGCAGCCATCGCGCAGCTCGACGTAGTAGCTGCGGTTCACCACCAGGCGGGGCAGCGTGTCCTCGTTCAGCCGGATGTCCCAACCCTCGTCCTTCGCCGACAGCAATACGTCGGGCACGACCGACGCGCTTGGGCTTCCGCCGAACCGCAGGCCCGGCTTGGGATCGTAGCTGCGCAGTTCGGAGAGCATCTCGGCGAAATCCTCGTCGTCGACGCGGCAGATGCGCTTCAAGTGCGCAACCGCGCCCTTGGCGACGAGTTCGAGGTTGTCGATCAGCACTTCCATGCACGGGTCGTAGCGGTCGGCTTCCTTCGCCTGCAGTGCCAGGCATTCCGACAGGGTGCGCGCGCCGACGCCCGTGGGGTCGAGCGACTGCACCACCTCCAGCGCCTCCTCCACCCGCGCCAGCGGCACGTCGAGGGCGACGGCGATGTCGCGCAAGGACGCGGTGAGGTACCCAGCCTCGTCCAGCAGGCCGATGATGTGGCGGGCGATGAAAGCGGTCTGCGCATCGGGAGCGACTGCGCCGACCTGGCGGTCGAGGTGGTCGGCGAGGGTGGGGGCATCGTCGCCGCGGTTTTCCAGGTCCGGCGCTTCGCCGCTGCCCACCGCCGCATCGGCCGACCAGTCGCCGGTGTCGCGATCGGTGTCGAGCGCGCTGGCGTCGATGTCCAACGCCTCCTCGCCGTCTCCGGGGGAGGAATCGTGCAGTGAGGGCTCGTCGCTTTCGGGTGGGGCCTCGCGGTCCTCGGCGCGCAATTCGCCGGCTTCCAGCAGGGGATTGGCCTCCAGCGCCTCGCCCACGAAGGTCTCGATCTCCAGGTTCGACAGCGCCAGCAGCTTGATCGCCTGCTGCAACTGCGGCGTCATCACCAGCGATTGCGATTGCCTGAGGTCTAGTCTTGGCCCCAGAGCCATATCATCCCCCCGCCACGATCATTGTCGGGAGCGCATCACAGCTCGAACCCCTCGCCAAGATACAGGCGACGCACGTTCTCGTCCGCCACCAGTTCCTGCGGGGAGCCGGCGAACAGCACCTGTCCGCCGTAGATGATGCAGGCCCGGTCCACGATATCCAGCGTCTCGCGCACGTTGTGATCGGTGATCAGCACGCCGATGCCGCGCCGCTTGAGGTCCTTCACGAGGTCGCGGATATCGCTGATGGACAAGGGGTCGATCCCGGCGAAGGGTTCGTCCAGCAGCATGATGGAGGGCTTGGCCGCCAGCGCGCGGGCGATCTCGCAGCGGCGGCGTTCACCGCCCGACAGCGCCATGGCCGGGCTGTCGCGCAGGCGGGTGATGTGGAATTCCTCAAGCAGCCGCTCAAGCTCCTGCTCGCGCACGCCCTTGTCCGGCTCCACCATTTCCAGCACGCAGCGGATGTTCTGTTCCACCGTCATCCCGCGAAAGATGCTGGTTTCCTGCGGCAGGTAGCCCAGGCCCAGGATCGCGCGCCGGTACATCGGCAGCTTGGTGACATCCACGCCGTCCATCAGGATGCGGCCGCTGTCGGGCTTCACCAGGCCCATGATGGAATAGAAGCAGGTGGTCTTGCCCGCGCCGTTGGGGCCCAGCAGGCCCAGCACCTCGCCCTTGGCTACGGTCAGCGATATGTCGCTGAGCACGGAGCGCTTGTCGTAGCTCTTGGCGATGGAGACCACTTCCAGTCCGCCACTTTCCGGCAGGTCGGGCGCAGCGTTCGACGGTGCTTCCGCCATCGCTTCGGCCAGGGCCTCTTCGTCGAGGAAGTCGTCGTCGTCGCGCGCGGTCATGCGCTGCCATCTAGCACGTTGGGCCGCGCTTTGAAGGGTATTTGGCAAGATTCCTGCATGGCGATGCTCAGGAAACCAGTCCCGAACCTGAACGTTTCATTGACGCGCTTGCAAGCCGACGCGCGAAGTGGAATAAAAAGGGACTCGGGACTGGAGAGAGGAGAGCCATATGCCAAGGGCACTCGAACAGGCGCAGGAACGCAGCACGCAAAAGCTCGACTGGCGCCGCAAGATCAGCGATCACGTCGCTTTCGGCCTGCTGGTGTATACCGGCCTACATATATTCCTCACCATGACGCAACTGAAGGGCGAAAGCGGATCGGTACTTCCCTACTTCGCGCTGGTCGTTCTGGTTGCGGCCATCATTCCGGGCTGTCGCTGGTTCGAGATGCGGTGGGACGGGCTTTCCGACGCGGAAGCATCCGACCCCGCGCTGGCACCGGCCTTCCGCCGCGAAGTGATCATGCTGTGGATTGCGGCCATCGGTTTGCCCGTGGCGCTCACCTTCGGCTTCAAGGCCGCCGCCTCCCTCTTCTGACCGGAGTCCTCCGCCTCCTTGCGGCGCTGCTGCTGGTCAGTCTGGCGCCGCAGGCTCATGCCACCACGCTGCTTCCCGAAGCCGCGCCTGCCGAGGCGCCGGCCACGCCTGCGCCCACCGCGGGTTCCATCCAGGTGGAGCCGACGGCAGGGCAGGACGAACGCATAGAAGCGCGCCTGACGGATATATTTGCCAACGTTCCCAGCCTGTCGCAGGTGAGGGTTTCGGTGCAGCAGGGCGTCGTCACCCTTTCCGGCACCGCGCCCGACGATGCGGCACTGGCGCGCGCGGAAGCGATCGCCGGCGGCGTGGAGGGAGTCGCCACGGTCGAAAACACCATCGAGCGCGACCTGTCGGTGGACATCGGCGAGGGGATCGGCGGTCTGGGCGAGCGAGTGGAGCAGTTCAGCCGCATGCTGCCGCTGGTGGGCCTGGCGGTGCTGGTTGCGCTGGCAATTGCCGCGTTCGGCTACCTCCTCGCCTCCTTCACCAGGCTTTGGCGGCGGGTGGCGCCCAACGGCTTCCTGGCCGAGCTGATCGCCAGCGCACTGCGCTTCGTTTTCGTGATCGCGGGGATAGTGGTCGGGCTCGACATGATCGGCGCGGGGGCGCTGATGGGGGCGGTGCTCGGCGGTGCGGGCGTGATCGGTATCGCGCTGGGCTTTGCCATGCGGGACACGGTCGAGAACTACGTCGCCAGCCTGATGCTGAGCCTGCGCCAGCCGTTCCGCGCCAATGATCACGTCGTGATCGACACCCAGGAAGGCCGTGTCATTCGCCTGACGAGCCGCGCGACCGTGCTGATGACGCTGGACGGCAACCACCTGCGCATTCCCAATTCCGCCGTCTTCAAGGCGGTGATCCTGAACTACACCCGCAACCCGCAGCGCCGCTTCGATTTCGAGCTGGGCGTGGATGCCGACGACGATGCCGAGGCCGCGCGCCTGTTGGGGCGCGAAACGCTCTCGGGGCTGGACTTCGTGCTGAACGATCCCCCGCCCGAGGTTCACATCGCGCGGGTGGGCGATTCCAACGTGGTGCTGACGTTCTTCGGGTGGGTGGACCAGCGCAAGGCCGATTACCTAAAGGCCAAGAGCCGTTCCATCTCCGCGTGCAAGGTGGCGCTGGAAGATGCCGGCTTCGCGCTGCCCGAACCGATCTACCGCCTGCGCTTCGACCAGCGCACGGCCACCCTGCCGTTCGAGAATATCGGCGAGAGGCGGGCCGCACCGTCCGCCCCGCCGCCTGCGCCCCGCCACGCACCGACGGTCGTCACCGCGAACGACGTCGCGCCCGAGGACGAGATCGCGCGCATGGTGGACGAGGAACGCGCCAGCGATCCGGGGCAGGAAAAGGACCTGCTCGATTCCGGCAGGCCGGTAGAGTGAGGATGTAACAGCGGCGGGTGAGCGAATTGCCTCGACAAAGGCCGATTTCGCCATTCTACTTGGCCGTGGTGCAAATCGGGAGAGGTGTGCCGCAACATAAGTGTCGCAAAGATGCACTAGGCGCAATCTCGACGGATGTCCGATTTGCACGCTGCGCAAGCATTGGGAGACGACTCATGAGGAAAACCTTGGCTGGCCTGCTGTCAGCAACTGCATTCATCGCCACGCCGGCCGTGGCGGACGATGGACAATTCTATGTCGGCGTGGGTGGCGGCGTGGTGCTGCCAGAAAATCTCGATCTCGAAGACCCGGTTACCGGCGACCTTCTGATCGGCGAGAACGCTGCCGGCTGGGAAGGCGAGGCCCTTTTCGGCTACGACGCCGGGCCGGTGCGATTTGAAGTCGAAGGCAGCTACAAGACCTTCGGGATCGACGCCTTCGAGGGCGGTTCGGTGGGCGTGCCCGTCGAACTGGATGGCAACAACGATCCCGTTTACGATTTCGGCCGGGTCGAGCCGATCGACGGCGATGCCGAGATATTCAGCGGCATGGCCAACGTTCTCTTCGATGCCGGCGGAAATGACGGTTTCGGCGTCTCGCTGGGTGGCGGCGTCGGATTTTCCAACGCTCGCTTCTTCGACATCGCGGCTGTCCCCTCGGACATCGACATCGTGGACGACAACGATGTCCAGTTCGCCTGGCAGTTCCTGTTGCAGGCGCGCGCTCCGATCGCCGACGACGTCGATCTGTCGCTGAAGTACAAGTATCACAACGTGAGCGACCCGAGTTTCGTCGATGGCTCCGGGCGCCAGTTCGATGCCGATGTCGCGACCCATTCGATCCTGGCGACGGTGATGTTCTACTTCGGTGGCGAGGAACCGGCTCCGCCGCCTCCCCCGCCGCCGCCGCCTCCGCCCCCGCCGCCTCCGCCTCCGCCGCCTCCCCCGCCGCCCCCGCCGCCTCCGCCGGCGCCGGTCTGCGAGCAGGGCCCCTACATCGTGTTCTTCGATTGGGACGAGTCGACCATCACGCCGGAAGCGGCCACGGTGCTCAACTCCGCCATCACAGCCTACGGCGATTGCGGCTCGGCCTCGATCATGCTGGCCGGTCACACCGACCGTTCGGGCAGCGTGGAATACAACATGGGCCTGGCAGAGCGTCGCAACGACTCGGTGCAGGAATACCTCACCGGCCGTGGCATCCCCGCCGGTCGTATCTCGACCGAAGCCTTTGGCGAGAGCATGCCCCGCGTGCCGACCGCCGATGGTGTTCGCGAACTGCAGAACCGCCGCGTGGAAA
The DNA here is from genome assembly GCF_036321025.1 of Aurantiacibacter hainanensis. Taxonomy (NCBI): domain Bacteria; kingdom Pseudomonadati; phylum Pseudomonadota; class Alphaproteobacteria; order Sphingomonadales; family Erythrobacteraceae; genus Aurantiacibacter; species Aurantiacibacter hainanensis. The sequence goes on from NZ_JAZAPB010000002.1 coordinate 107,325, forward strand.
TCACTTACGGTCCGGGTTCGGGCATGTAAGTTCACACGGACCGAACAACGAAAAGGGCCGGGAGCGATCCCGGCCCTTTCTGTTTGGGCGATCTCATCCGGAAGTCGGATTAGATCCGACGTGGCGCACAGTCACCTTTGGCTATCCGGTTCGGCGAGAAACGTGAGCTCGATGCTGAAGTCACCGTCCTGCACCTCGAGGTGATGAGGCACCGTCGGCGGCACGTCGATGCTCTCTCCTTCGCGCAGGACGACCGCTTCTCCCTCGTTGGCGGTGTCATCCCACGCGAAGCCGATCTCGCCGGAGAGAACGGTGAGCCGCGCCCAGGTTCCTTCCTTGAGCCTGTGTTCCTTCAGCAGCCCGGCGGGCAAGCCGGCGGTGTCGAACGGCCCGATCGTCCGATAGGCCTCGACCGAATCGGGCGCCGTGAACCTGCGGCCTGGTTCCGCCGCGCTCATGCCGCGCCGCCAGAGAAGGCTATGATCGCCGCGACTGCCACTCCGAAGAAAGCGATTGCTGCGGGGACCACGAGAATCTGCCCGTATACGGCCTTGCTCTCCATCGGTCCGAAGTGGGTCATCAGGAAGCCATCGCGATCGAGCGGCGAAGCGCCGCGACCGGGGTTCTGCAGAACCATGACGCGGCTGACCGCGAAGAACACCGCCACGTAGACGATCGAGACGGCGATGGAGAGCATCGCCTTTCCGCTCGTTCCCAAAGCGGCGATCATGGCGGCAAGAAAGAGACCGTAACAGGCGATCATCGTCAGCCAGATCCGGGCCGGGAGCTCGAAGCCACGGGATTCGGGCTGGGCAACCGGCAGTTCACGGGGAGCGACCTCGATCTCGGGCAGAATGTCTTCCAGCCGGTCCGCAATCTCGAATTCGCGGCGATGATCCTTGTATTCAAACATGGGGTAGGCTCCTTCTTTCGATTGCTCCGCCGATGCCATCACGATCGATGGCGATGCCGGTCAGCAGGCTTTCCGCGATCATCCGCGCGCGTTGCCCCACCAGTTCCACGGCCTGGGGGCCGGGGTTCATCTGGCGAAGGTTGGCGTAGAAAAGCTCCAGCCACCGGCTGAAATGCTGCTCGGTCAGACCGGGAATGGCGATGTGCTTCACCATCGGATTGCCTGAAAATTCGCCGCTGTTATGCAGCACCGAACGCCAGAACTGCTTCATGCGGGCGAGGTGGGGCGGCCACTCGGCAATCCGCGCGGCAAAGATGGGGCCAAGCAGATCGTCCTGGCGGATCGAGGCATAGAAACCCTCGGCCATTTCCGAGATGAAGTCTTCATCGATCCCGATGGCCTCCGCCTCGGCGCGCTTTGCCGCGCGGGCCTGCCGGGCGTGATCGCGCAGGCGTGTCTTCTCGGCTGTTTCGGTCATGGCTACGACCCTTAAATTAGTATCTTGGATACCCATTTAACTGGCTTGTCGATAAAATCAACATCCTATATGCATATTTAATGCAGCTAAGCCTGAAGACCGACTACGCCCTTCGCATGCTGATGGCGCTGGCTTCTACCGACGAGGTTCTCTCGGTGGACTGGATGGCCAAGCACTACGACATATCGCGAAATCACCTGTCCAAGGTCGCGCAGCACCTGAACGCCGCGGGTCTGGTGAAGACAACCCGCGGGAGGGGCGGCGGCATGCAACTGGCCCGCCCGCCGAAGGACATAAATGTCGGCTCCGTGGTGCGCGAATTCGAACGCTTCGAGGGCTTCGTCGCCTGCATGGGCGGCGAAGCGGGATGCGTTATCGATGGAGTATGCGGCCTGAAGCCGGCACTGGGCGGAGCGCTGGAGGCCTTCCTCCGGCATCTCGACCAGTTCACCCTGGCGGATATCGCCCGGAAGCCGGCAGCGATCAGGGAACGGCTGTTGGGCGCGGCGCTGTAAGGCGCGCGCGCCCGCTCATGGTCACCGCCAGGCCGGGCGGGCGGTGAAACCTACTTCTTGGCCCGCTCGATCGCGTCCAGCACGATGCGCTTGGCTTCGGCGGCATCGCCCCAGGCGCCCACGCGCACCCACTTTTCCTTCTCCAGGTCCTTGTAGTGGGTGAAGAAGTGCTCGATCTGCTGGAAGATGATGCTGGGTAGATCCTTCGTCTCACCGACGTCCGAATAGTACGGGAAGGTCGTGTCGACAGGCACGCAGACCAGCTTCTCGTCGCCGCCGTGCTCGTCTTCCAGGTGCAGAACGCCGATCGGGCGCGCACGCACCACGCAGCCGGCCATGAAGGGGCTGCGCGCGATCACCAGCGCATCCAGCGGGTCGCCATCGGGCGACAGCGTGTGCGGCACGAAGCCGTAGTTCGCCGGATAGCGCATCGGCGTGTGCAGGATGCGGTCGACGAACAGCGCCCCCGACTTCTTGTCGAATTCGTACTTCACCGGCTCGCCGCCTGTCGGCACTTCAATGACCACGTTCAGGCTCTCGGGCGGATTGTCGCCCGTGGCAATGTGTTCGATACGCATGGATGCTCGTCCCTTTACGGTGTGTCTGGCACCCCTCCCAAATCCGCTGGCGCGCCTAGCCCAAGCGTCGCCGATTGCCAAGCGCGGGGATTGGGCGCACATTCCGGACAAAGGCAACAAGAGTCGTTTTGGGGACAGGAGAAACGCGATGCATGTGGGTCTGGCCACGGGATTTGCCCATCAGGGCGGCGAACACGGAAGCGATGCGGACTTCGTTCGCAACGAGATCGGCAACCTGCTGCTGGCGGAGGAACTGGGCTTCGATTCGGTGTGGATCACCGAGCACCACTTCTCCGATTACTCGATGTCGAACGATCCGTTGCAGCTGCTCACCTATATCGCCGCGCGCACGAAGCACGTGAAGCTGGGCACGCAGTGCATCATCGTGCCGTGGCACAACCCGGTGCGGCTGGCCGAGAAGATCATCAATCTCGATATCCTGTCCGGAGGCCGCGCGATCCTGGGTTTCGGCGGCGGGCTTTCGGCGCACGAATTCGCCGGCCTGGGAGTGGACCAGAACAACAGCCGCGCGCTCTACAACGAAGTGCTCGACGTGCTGATACCGGCGCTGGAGACCGGCGTGATCGAGGGCGAGGGGACTTTCGGCAAGATTGCCCGCAGCGAATTGCGCCCCGGTCCGATCAAGAGCTTCGAGGGGCGCAAGTTCTGCGGTTCGCTTTCCGGATCCTCGATGTATTCCGCGGCAAAGCACGGTTTCGGCAACATGGTGCTCATGCTGCCGCAGCGCGGGCAGGAGGCCCCGCCCAACCAGTACCGCGAGGTATGGCAGGAAGTGCACGGGGACGGCAGCGAGCCGCCGCCGCCGATGCTGAGCGGCAACTTCTACATCCACGAGGATGCCGACTACGCAGCCGAGCAGGGGCACAAGTATCTCGCCCACACGATGCGCTCGGCCGTGAAGAACTACCACCTCGACACGCCCGGCACCTATGCCGACGTGACCGGTTACGAGCATTACGAGAAGATGATGCTGGATAGCCCCGAGGCGATCGAGGAATATGTCACCAAGTTCGGCAAATCCGCCGTCACCGGCACGCCGCAGATGATCCTCGACCGGATGTGGGAGCTGAAGGAAATCTACAAGCCGCAGGGCTTTTTCCCGCACGTCCACTTCGGCGGCATGCCGCAGGAGGATGCGGAACGGTCCATAAGGCTGTTCGCGAAGGAGGTGCTGCCCGAGCTGAAAAGCTGGGAAGCCGAGACCAGCATCGACGAGCGCTTCCTGGAGGCTGCGGAGTAGTTGCGCGAGCGCCGGGCGCGGCCTAGAGGCTGCGGCCCATGAGCAAGGGAAAAACACCGCAGGCCATCAGGGGCACGCAGGACATTTTCGGACCCGAGGCGGAGGCCTTCGCGTTCGTCGTCGAGACTTTCGAGCGCGTGCGCAGGCTCTATCGCTTCCGCCGGGTGGAAATGCCGGTGTTCGAGAAGACCGAGGTGTTCGCCCGCTCGATCGGCGAGACGACCGATATCGTCTCGAAGGAGATGTACACCTTCACCGACCGCGGCGACGAGAGCCTGACGCTGCGCCCCGAATTCACCGCCGGGATCTGCCGCGCCTTCCTCACCAACGGCTGGCAGCAGCACGCCCCGCTGAAGGCCGCGACCCACGGCCCGGTTTTCCGCTACGAACGTCCGCAGAAGGGCCGCTACCGCCAGTTCCACCAGATCGACGCGGAGATCATCGGCGCGGCCGAACCGCAGGCCGATGTCGAACTTCTCGCGATGGCCGACCAGGTAATCCGCGAGCTGGGCATCGAGGGCATTACACTGCACCTCAACACGCTGGGCGATGCCGATACGCGCGAGGCGTGGCGGGCGGCGCTGGTCGATTATTTCGGCGCGGTGAAGGGCGAGCTTTCGGAGGATTCGCAGGAGCGGCTGGGCAAGAACCCGCTGCGCATCCTCGATTCCAAGGACCCGCGCGACCGCATGTTCGTGGCCGATGCGCCCAAGATCGACGCCTTCCTGTCGGACGATGCGCGCGCATTCTTCGACGCCGTCACCAGCGGCCTCGATGCGGCGGGCGTGAAGTGGACCCGCGCCGAAAGCCTCGTGCGCGGGCTCGACTACTATCGCCACACCGCCTTCGAGTTCATCCCGGACGAGGGCACTGCAGCCGCCGATGCGCTGGGCAGCCAGAGCACCATTCTTGGCGGCGGGCGCTACGATGGCCTGATGGAAAGCCTTGGCGGCCCGCACACGCCCGCGGTCGGCTGGGCCGCGGGGATCGAGCGGCTGGCGATGCTCGTGGGTGACAGTGGGGAAGCTCCGGCAGACGCCATCGTGGTGGTCGAGGACGATGCCCTGATGTCGCGCGGGGTCAGCACGCTGGGCGCACTGCGCGCAGCCGGGATGGCGGCGGAAATGATCGCCAGCGGCAGCCCCCGCAAGCGTTTCGACAAGGCGGTGAAGGCCGGCGCGCTCGCCATCGTCGGTCTCTCGCTGCGCGATGGCGAAGAGAACGTCCGGATCAGGGCCGATGACCATCTGACCGCGCAGATCGAGGCGCTTCTCAATTGACCATCCCCGCCGAACGCCTCCGCCAGATCGCCAATCGCTTCGCCGAGCTCGAGGCGCGCATGGCGTCGGGCCAGCTCGAGGGCGAGGAATTCGTCCAGGCCAGCCGCGACTATGCCGAGCTGGAGCCGGTGGCGAAGATCGCCGCCGAGGTTTCCGCCATGCGCGAGGAGATCGCGGGGCTGAACGACATGCTCTCCGACCCCGAAATGCGCGCCATGGCGGAAGAAGAACTGGCGAGCCTGAAAAAGCAGTTGCCCGAAGCCGAGCGCAAGCTGGCGCTCGCCATGCTGCCGCGCGATGCGGCGGACCAGCGTCCGGCCATGCTGGAAATCCGCGCCGGCACGGGCGGTGACGAGGCGGCGCTTTTCGCGGGCGACCTCTATCGCATGTACGAGAAATACGCCGCCGAGCAGGGCTGGAAGGTGGAGCCGGTCAGCGTGGCCGCCGCCGAGGTTGGCGGATTCAAGGAAATCGTCGCCAACGTCACCGGAACGGGCGTGTTCGCCAAGCTGAAGTTCGAGAGCGGCGTCCACCGCGTGCAGCGCGTGCCCGTGACGGAAAGCGGCGGACGCATCCACACCAGCGCGGCGACAGTGGCGGTGCTGCCGGAGCCGACGGAAGTCGACGTGTCCATCGACGAGAACGACCTGCGCATCGACATCTACCGCTCCAGCGGAGCAGGCGGGCAGCACGTGAACACGACCGATTCCGCGGTGCGCATCACCCACGTGCCCACCGGTATCGTGGTGGCGATGCAGGACGAGCGCAGCCAGCACAAGAACCGCGACAAGGCGATGAAGGTGCTTCGCTCGCGCCTCTACGAAAAGCGCCGCGAGGAAGCCCACGGGGCCGAGGCCGAAGCGCGCAAGGCCATGGTGGGCAGCGGCGACCGCTCCGAGCGCATTCGCACCTACAACTTCCCGCAGGGCCGCGTGACCGATCACCGCATCGGCCTCACCCTGCACAAGCTGCCCGAGGTGCTGGAAGGCACGGGGTTGAGCGAGCTGGTCGACGCGCTGATCGCCGAGGACGAGGCCAAGCGCCTGGCGGCGATGGACGCGTGACCGTCGGAGAGGCGCTGCGCGAGGCCGCCGCGCGTCTAGCAGCCAACAGCGACACCGCGCGCCTCGATGCGGAATTGCTGATGGCCCATGCGCTGGGCGTGTCGCGGTCAGACCTGCTGCTTCGCCATACCCGCGACGCCGCGCCGGAACTCTTTGCCGCTCTGGTCGAGCGGCGCGCGACGTGCGAGCCCGTCGCCTACATCGTCGGGCGGCAGGAATTCTACGGGCTCGAATTCGCCGTCACGCCCGCCGTGCTGATTCCGCGCGGCGACAGCGAAGCGGTGGTGCGGACGGCGCTGGCCGCCGCCCCCGATGCCGCGCGCGTGCTCGACCTCGGCACCGGATCGGGCGCGCTCCTTCTCGCCGTGCTGAGCGAATTGTCCGGGGCCGAGGGTATCGGCGTCGATGCCTCACCCGCCGCCGTGCAAGTCGCCCGGTCCAACGCCGTCTCGCTGGGACTGGCGGGCCGCGCCGCCATGCGCCTTGCAGACTGGACGAGAGAGGGCTGGGCCGATGAGCTTGGCCGGTTCGACCTGATCCTGGCCAATCCCCCCTATGTCGAGGACAACGCCGAACTCGACGCCGACGTGCGCGACTACGAGCCCGCCAGCGCGTTGTTTGCCGGCCCCGAGGGACTGGACGACTACCGCGCGATCATCCCCCAACTGCCGCAGTTGTTGACAGAAATCGGCATCGCCGTGCTCGAAATCGGGGCCAACCAGGCAAGTGCTGTCTGCGAAATCGCGCACGAACACGGGTTTGCTGCCGTTGCACATAAAGACCTTGCCGGACGCGACAGGGCGCTCGAATTGCGATTAAGGCTTGGCAAAGGCGAATCGAGTAGCTAACTCTATGCATAGGTCGACAGCGCGGGGCGCTGGACCGAAATCCGACATTTGCCTGTACTGCGGCTGCAAGGCCGCGTCACGACTATGCAGATGACGGACGGAAAACACCTCGTGAGGGGGTGTCTTCACGAGGGGTCAGATGGCGAATGCGGCATTGTCCGCAGCCAGATTGAGGAAGCGAATTTCCCTTGAATAGCAATCGAAACAACAATCGTCGGCGCGGCCGCGGCAGTAATAATAATCGCGGCGGGGGCGGTGGTGGAAACCAGTCCAACAACCGCATCGATTCCCGCGCCCGGGGCAATGCCCCGCAGATGCTGGAAAAGTACAAGAAGCTGGCGCACGAGGCCTCGCTGAACGACGACCGTGTGCAGACCGAGTACTACCTGCAGTTCGCGGATCACTATTTCCGCGTCATCGCCGACAACAAGGCGCAGAAGGAAGAAGCCCAGGCCAAGCGCAATGCAGACCGCGGGCCGGACAATTCCGACGACGACGATGACGACGACAACGACGATCGTCAGAACAAGCCCAAGGGCCGCCGCGGCAACACGCGCGGTCGCCGCGACAACATGGCGGAGCCGGAGGAAGGCTACGAAGGCACCTCGGGCGACCAGGAAGACGACGAAAATCCGTTCACCAAGACCGAGAAGCCCAAGAAGCAGCGCAAGCCCGCTGCGCGCAAGCGCAAGGATGCCGAAGAGCAGGTGAACGACGACGGCAGTCTCGATCCCGACATGCTGCCCCCGGCCATCGCCCGGGGATCGGACGACGATGAGGATGAGAAGCCGCGCCGCAAGCTGAGCCGTTCGCGCCGTACGCGGTCCGATGAGGACGACGGCGGGGAAGCCCTGGAAGCGGTCAACTGATCTGACAGGCTGACAGCATTGTGGATCGGCGCTAACGGACCGCCATGAACAGCGCGTCTGCGATTGTCGATCGGATCGCCGCCCACCCGCGGCTTGCCTCCTTGGCGCTTGGCCTGCTTTCCGCAACCGGTTTTCAGCCCCTGGGCCTCTGGCCCGTCGCCTTGCTGGCGGTGGGCCTGTTTGCGCCGCTTGCCGCCCGCGCGAGCAGTTGGCTGCGCGCCTTCGGCCTGGGCTGGCTGTTCGGCGTGGCCCATTTCACGTTCGGCAACAATTGGATCGCCACGGCCTTCACCTACCAGGCGGAGATGCCTGCCCTGCTGGGCTGGGTCGCCGTGCCTTTGCTGGCAATCTATCTTGCTGTCTATCCGGGGTTGGCTGCCTTGCTGGCCTGGCTCGTGACACGCGGTCGCTTCGGCTGGGCCTTTGCGCTCGCCTTTTCGGGCGGCTGGATCGTCACCGAATGGATGCGCGGCTGGGTCTTCACCGGCTACGCCTGGAACCCACTCGGCATGCTGCTGCTCGGCCCGTTCGACCGGCCGGGCCTCGCCGCGGTATCGCCGCTGATGGGCACCTATGCCCTTTCCGGTCTGGCTGTCCTGCTGGGCTGCGCCCTGGTGCTGCTGGCCAGGGAGCGCAACTGGTTGGCGGGCGGCGCGGTGGCCGTTCTGCTCGCCGCGGGCATGTACTGGCCGGCGGGCGAGGGCGAGGACGGCGAGTTGCTGGTCACGATCGCCCAGCCCGACATTCGCCAGCCCACCCTTTCCGATCCGCAGTTCTACGAACCGAACTTCGCGCGTCTCGCCCAGCTCTCGCCCCGCCCCGAAGGCGAGGCCGCGCCGCGCATCGTGCTCTGGCCCGAGAGCGGCATGGTGGACTACCTTCGCGAAGGCTATCCGCAGCGCTACTACGATCGCACCACGGCGCTGGGCAGCCCCGCCTATGCTCGCCGCCGCCTGGGCGCGACGGTGGGCGAGGGCAGCGTGCTGCTGACCGGCGCGGTGGACCTGGAGATCGAGGCCGACGAGAGCGGCTGGCTGCGCGCCGTGGGTGCGCGCAACGCGGTTACCGCCGTTTCATCCGAGGGCGAGATACTCGGCGGTTATGCTAAGGCGCACCTCGTGCCCTACGGCGAATACCTCCCGTTCCGCGACGTGCTAGAGCCGCTCGGCCTGTCCCGACTGGTGGCCGGCAGCATCGATTTCTGGCCGGGGCCGGGACCGCGCACGCTGGACCTTGGCGTCCATGGCAAGGCCGGGGTCCAGATCTGCTACGAGATCGTCTTTCCCGGAGAAGTGACGGAGCCCGGCAACAGGCCGGACTATATCTTCAACCCGTCGAACGATGGCTGGTTCGGCGCCTTCGGTCCGCCGCAGCACCTGGCGCAGGCCCGGATGCGCGCGATCGAGGAAGGGCTGCCGGTTCTGCGCGCCACCACCACGGGAATCAGCGCCGTGATCGACGCCCGCGGCGTGGTGCGCCAGCACCTCGGCCAGAACGTGCACGATCGTATCGACACGCGTGTTCCCCCGGCCGCCGAACCGACTCTTTTTGCGCGGCTCGGCAATATACTTTCGCTGCTCTGGGCAGGGACCTTATTGGCGGCCGCTTTCGTTGCAATGCGCAGGGGCCGTGGCTAAGCCGACGGCCAAATACCCAGAATCATCGCGAAGGAAATCGACGCAATGCGCAAATCCTACCTGTTCACCTCCGAAAGCGTTTCCGAAGGCCACCCCGACAAGGTGTCGGATCAGATTTCCGATGCCGTGGTCGACCTCTTCCTGTCCAAGGATCCGGAGGCCCGTGTCGCCTGCGAAACGCTGACCACCACTAACAACGTGGTGCTGGCAGGCGAGGTGCGCGGCAAGGGAATGATCGATACCGACGGCAACTGGGAAATCGGTGCCAAGGCCGAGATCGAGAAGGTCGTGCGCCAGACGGTGAAGGACATCGGTTACGAACAGTCGGGCTTCCACTGGGGCGACCTCACCTTCGTGAACCACCTGCACCCGCAGAGCGCCGACATCGCGCAGGGCGTGGATGCCGGCAGCGAAGGTTCCAACAAGGATGAAGGCGCGGGCGACCAGGGCATCATGTTCGGCTTTGCCTGCGACGAGACGCCCGACCTGATGCCGGCGACGATCGACTACAGCCACAAGATCCTCGAGCGCATGGCCGCCGACCGCAAGAGCGGCAAGGCTCCCTACCTGGAGCCCGACAGCAAGAGCCAGGTGACCCTGCGCTACGAGAACGGCAAGCCGGTGGCCTGCACCGCCGTCGTCGTATCCACCCAGCACGCGCCGGGTTATGACGAAGGGGACAAGGAAGCCGAGCTGCACGACTACGTGAAGGGCGTCGTGGCCGATATCCTGCCCGACGGTTTCCTTTCCGACGAGACGAAGTGGCACATCAACCCGACGGGCAAGTTCGTGATCGGCGGACCCGATGGCGACGCCGGCCTGACCGGCCGCAAGATCATCGTCGATACCTATGGCGGCGCGGCTCCGCACGGCGGCGGCGCATTCAGCGGCAAGGACCCGACCAAGGTCGATCGTTCCGCCGCCTACATCACCCGCCACCTGGCCAAGAACGTCGTGGCCGCCGGCCTCGCGACGCGCTGCACCATCCAGATCGCCTATGCCATCGGCGTGTCGGAACCGCTCTCGCTCTACGTCGACACCCACGGCACCGGCACGGTGGACGAGGAGAAGATCGAGGAAGCGATTCGCGCCAACGAGAAGCTGGGCGGACTGACCCCGCGCGGCATCCGCACCTACCTCGGCCTCAACAAGCCGATCTACGTCAAGACCGCAGCCTACGGGCATTTCGGTCGCAAGGCGGAAGGCGACTACTTCCCGTGGGAGCGCACCGACCTTGCCGATGACCTGAAGGCCGCGCTGGCCTGATCCGACGAAGCGCGCGGCATGCCGGGCACTGCCCTCACCGCCGCGCCTTCTTCCCGGCATCGCGTAACTGCGCTGGACGCGCTGCGCGGCGTGGCCGTGATCGGCATCGTGCCGATGAACGTGATCGCCTTTTCCATGCCGGCAAACGCCTACCTCAATCCGCGGGTCTGGGGCGGGACGGACGCGCTGGAGACAGCGCTGTGGGCGGTGAGCTTCGTGCTCGTCGAGGACAAGTTCCGCGCTCTATTCGCCATGATGTTCGGGGCGGGCGTGGCGATCCTGCTGGGTCGCGGCGAGGGGCGCCCCGTTGGCGCGCACTATGCCCGAATGGCGGTGCTGCTGGGCATCGGCCTGGCCCATGCCGTGGTGCTCGCGAACAACGACGTGCTGCGCATCTATGCCGTGTGCGGCCTGCTGCTGCCGATTGCCATGCACTGGAGCGTGCGCCGCCTGCTGTGGGCGGCGGGCCTGCTGATCGCGGCGCAGCTGGCGGTCTCGGGCTACTACGCGTGGGGCTGGCTGGACTACTGGTATCAGCGCGTCGGCGGCATACCGGTGGATCCCGCGCCACAGGAGATTGCCGAGCGAACCTACGGCGGCCATCCCGATACCACCGCAGCTTCGCTGGCGCGTGGGGAGGAGAGCCTGACCGAGCGGCTGGTCCGGCGGGTGTCCGATCCGATGCTGCAAGTCCGCTTCATCATCGCCTCCATCCCCTCCGCACTGGCTTCCATGCTGCTGGGCACGGCGCTGTGGCGCAGCGGGCTGCTGGCCGGTGAGTGGGACGCGATCCGTGCATTGCGGCTGGCGCGCAGCTGCGCGGTGATATCCATTCCGGTCCTCATCTCCCTTGCCGCATGGTCCATTCTCTCCGGTTTCGACCCGATCGTCACCGCCGCCAATGCCATCGTCCTGTCCGCGCCGTTCGATATCGCCCTTGGCACCGGCTATGCCGCGCTGGCGATGGCGCTGTTCGGGGGCGTGATGAAGGACCACGCGGCTACCCGGCTGCTGGCCGCGGCCGGTCGCCTTGCACTCACCAACTACCTCGGCACCAGCGTGATCTTCGCCGCCCTGTTCGCTGCCTGGGGGCTGGGTCTGTTCGGCGAGGTTTCGCGCGGGCAGGCGCTGCTCCTTTCCCTCGTGCCCGTCATCGCCATGCTGGCCTGGTCGCGCCCGTGGCTGGCGCGCTTCCGCCAGGGTCCGGCGGAGTGGCTGTGGCGCAGCCTGGCCGGTTTCAGACGCCTGCAGCTGCGGCGGGAGCGGGGGGTGGAGTCCTGACCGTCTGCATGTCGGCCGACAAGTGGCGCGCGGCGAGGAAGTAGTGCGCTGCGGCCCACAGGTAGAACAGGCCACCCAGCGCCATCGCGATGGCCAGCCCGCGCGCCGCGCCGTAATCGACTGAAAGGCTGTCGCTGAACCAGCCCAGCAGCGAGGGACCGAGCCCGCCCGCCACGCCGTACACGCCGTTGAGCACCGCCGCGGCCGTTGCCCGCATGCGCGGGTGCATCAGGTTCTGCAGCGTGGCGTAGGTGATGCCGAGATAGCCGAAGTTGAGGAACGTCGCGATGGAGACCAGCCCCAGCAGCAGCGGCAGGTGGTCCTGCAGGATAGCGAAGGCGTAGAGCGGCCCGCCTATCAGCAGGCAGACCGCCGGGATCAGGGCATAGGCCTTCGGGTTGCCCTCGCCGAACCGGTCGCCCGCCCAGCCGCTGCCCACCACCGAGAGCGCGGCGGGCAGGCTGGCGATCAGCCCTGCATAGAGGCCGGCCTCGGCCAGCCCGACCTCGAACTGGCGCACCATCAGGCTGGCGAAGAAGAAGTTGAGCCCGAAGCCCAGCATGGCGGCGAGCGCGGAACCGATCACGAGGTTGCGCGCGCTCTTCAGGCGGAACAGCCGCCCCAGCACGGCGGTGAAGGGCGGCACGTCCTCGCTCGCGCCGGGGTCGTGCTGGCCGCGGCGCGGCTCCTCGATGAAGAACCAGGCTACGAAACCCATCACCAGCCCCGGTATGGCGGCAATCAGGAAGGTCATCCGCCAGCCGAATTCCTGCGCGATCCAGCCGCCGCCGACAAAGCCGATGAAGGCTCCCAGCGGCGGGGAGAGCAGCAGGCAGGAAATCGCGAGGCCGCGCTTGTTGGCGGGGAAATAGTCCGCAACCACCGACTGGTTGCCGGGCAGGCCAATGGCTTCCCCCAGTCCCACCCCCATGCGGGCCACCAGCAGCTGCACCCAGCTGCCGGCCCAGCCGCAGGCGGCCGTGGCGACGGACCAGAATATCGTGCCGAAGGAGATCAGCGTGAGACGGCGCACCCGCTCCGCAATGCGCGCCACCACCAGCCCCGCGCCGATGTTCAGAAGGGCGAAGGCCCAGGCCATCAGGGAAACCTGCGCGTCCGATAGGCCGAACTCGGCCTTCACCGGCTCCACGAGCACGTTCACCACGATGCGGTCGATGAAGCCGACCGTGGCGATCGAGGCGATCACCACCAGCGCCAGCCACGGCGATTTGCTGCGTTGGATCATGAACCCTCCCGGATGAAAGGCATAAACGAAAACGGCGGCCCCGCAATGGAGCCGCCGTCGTGACCATGTTCGGCGAGAGGGGGCCTAGACGGGCTTCGCGCCGTGGTTCTCGCGCACCCAGCGGCCAACCTTGCGGCCGTAGCGGGCGATCATCTGCATGTTGAAGAAGTGCCAGCAGCCCAGCACCATTACGGCGAGGCCAACCTTCGTGGCAACGAAGCGGATCGCCTCGGCCATCGTGGCGGGTTCGCTGCCCAGGCTGATGGTGAGCAGGATGAAGCCCACGTTGACGAGGTAGAACCCCACCACCAGCAGGTGGTTTGTGCTGCGCGCCAGCACCTCGTCATGCCCGAAGCAATCCACCAGGAAGACCTCGCCGTTGACACTCAAGGTGCGCGCGACCCAGCCCGTGAGAGCGATGGCGATGAAGAGATAGGCGAAGTAGCTTAGTTCGGTCATTGGACTTCTCCTTCTAGTAAATCATGTCGTGGTAGGGATTGGTGGTGTCTTCGGTTTCGTCGACGGGCTGGGAGTCAGGGCGCGCCAAACTTTCGCGGTAGTTGCCCCAGATATTGCCGGTCACGCCGCCTGCCATGGCGCCGAACAAGCCGAGGAACAGCCCGGCCCCTATCGAGCCGCCGTTGAATTCGCCTTCGAACCAGCCAGCGAACAGCACTGGCAGGAGCACGCCGCCGATGATGCCGATGGTGGCGTAGATCGCCGTCTGCTCGCGCCGGAAATGGCGCAGAAAAGCGGTAAGGGGCAGGCCGATCAAGGTCATGCCCGCCAGTGCTCCGGCAAAAGCAATCCCCAGCGGCAGCAGGGCCACCAGCAGGCCACGGGGCTCACCATCGCCGACGAGCATCGCCAGTCCGAGAGGCACCGTGCCCACCAGGAAGACCCCGCCGCCTGCGACCGCCCCCCAGCCGATGGCGCGAAAGAATGTGCCGATCAGCAATGCAAGTTCTTCGTCGGTAATTTCTGTAAAATCAGAAACTCTATCGCGTGGATCGGCAGTCATGGCGAGTGATCCTTTCGTTCGTGGGAGTTAGCTACCGCTCTGGTTGCGCGTCGGAATGAAGCGGGCGACCTTGCCGCCAAGCTTCATCAGCGAGACGAGCGTGCCCTTGGGCAGCTTGCGCACATCGTCGAACCAGCCGGTCAATGTGCCCATGAAGGTGTGCATCCGCTCTATCCGTTCGCGGATATGCGCGGGCACGTCGTCACGGCCTTCGAGTTGGGCGGAGAGGTCTGACAGCACCTGCAGCGTGGGGTCGATCTCGCGCTTCTTGCGCTCCACGCTGATGCGCATCAGCATTTCCCACAGGTCGGTCTCGGCCACGAAGTGATCGCGGCGGTCGCCGATCACGTGCTGGCGGCGGACGATGGAATAGCCCTGCAATTCCTTGAGCGCGGTGGAGACGTTGGAGCGGGCGAGGCCGAGCGTGTCGCAGATCTCCTCCGCATGGAGCGGACGGTCGCTGAGGTAGAGCAGCGCGTGCACCTGGCTGACCGAGCGGTTCACCCCCCAGTGCGAACCCATCTCCCCCCAGTGGAGGATGAAGGCTTCGGCTTCGGGAATATCGGTGATCTTCACGACTCGCTGCGCCTTTCTGCATTTCTGTAATTTCAGAAATGCACGAACAGGCGTGCCAAGTCAACGGGCGTGTCTATCCGGTGCTTCCCGACATTGTCCTTGCGAGTTGACCCTAGCCCTGCCGAAGGTCTTCGATGACCGTTCCCGAAGCACCGACTTCCGCCTCGTGACTTTCCTCGCGCCAGCTTTCGGCCAAAGCCTCTCGCTCCCACTGCTGCATGGCGGGGTGCGCCAGTATCCGCTCCACCCATGCCTGTCCCCGTCCCACGTCCAGCCCGTGGGTGCGCACGCGGAACGCGACCGGGGCGAAGAACGCATCGAGCGCGGTGAAGTCCGGCCCGGCCAGCCACGGTCCGCCGAAGCGATCGAGACCCTCCTCGAAAAGTTCGCGCACACGCGCCACGTCCTTCGCCAGTGCAGGATCGGCCGCAGCCATCTTCACTCTCACGCCGACGTTCATCGGGCATTGGTTTCGGAGGGCGGAGAAGCCGCCATGCATTTCCGCGACACCGCACATGGCAAAGGCGCGCGCAGCCTCGTCCTTCGGCCACACGCCGTCGTGCCTCTCCGCCAGGTAGAGCGCGATGCCGAGCGAATCCCAGACCGTGCGCTCTCCGTCGATCAGCACGGGCACTTGCCCGGTGGGCGAGAAGGCGCGGAAGGCCTCGTAGTTCACCGGGGCCGTGAAAGGCTCGATGCGGTCGTCGAACGGGATGTCCAGCGCCTTCATCAGCACCCAGGGGCGCAGGCTCCAGCTCGAATAGTTCCGGTTGGCGGTAATCAGCTGATAGGACACGGCAGCAGTCCTCCCTTGCCGCAGGCATAGCCCGGCCTTCGGGCGCCAGCCAGCGTCAAGCGGGCCTCAGGCTTCGTAGTGCGCCGTCGTCTTGTCGGCCACCTCTTCGGCGGTCACGCCGGGAGCCAGCTCGATCAGCTTGAACGGGCTCTCGTGGTCGGGCCGCTGGAACACGGCGAGATCGGTGATGATCATGTCGACCACGTTGGTGCCGGTCAGTGGCAGGGTGCATTCGGGGATGAACTTGGGATCGCCGTGCTTGCTGGTGTGCTCCATCACCACGATGATCTTCTTCACGCCCGCGACCAGGTCCATCGCGCCGCCCATGCCCTTCACCATCTTCCCGGGGATCATCCAGTTGGCGATGTCGCCGTTCTCGGCAACTTCCATCGCGCCCAGCACGGTCAGGTCGATATGCCCGCCGCGGATCATGGAAAAGCTGGTGGCGCTGTCGAAATAGGCGCTGTGCGGGAGCTCGCTGATGGTCTGCTTGCCCGCGTTGATAAGGTCGGCGTCCTCCTCGCCCTCGTAAGGGAAGGGGCCGATGCCAAGCATGCCGTTCTCGCTCTGCAGCGTGACCTGCATGCCTTCGGGGATGTGGTTCGCCACGAGCGTGGGGATGCCGATGCCGAGATTGACGTAAAAGCCGTCCTCCAGTTCGCTTGCGGCGCGGGCAGCCATTTCGTCACGGGTCCAGGGCATGTCGGGTATTCTCCTTGGGGGGCGGGATCAGGGGCGAAGCGGCGGATCAGCCGCCGACGGGGTTGTCGATCAGGAACCAGCCATTGCCCAGCAGGATTTCCAGCGGGCGCGCGTCGTTCTGGTCGATGATGTAATTGTAGAGGTCGTCGAAATCGGAGCGGGTATCGCCAGCAACCGCAATCACGCACTGCGTTTCCGACAGCGCGGTGCGGCGCGCCTGCTTGGTCTCTCCCGGATAGCGCTCGACATAGAGCGAATCGCTGCCTTCGGGGTCGAGACCGGCTGCCACCAGGCGATCGCGCACGGCGCGCGCGTCCACAGGGCCGCGATCGGTCATCCAGGCGATGCTCACGTCGCGCATGCGCAGGTCTGCCAGAACGCGTGACAGTTCGGTGTTCATGGCGAGCGGACCGGCAATGGGCACGAGGCCGTCCTCGGGATCGAGATCGATCACGACGGTGGGCGAATTGCCCGCGCAATCGCGCCGAACCGGCTGCAGGCTGGTGGGATCGGCCAGCATGGCGGAGGTCATCGGCAGGCCTTCGCCCAGCGTGCGCATGGCATAGCCGTGCAGCGCGCCATAGCCTTCGCCCGCCGGCATGTTCAGCGCGGCCTGCGCGGCGGAGCGACCGGCGAGACGGTCAGCTGCGGGATTGGCCGAAGCGGGAGGTTCTGTGAGGGGCTGGCTGGTCGCCAGTTCTTCCGCTGGCTGGGCGGGATCTTCGATGGCCGCAGGCGGAGCCTGCTCCGGCTCGGCTGCAGCCGGTTCCGGAGCCGAGGGCGCGGCAGCCGGCACCGGCGGTTCGGCTGCGGCGAGGGCAGGGGTGGGCGTCGGAGCCGGAGTTGGCCGCGCCACCGGAGCGGCCGCGTTCCGGATATCCACCTGTCCGTCCGAACGGGCATCGTCCGACACGCTGTTGCGAACCAGGGCACCACCCCCGGCGACGATCGGCAGGGCGGCCGCCGCGATGCATCCCTGCAGCGTCAGCGTGGCCACTCCCACGAAAAGGAGTTTGCCACACGGCACCGGCGCGCGCGTGGCTCTATCAAGAGGCCGCAGCTCAGGCATTTTCGCGCTCGCGCGTGGTGACGAACTCGATCTTCTTGTCGTAGGGCGCGCCCACGACCATGCGATTGATGAAGACGCCTGGCAGGTGGATGCAATCGGGGTCCAGCGATCCGGCCGGCACCACTTCCTCCACTTCGGCGACGCAGATCTTGCCGCACGTGGCTGCAGGCTGGTTGAAGTTGCGGGCCGTCTTGCGGAACACCAGGTTGCCGGTCTCGTCGGCCTTCCATGCCTTGATGATGGAAAGGTCGGCGAAGATCCCCTTTTCAAGGATGTAGTCTTCCGGCCCGTCGCCGGTATCGAACTGCTTCACTTCCTTGCCCTCGGCCACCTGCGTGCCGACGCCGGTCTTGGTGTAGAAACCGGGAATGCCCGCGCCGCCGGCCCGCATGCGTTCTGCCAGCGTTCCCTGCGGGCAGAACTCCACTTCCAGCTCTCCGGCAAGGTACTGTCGCTCGAATTCCTTGTTCTCGCCAACGTAGGACGAGATCATCTTCGCCACCTGCTTGCTGCGCAGGAGCATGCCGATGCCTTCGTTGTCGATCCCGGCATTGTTGCTGGCGAAGGTGAGGTTCTTCACGCCGCTGTCCTGGATGGCCTTCAGCAGCCGTTCCGGAATGCCGCACAATCCAAAACCGCCGCTGGCAATCAGCATGCCATCTTTCAGCAGGCCTTCGAGAGCGGCTTCGGCGGACGGGAAGAGTTTCTGCATCGCGGCATCCTTGGCAGTGTTCGAAAGGAGTGTTTGCAGCGCATTAGAACCAAGTGTGGCGGCTGTCACCAGCCAAGGACGCGCGCTCCGCCCATGGAGGGCGATTCGTTGCGCAATGCACAATTCAACCGCCGAAAAGCATGCTGCGCCTGCGAAGTGAAGCGTCAGCAGTCGATACGCATGGATTTAGAGGTCTGAAATCTAATAAGAACAGATTGCAATTGCGTTTTCTGCAACAACCCGTGTTCTTTTCGCACTTGCGAGATCGCGGTCATCCGCGCATATCTGCTCGTGCCTTTCAGGCATCCTCTCCCAAAACTTCCAGGCCCGGTCGGCAACGACCGGGCCTTTTTTCTTGCTCGCCTCAGCCGCCCGCCTGCGCGGGAAATCTCGGCACTATCCCGCTCCCGGCAGGTTTGAATTTCATGCGGCCCGTTCCTAGGTCCGCAATCGAGACAGGATCGGAGCAAGGACGAGACAATGGCCGAGGCGGATGCAGCGAAAGTGGAAGAGGGTACGGTAAGGCTGCAGGTCGCCGCCGCCCGCCAGGAAGAATCGGGACGCGGCGTCGTGCGCATGCCGCGCAGCGCCTTCCAGAAGCTAGGCATCACCGAAGGCGATCCGGTGGAGATCGAGGGCAAGCGCGTTACCGTGGCCGTCGCCGCGCCGTCCTACAGCGAGGACGAGGCGCTCGACGTCATCAGGCTTGATGGCCTGCAGCGCGGCAACGCCGAAACCGCATCTGGCGAACACGTGCTCGTTCGCCGCGCCCAGACCA
Organism: Aurantiacibacter hainanensis; assembly: GCF_036321025.1. Lineage (NCBI taxonomy): Bacteria > Pseudomonadati > Pseudomonadota > Alphaproteobacteria > Sphingomonadales > Erythrobacteraceae > Aurantiacibacter > Aurantiacibacter hainanensis. Next base: position 126,215 of record NZ_JAZAPB010000002.1, read on the forward strand.
AGCCCGCCACCCGCGTGGTCTTCGCACCCTCGCGCCGCGAAATGCGCCTGCACGGCCCCAGCGAGGCGTTGAAGAGGGTGTTCTTCAAGCAGCCGCTGACCGCCGGTGACCTTGTCGCCACGCACGGTCAGCAGCCGGTGCAGAACGTGCCGCCCGAAGTGCGCCGCATGTTCAACGCACCTGCCTATGCCCTCACGCAGATCCGCCTTCAGGTGGTCTCGACCAGTCCCAAGGGCTTCGTCCACATCGACGAGAATACCGAGGTGGAGCTGCGCACCGAGTTCGAGGAACCGCGCGATGCGCGCGGCATGATCAACTACGACGACGTCGGCGGGATGGAAGAGACCATCAAGGCGCTGCGCGAGATGGTGGAACTGCCGCTGCGCTACCCCGAACTGTTCACCCGCCTGGGCGTCGATCCGCCCAAGGGCGTCCTGCTGCACGGCCCGCCCGGAACCGGCAAGACCCGGCTGGCGCAGGCGGTAGCGAACGAATCGGATGCCGAGTTCTTCACCATCAACGGCCCCGAAATCATGGGCTCGGCCTATGGCGAATCGGAAAAGCGCCTGCGCGAGGTTTTCGAGGAGGCCGAACGCAGCCAGCCGGCCATCGTCTTCATCGACGAGATCGACTCCATCGCTCCCAAGCGCGAGCGGGTGCAGGGCGAGGCGGAAAAGCGCCTCGTCGCCCAGCTGCTGACGCTGATGGACGGATTGCAGGCGCGCGCCAACCTGGTGGTGATCGCCGCCACCAACAGGCCCGACGCCATCGACGAAGCCCTGCGCCGGCCGGGCCGTTTCGATCGCGAGATCGTGATCGGCGTGCCCGACGAGAATGGGCGGCGCGAGATCCTGGCCATCCACACGCGCGGCATGCCGCTGGGTGAGGGAGTGGACCTGAAGGAGCTTTCGCGCTCCACCCACGGCTTCGTCGGCGCCGACCTCGCTGCCCTGGCGCGCGAGGCGGCGATCGAGGCCGTGCGCCGCATCATGCCCAAGCTCGACCTCGATGCACGCGAGATCCCCGCCGAGGTGCTGGAGGAGCTCTGCGTCGAGAAGAACGACTTCCGCGAGGCCCTGAAGCGTGTGCAGCCCAGTGCCATGCGCGAGGTGATGGTCCAGGCTCCCACCGTGGGCTGGGAAGACCTGGGCGGTCTCGACAGCGCCATAACCTCGCTGAAGGAAGGCGTGGAACTGCCGCTGAAGAACCCCCGCGCTTTCGAGCGGCTGGGGATTCGCCCCGCCAAGGGGTTCCTGCTCTACGGCCCGCCCGGAACCGGCAAGACCCTGCTGGCCAAGGCCGTCGCGAAAGAGGCCGAGGCCAACTTCATCTCCATCAAGAGCAGCGATTTGCTCAGCAAGTGGTACGGCGAAAGCGAGCAGCAGATAGCCAAGATGTTCGCCCGCGCCCGCTCCGTCGCGCCGTGCGTCATCTTCATCGACGAGATCGACAGCCTCGTGCCCGCGCGCGGGTCCTCCGCCAACGAACCGCAGGTGACGGCGCGCGTGGTCAACACGATCCTGGCCGAAATGGACGGGATGGAGGAAATGTCCTCCATCGTGGTGATCGGTGCGACCAACCGGCCCACCCTGGTGGACCCCGCGCTGCTGCGTCCGGGCCGCTTCGACGAACTGGTCTATGTCGGTGCGCCCGACCAGGCCGGACGCGAGCACATCCTGCGCATCCACACGTCGGCCATGCCGATGGCGGACGACGTGGACCTGGCGGCCATCGCGAAGGAAGCCGAGCGCTTCACCGGGGCCGACCTTGAGGATGTGGTGCGCCGCGCCGGCCTCAACGCCATCCGCCGCACCAATGGCGCGCCGGAGCAGGTGACGAAGGTCGATTTCACTGCGGCCCTCAAGGACTCGCGCCCCACGGTGACGCCGAAGATGGAAGAGGAATACAAAAAGATGAAGGGCGAGCTGAAGAAGCGCGCGCTGGAGGTCAATCCCATCGGCTTCATCACCGAAGGCATGGTGGAATCGACCCGCGAGAAGAAGCACGGGCCGTAGGCGGGGCCTAACTCCGGGCGGACAATGATGATGGAACATGGTAGCGCTTCAGCGTGGAGGGCTTGGCCATGTTTCATCGCCGCATGCTGGGGTATCTCAAGGAGCAGAACTGGTTCGCCGTCATCGTCGAATTCCTGATCGTCGTCCTCGGGGTGTTCCTGGGCATACAGGCATCGAACTGGAACGAGGCGCGCGCCGAACAACGACTGGGCGAGGCCTACCTCGATGGATTCCGGGCGGACTTGCTGGCCGACAGCCGGATGCTGACGGAGGAAATCGAAGGACGCCGCGCGCAAAGTCAGGACGCTCTAGCCGTGCTTGAATTCTATGATGGGCGCGAGTTGGAACCGGCGCTTTTCTTCGAAGCATTCTACTCCGCCCTCTATTCCCGGCAGACGCAGCCGAACCGGAACACGATGGACGAGGTGCTGAATGCAGGCGCGCTGCATCTCATTGAAGACGACGATGTCCGGCTTGGCCTGCTCGACCTGCAGGCAACCTACAGGAACATCGAAGCCAGCGAAGAGCATCTCTCGCGGGACTTCGACCAGTATCTCTACGACCCGACGTTTTCCTCCATTCCCGTCCAGATTGCCGGGCCATGGCAAGATACACCCGCCTTGCGGCGCGATGCGCAGGCGCTGCTCGATGATACCAGGATCGAGAACGGGCTGCGGCTGGTCGTTGCCAACCTGCAGCTTCCCGGCGGGATAGAAGACGAGCTCGAAGTCGCGAAGGCGCAAGTCGACGATCTGCTGCGCCGGATACCGGAAGGCTAGCGTCCCGCCAGCCCGGCAGCCTTGCGGGTAAGGGAGTAACTCCTAATCCTTGCCCGAGGTCATACCCGCTTCCCCGCCTTCCCACAGCGCTTCTGCGGCAGAGGCCACGCGGCGCACGGCGATGGCTTCGGGCATGTTTTCGCGGATGAAGGCGAGCATGCCTTCGCGGATCTGGCAGCGCAGGTCGAAGGCGGTTGCGGCGTTCTCGGCGCTCATCAGCAGGCGCAGTTCCATCGAATCGAGCGTGGTGTCCGTGACCTGCACCGCTTTCACCCGCTTGTCCCAGTTGGCATTGGCCTCGATCTGCCGCTCGAACTCGGCACGCAAACGGGGTACGTCGGCCAGCGGGTCGAGGTGCAGGAACACGGTGCCAAGCAGTTCTGCGCCCTGCCGCGTCCAGTTCTCGAAGGGTTCCTCCAGGAACTTGTTCACCGGCACCACCAGCCGCCGCTCGTCCCAGATGCGCACCACGACATAGGTGGTGCGGATATCTTCGATCTTGCCCCACTCGCCCTCGACGATCACCACGTCGTCGATGCGGATCGGCTCTGTCAGGGCCATCTGCAGGCCGCCGATAAGCGCCTTCAAAGCGGGCTGGGCCGCCGCGCCTACCGCCAGCGCGGCAAGGCCGGCAGACGCCATCAGAGTGACCCCGATGTCGCGAACGCCGGGGATGGAGAGCAGCATCAGGCCCACGGTGATGAAGATGATCACGAAGGTGCCGATGCGGCTGAAGATGGCGAGCCGGGTGCGCCGCCGCCGCGCCTGCAGGTTGTCCACGACGTCGATATCGGCGCGCATCGTCATCGCGGCGACGAGGGCGCGCATGATGGCCAGGGCAATCCAGCCGATCAGTGCGGGCATCACGAAGCCGGCGATCTTCTCCCACGCCGCGTCCAGCCGCGGGACTTCGCGCGCCGCCAGTACGATGCCCAGAGCCACCATCGCCCACTTCGTCGGTCGCGCCAGGTGCTTGACCACGACATTGTCCGTCTCGCTGTCGCTGGCATGGGCGACCTTGCGCAGGATGCCGAACAGGATGCGATAGGCGATCAGCGCCACGATCACGCCGATGGCGGCGGCCAGTGCGGCCACGAGCCAGGCTTCCGCCGGATCGGGGATGGCTTCGCGCAGGGAGGTCAGCATCTCGTCCATGGTGCAGTGCAGTAAAGCCCGCGGCGCGGGCCCGCAAGGTCAGTGGGCGGCATCCCAGCTGGCACCGGTGCCGATCTCGATGCCCAGCGGCACGCTCAGTTCCACCGCAGGCAGCGCTGCCTCGGCCATGACACGCTCGATCACCGGAGACGCCGCCTCGACGTCGCCTTCCGGCAGTTCGAACACCAGTTCGTCGTGCACCTGCAGCAGCATGCGCACCCCCTTGCCGTTGTCCGGGCCGAGGCCGGCATCGGACAAGGCGGGCAGCATGCGGGCCATGGCGCGCTTGATGATATCGGCGCTGGTCCCCTGGATCGGCGCGTTGATCGCCGCGCGTTCGGACCCCTGCCGCTCCGCCTGGTTCTTCGAATTGATGCGCGGGAACCACGTCTTGCGACCGAACAGCGTCTCCGAATAGCCCTTTGCCCGCACCGTCTCCAGGGTCTCGTGAATGTAGTTCTGGATGCCGGGAAAGCGCTTGAAATAGGTGTCGATCACCTCCTGCGCCTCATCCGGCTCCACGCCAAGCCGGCCTGCGAGGCCCCAGCGCGAAATGCCGTAGAGAATGGCGAAGTTGATCGTCTTGGCCTTGGCGCGGGTGTCGCGGTCGACTTCTCCGTACATCTCCTTCGCGGTGCGGGCGTGGATGTCCTCACCCTGGCCGAAGGCTTCCTTCAGTTCGGGAACATCGGCCATGTGCGCGGCCAGGCGCAGCTCGATCTGCGAATAGTCCGCCGCCAGCAGCACGTTGCCCTCGTCCGGCACGAAGGCCTTGCGGATCTGCCGCCCGATCTCGGTACGGATGGGAATGTTCTGGAGGTTTGGATCGGTGGACGAAAGGCGCCCCGTCTGCGCGCCGACCAGCGAATAGCTGGTGTGCACCCGGCTGGTCTCGGAATTGATCGCTTCCTGCAGGGCGTCGGTATAGGTGCTCTTCAGCTTCGACAGCTGGCGGTATTCCAGCACCTTGTCGGCGATGGTCGCGCCCTGCGCGCTAAGCCTTTCCAGCACCGCCTGGTCGGTGGAGTACTGCCCGCTCTTGCCCTTGCGGCCGCCCTTGTAGCCCATCTTGTCGAACAGGATGTCGCCCAGCTGCTTGGGGCTGCCGATGGTGAATTCCTCGCCCGCCTCGGCGTGGATTTCGCCCTCGATGCGCGCGGTGGTTTCGGCGAACTGCTCCGAAAGGCGCGAAAGCTCGGCGCGGTCCACCTTGATGCCTTCGCGTTCCATCGCGGCCACCACCGGAATCAGTGGGCGGTCGACCCGCTCGTAGATGCGCGTCGCCCCTTCCAGCGGGAGGCGGCGATGGAGGTGCTGGTAAAGCCGCCAGGTCACGTCGGCGTCCTCCGCGGCGTATTCGGTGGCCTTGTCGAGTGGCACTTCGCTGAAGGGAATGGCCTTCTTGCCCGTGCCGCAGATATCCTTGAACTTCAGGCAGGTGTGGCCGAGATGGCGTTCCGCCAGTTCGTCCATGCCGTGTCCGCCGCCGATGCCCGATTCCTCGCGGCCCGCATCCATGGCGAAGCTCACGATCATCGTGTCGTGCACCGGTGCAAGGTCGATCCCGGCGCAGCGTTTCAGCACGTTGATATCGTATTTGACGTTCTGCCCCACCTTCAGCACCGCTTCGCTTTCCAGGAGCGGCTTGATGGCGGCGAGAGCGGCGGAGCGTTCGACCTGCTCGGGCTTCTCGTCGAACATGTCGCTGCCGCCGTGCGCCAGCGGCACGTAGCAGGCATCGTTCGGCCCAAGCGCAAGGCTGAAGCCGACGAGGTCGCAGGCCATGGCATCGAGATCGCTCGTTTCCGTATCCACTGCCACCAGCCGCGCGGCAAAGGCGCGCCCCACCCAGTGTTTCAGCCGTTCCAGCGTCTGCACGCATTCATAGGTGCTGCGGTCGACAGCGGGCCAGTCGGGCAGGGGCTGTGTGTTACCGCCCGGAGCCGCCGCCTCGCCCTTGGTATCCTGCTTCGCCGGATTGAGGTCTGTCGCGCGGTTGGGGCTGCCGTTGCCCGCGCCCAGTCGGCGCAGCAGGCTCATGAAGCCGTGGGTCTCGAGGAATTGCGCCAGCGGTTCGCTGGGCACCCCGTCTAGCTTGAACTCGGCGAGATCCTGCGGAAGCGGGCAGTCTTCCTTCAGGGTCACGAGCACGCGCGAAAGCTCGGCATCGCCGCGATGCTCGATCAGCCGTTCCTTGAGCTTGCTTGTCTTCATGCCCTCGGCAGCGTCCAGCGCGGCGGTGAGGCTGCCGTGCTCGGCGATCAGCTTGCTGGCGGTTTTCGGGCCGACGCCGAAGATGCCGGGAATGTTGTCGACCGAATCGCCCATCAGCGCCAGCACGTCGCCCACCAGCTCGGGGGGCACCCCGAACTTCTCGATCACCTCGTCGCGCCCGATGCGGGCGTTCTTCATGGTGTCGAGCATGTCGATGCAGCCGCCTTCGGCAACGCCCTCTTCCAGCTCATCCTGGGCGCATTGGCCGATCAGCTGCATCAGGTCCTTGTCGGAAGACACGATGGTGACGTCCCAACCCCTGCGGGTGGCCGCACGCGCATAGCTGGCGATCATGTCGTCCGCCTCCACGTCCGGTTCCTCGATGCAGGGCAGGGAGAAAGCGCGCGTCGCATCGCGGATCAGCGGGAACTGCGGCACCAGATCCTCGGGCGGAGGCGGGCGGTTGGCCTTGTACTCGCTGTAGATCTCGTTGCGGAACGACTGGCTCGACTTGTCGAGAATGACGGCAAGGTGCGTCGGGCCCTCAGCCTTGTCCAGGTCCTCCGCCAGCTTCCACAGCATGGTGGTGTAGCCATAGACCGCGCCCACCGGCGTCCCTTGCGGATTGGTCAGCGGCGGAAGGCGGTGATAGGCGCGGAAGATATAGGCCGAACCATCGACCAGGTAGAGATGCTGCTTGTCGGCCATGGGTGCCTGCTAGCACGCAGTCCCGCCCCCTGTAAGCACCAATCGGCCTGCCTTATTCTCGCCCTCCGTTCGCCGCATTTGCGCCACATTCCGCTTGCGAAAGGTAGAATGTGGCATTATTTGGGCACCAGAGCCAGCGGAAGGGTTGGCTTCGGGACGGGCAGCAGCCTCTCCCAAAAATGTGTAATTCAAGGGGTTTATACCTATGCGTAAGATCGTTCTCGTCGCTGCCGCCGCTGCTGGCGCCCTGACTCTGGCCGCTTGCTCTGAAGGCACCGAAGACGCCGCCGAAGCCACCGCTGAAAGCGCCGCCGCCGACACCGAAGCCAACATGGAAGCCATGGGCGAAGGCGTGGAAGACGCCACTGCCGAAGCCGAAATGGAAATGGAAGAAGGCATGGCCGCCGCTGGCGAAGAAATGCAGGAAGCCGGCGCCGAGATGGAAGAAGAAGCCGCCGAAGCCGAGTAATCGGTTCGAGGCCTTCAGGCTTACAGAACAAAGGGCGTGGCCAGCGATGGCCGCGCCCTTTTTCTTTGTCCGCTTGAAACCGATCCGGAAAGATCAGCGCGTGGCCGCGGTGTTTCCGGTGCCGGAGTGGCTGGCGTTGGCGAAGCGGCGCGATGCCGCCTGTTCGGCGTAGCCATCGTAGACGGCCCGCGCGATCGAGGCGATGCGCTGGTCGCGCAGGCTGCGGGCGCGGCTCTTGTTGCGGTTCTCGTCCGCCTGCGAAGCGCTCTGCCCCGTCACGAAAACAGCAAGCGCGATGGCGCGCCCGTCGGGCATTTCCACGATACCGATATCGCCCGCCATGCGGTTAAGTGTGCCGGTCTTGTGCGCCACGCTGACCCCGTCTGGCATTCCTGCACGGATACGGTTGCGGCCGGTGCGGCAGCGTTCCATCGCATCGAGGATGACCTGGCGGCTCTCGGCGCTCAGCCATTCGCCCTGGTAGATCCCGGCCAGCAGCTTCACCATCGTCTCGGGCGTGGCGCTGTCGCGCGGATCGATATGGTAGGTGGGGTCGAACTCGCCGTCGTCGCGAACCAGCGTCGCGATGTCGCGGCTCAGGTTGAAACCTTCCAGACCGGCCCGGCGCGCCCAGTCGTTAACGGCCGAAGGCCCGCCGACCGCTGCCAGCAGGGCATCGGTTGCCGGGTTGGAACTGCGGGTGATCATCAGGTCGATCAGCTGTTCGGCAGGCAGATACTCACCCTCGCGAACGGGAGCGACCCGCGTGGAGAAACGCTGCGAGCGCACGGCCCAGAGCAGGGGAAACTCGCTCGTCAGGCTCCAGCGGCCCTGGTCCACCCCTTCCAGGAAGGTCGCCGCGATGGCGATCTTGCTGGTGGAGGCCATGGGGAAGAGCTGGTCGCCCAGGATCGAGATGCTCTCGCCGCTGGCAAGGTCCAGCGCGGCAACGCCGATGCGCCCATCGCTTCCATCGGCCACCTGCGCGATGCGCCTTTCCAGCGCCGTGGTGGGTCGATCGTTGATCTCCGGCGGCTCGCGAACGTCTGTCCCGAACGCGTTGTCAAAGCGACTTTCGAAGTCCTGAGCCTGCGCCTGCGCGGCGGCGAGGGGAGTCAGAACCAGCGCGAGAAGCGCAATTATGCGTGCGATCACCGAGTTACCCATTCCATTTCGTTGCCAGAAACGTGCTTAGTAATTGCTTAATAGCACGCAGCCGGCGAACCCAGCGCGACGAAACGCCCCAGATTGTCGATACTTCGAGGGAAAAGGTGGTCCCGGAGGCGTTTCAAGGCCCGGAAAGTCGGTGGTCAGGCGTTGGCCAGTACCTTCTCGATCTTGTCCAGCGGCTCGTGCGTCAGGGCCTTGTCGACCTCTCCAGCCAGCCGCTTTTCCAGTTCCACGTGGTAGTGGCGGCGCATTTCGCCCAGCGTCTTGGGATCGGCAACGATAACCAAGTCTTCGAACTCGCCCGCGATCGCCTTGGCATTGAGCCATTCGGCGGCTGCCGCGCCGTGGGCCAGTTCGTTAAGGTCCGTGTTGCCGCTCATCTGGCTAGCGGAATCCTGGTGCTTCACCCCGGCGCTGAAATTCGTCGCGTCGAGCGAAGGCTCCGCCACCTTGGTCAGCTTGGGTTCGAAGATCTGCCCGTCGTTGCGCAGCAGTACGAAACGCTCTCCGTCGACGAGGGCGACATGGGCCTTGTGCGGAACTTTCATGGATGTTCTCTCCTGCTGTTGGTTGTCTCTCCCCACCAACGAGCCGAGGCAGCAAACGTGCCGGGAAAACCGCGCTATTCGGGCTTTCGCAGGCGCCAGGCGAATTGATCGGTGTTGCCACGAATGCTGTCGTCGAACACGTTGGCATCTCGGGGATCGTCGGGGCGCGAGTAGAGGTCCGATTCCTCTTCCAGCACGAAGCCGACGCCGGTCAGCGCGTCGAGCGCCATCTGCCGGTCCATCCTGTGCAGCTGGTCTGCCGCTTCCGCGCCGCCGCCTTCCGCCGCTAGGTGATCGACCACCACCAGAGTGCCGCCGGGTTTCAGCGAATCGTACAGCATCTGCACCGCCGCATCCGCCGTGCCCTCGGGCATCTGCGAGATATAAAGATCGTGGAAATTCATCGCCGTGATGATGGTGTCGAGCGGCTCCGGCCAGCCCGGCTCCGCCACCGGCCCGCGCAGGGGAAATACGCGAACGGGGTTGCCCTCCTGGTCCGCATAGGGCGCGACGGCGGCATCCTGTTCCTCGGCATAGGCGGGGCGGAAATCGATGAACTCGGTCGGCTGGAAGGCGTAGACCTTGCCGTTCGCCCCCACCGCCATGGCTAGCAGCCGGGTGAGATAGCCGCCCCCCATGATGTAGTCGCCTACCACCTCGCCGCGGTCGATCTGGGCGAAGGCCAGCAGTTCTGCCGGTTGGCGCGTCTCGTCGTACTGCCGGTCGTCCATGCGGGCGACGTCGTTCACCGCCTGCATGTATTGCCGCGGCGAATATTCCGCCGTTTCCGTCTCCACCGTCTCGGACTCGCCGCCGCAGGCGGACAGGCACAGCAGCAGCGCGCTGGCGATCATGGCATGATGCATCGTGAACTCTCCCCTCGTTCCCACTGGGATGGAGACTACCGTTCAGGTCCCGGTGCTACAACCCGGCATCAAGCCGCTTGACGAGGGCAGCCGTTCCGGTGCCTATAGATTTCGAATGAAATCACTTTCCGGATCGCACACCATGAAAAACTCTCGCCACCTTTTTGCAGGCGCTTCGCTCGCCGCTCTCCTGCTCGCCGGAACCAGCGCCGCCACCGCGCAGGAGGTGACGATCGTCCAGCCCGGCCCCGTGGGACAGGAACCGCGCACGCTGAGCGAGGACGAGGCCACGCGCCTGGCCCGCAACGCCTATTCGCCCGCAGACGTGGCGTTCATGCAGGGCATGATCGTGCACCACCAGCAGGCTGTGGACATGGCCGCTCTTGTGGAGGAGCGGACGAACACGCCGGAAATCCTCGCGGTCGCGGGCCGGATCGACGCGTCGCAGGAAGACGAGATGGACTTCATGCGCACCTGGCTTTCCGACCGGGGAGAGGCGCTGGAAATGGCCGGCATGGGCCACGTCAATCACGCCGGCATGGAAGGCATGGCCACGCCGGAGGAGATGGAGGCGCTGGCCGCCGCGCGCGGCACCAATTTCGACCGTCTGTTCCTCGAACTGATGACGCGCCACCACAAGGGCGCCGTCACCATGGTGGAAGAACTGCACGATCGCCAGGGCACGGCCGCCGATCCGGTGATGTACGAATTCACCAGCGAGGTGGTGAACGACCAGAACGCAGAGATCGAACGCATGAACGCCGTTCTCGCCAGCCTTTCCGACGATCCCCGCGTCACCCTGCGCGCGGGCGTCTTCGATGCCGAGGAGGCGATCAGCAACCTTCGCCATGTCGCTTTCCTCCGCAAGCCGGCCGGCTTCTACGATCCGGAAAACCCCGCCGGTCTGCGTCCGCGCATTGAGGATGACGAGGGCGAAAGCGCCCAAGAGGATGGCGCCGGGGCCGATGCCGCCGATGAGCATGCCGGCCATGCCGGCCATGCCGCGATGGCCGCCGCCGACCCGCGCGATGCCGAAGAGGACGATGAGCCGCGTTTTGCCGAACGCGGCGGCATGCTGAGCTTCTCCAACACCGATCTCGCCTTTTCCGGCGATCTGATGGTGGCGGGCAACTACCATGGCTTCAACGCCTATCGCCTGGGCGAAGACGGCGTGCCGCAGCTGGTCAGTTCGGTCGTCTGTCCGGGCGGGCAGGGCGACGTGTCCATCGCCGGCGACATCCTGGTGATGAGCGTGGAGGAAACGCGCGGCCGCGTCGATTGCGGGCTTCAAGGCGTGGACGACCGCGCGAGCGAGGAACGCTTCCGCGGCCTGCGCATCTTCGACATTTCCGATGTCACCCGTCCGCGCCAGGTGGGCCAGGTGCAGACCTGTCGCGGCAGCCACACCCATTCCATCGTCGAGCGCACGGACATCAGTCTGATCGTCTACAACTCCGGCACCGGCAGCGTGCGCGACGAGGAGGAACTGGAATTCTGCGTGGGCGACGTGCCGGGCGACGATCGCACCGCGCTGTTCAGCATCGACGTGATCGAGATCCCGCTCGCCGATCCCTCGCTGGCGCGCATCGTATCCAGCCCGCGCGTCTTCGCCGATCCCGAAACAGGGCGGCTTGCTGGCCTATGGCTGGGCGGCGATCATGGCGATGACACGCAGGACACCCGCCGCACGGACCAGTGCCACGACATCACGGTATTCCCGGAACTGGACCTTGCCGCCGGAGCCTGTTCGGGCAACGGCATCATCTTCGACATTTCCGATCCGCTGAACCCGGTGCGCATGGACGAGGTGGTGGATGAAGGTTTCGCCTACTGGCACTCCGCCACGTTCAACAACACCGGCGATGTCGTGCTGTTCACCGACGAATGGGGCGGCGGCGGACGTCCGCGCTGCCAGGCCAGCGATCCGCGCAACTGGGGTGCCAACGCCTTCTATGCGATCGTCGATGGAGAGCTGGAATATCGCGGCACCTACAAGCTGCCCGCACCTCAGGGCGAAACCGAGAACTGCGTGGCGCACAACGGGTCGATCATTCCGGTGCCCGGCCGCGACATCTTCGTGCAGGCCTGGTATCAGGGCGGGCTTTCCGTGATCGACTTCACCGATCCCGCGAACCCCTTCGAGATCGCCTATTTCGATCGTGGCCCGGTGGATGCCGACCAGCTGATCACCGGCGGATACTGGTCCGCCTACTGGTACAACGGCCGCATCTACGCGACCGAGATCGCCCGCGGCATCGACGTCTTCGCGCTGGAGCCGAGCGAGCACCTCACGGCAGCCGAAATCGCCGCCGCCGAAGCCGCCAGCTATCGCGGGGACGTGTTCAATCCGCAGACCCAGTACCCCGTCACCTGGAGCGACGAGGTGCTGGAAGCGGTCGAGGAAAGCCGGCTGGGCGGCTAGCTAGATCAGAACCAGAAGCGCAGGCCGGCGACCACGGCAACCCCGTCGGGGTCGTCGCCGGCGTCGCGGATGAAGTCCGCCGTCCGCCCGGTCGCGGCCTCGTATTCGACGCCGATATAGGGCGCGAACTCGGGCACGAATTCGTAGCGCAGACGTGCGCCCACCTCGATCTTCGAGAGCCCCGCTCCGACGCCGCGCTCGGGAATGTCCTGCGCCGAAAGCTCGGCCTCGACGCGCGGTTGCAGGATCAGGCGCTGGGTCAGCTTCATGTCGTGCTCGGCCTCGATCCGCGCGGTCAGGTCGCCTTCGTCGGAGAGGAAGGCCGCGGCATCGAAGTGGATCATGTAGGGCGCAAGGCCTGCCGCGCCCAGCGCCAGATGAGCGGTGGTGTCGGGCTCGACATCGAGGCGGACGCCCGCCTGCAGGTCGATGAAGGGGCCGATGGCGCGTCCCCACAGCAGCTGCATCTCGGCGTCCTCGATCTCGCCGCCGTTGCCGAATTCGCCTTCACCCTCGGTCTTGAACACGGCCTTGTTGAGCGATGTGCCGTACCATACGCTGGCATCCCACAAGTAGGCATCGTGCCCCTCGGAAAGGCGTGCTTCCAGCCGTTCCACGAAGACCATGCCGGTGGTCATGTTTCCGTGGGAGACATGGTTGTAGGCGCGCGCGGCGGCCATGCGCTGTTCGTCGAAGAAAAGGTCGGCGGCGTGGGCTGGCCCCTCGAACGCGCGCGGAGGCGGCGGACCGGTGGGGATATCCATCGAGCCGTGGTCCATCTGGGAGTGATCCATCCCGCCATGGTCCATGGTGCCGTGGTCCATCTGGGAGTGATCCATCCCGCCATGGTCCATGGTGCCGTGGTCCATCTGGGAGTGGTCCATCTCGCCATGATCCATCGTGCCGTGGTCCATCTGCGAATGGTCCATCTGCGAATGGTCCAGGGCAGGCTCTTCCTGCTGTTCCATCGCGTGCTGCGAATGGTCCATCTGGCCGTGGGCGGAATGATCCATGCCCTGATGCGCCGCGTGGTCCTGTTCCTCCTGCACCGGTTCGTCGTGACCGTCATGGCCCGAGTGATCCTGCGCCGCAGCGGGAACGGCGAACAGGGCTGCGCCTGCCAGCAATAACGCGCGCATCAGCCTTCTCCTCCGGGGAACGGCCGTACGGTGACGGTCTGCATCATGCCTGCGTGCATGTGGTAGAGAAGGTGGCAGTGGAAGGCCCAGTCGCCCGGCTCGTTCGCCGTCAGGTCGAACGTCGCCGTGGAGCCGGGCTGCACCACGAGCGTGTGCTTCAGTGGCTGGTTCGTCATGCCCGCCCCGTTGACCAGTTCGAAGAAGTGCCCGTGCAGGTGGATCGGGTGCGCCATCATGGTGTCGTTCACCAGCTTCACCCGCACCCGCTCGTCATAGCCGAAGCGGATGGGATCGTCGGTCACGGCGCTGAACTGCTTGCCGTCGAACGACCACATGTAGCGTTCCATGTTGCCGGTCAGGTGTATCTCCAGGCTGCGCGTGGGCATGCGGTGCGGGTTGGCGTTCTTCGCCCTGAGATCGGTGTAGCGCAGCACGCGGTGGTCGACCTTATCGAGGCCGAGGCCGGGGAAATCCATCCGGTCCATCGGCATCGGGGCCACCATGTCGATGCCGGGGCCGACCTTCACGTCGGGCGGCAGCAGCGATGTATCGCGCATGGAGTGGTCCATGCCGCCCGAACCGTGATCCATGCCCCCGTGCGCGCCGTGGTCCATCGCGCCCATGCCCATGTCGACCATCGTCAGCGTGACGGGTTCGCGCAGGGGCGGGGGCGTGGCGCGGCGTCCTGCCTGCGAGGTGAGGTTGGCAACGGCCATGCCGGAACGGTCCATTGCCTCGGCAACGAAGGCATGTGCGCCCGCGCCGGGCTGGACGATGACGTCATATGTCTCGGCAACGCCGATCTGGAACTCGTCGACCTCGACGGGATCGACTTCCTGCCCGTCCGCCGCGATCACCTGCATCGGCACGCCGGGGATGCGAACGTTGAAGAAGGTCATGGCAGAGCCGTTGATCACGCGCAGTCGCACACGCTCGCCGGGATTGAACAGGAATTCCAGTCCGTCCGCCGGGCCGTGGCCGTTGGCAAGGAAGGTATAGGTCGCGCCGGTGACGTCGGAGATATCGCGCGGGTTCATCCGCATCGCGCCCCACATCAGCCGGTCCTCCAGGCTCATCTCGCCGCTACCGACCGTCAACATCTGGCGGTTGAAGTAGTGCTCGCCCACCGCCAGCATCCGCGCGATCTCGTGCGGGTGGCGCGGGGTGAATTCGCTCAGCAGCACCACGTAGTCGCGGTCGTAACGCGGATCGGGTTCGCCGCTCTCGATCACGATCGGGCCGTAGTGGCCGGCCTGTTCCTGCAGGCCGGAGTGCGAGTGCCACCAGTAGGTGCCCGTCTGCCGAACCGGGAAGCGGTAGGTGAACGTCTCGCCCGGACGGATGCCGGGGAAGCTGACGCCGGGCACGCCGTCGAACTGGAAAGGCAGCAGCAGCCCGTGCCAGTGGATCGAGCTGTCCTCCGCCAGGTTGTTGGTGACGTTCAGCGTTATGTCCTGCCCTTCGCGCAGGCGCACCAGCGGGCCAGGAACGGTGCCGTTCACCGCAATCGCGTGGCCTGACCGGCCGCCGGTGCTGAAATGGTGGTTGCCGATCGTCAGGTCGATGGTGTCTCCCGAGAGCTCGCCAAAACCCTGGCGTGCGTGAGTAAGGGATTGCCCGCGCGCCCACGAAGGAACGGCAAGACCTGCTGCGGCAAGGGCGCTGCTTCCAATGAAACCGCGCCGGGACAAACTGAGGGCTTGTGTCATGGCGCTCAACTACATACCCTAGGGGGGTATTTCAAGAGGACAAAAGCCCATGGTTGAGCAAACCGCCTCGCTGAAGAACCGCCTTGGCCGCATCGAAGGCCAGGTGCGCGGCATCATGCGTATGGTCGAGGAAGATCGCTACTGCATCGATATCCTTCACCAGATACAGGCGGTGAAGGCCGCGCTGGCCAAGGCCGAGGACGAAATTCTGAAGAATCACGCCTCCCACTGCGTGGCCGAAGCGATCGCCTCGGGTGACGAAGATGAGCAGCGCGCCAAGTTCGGAGAGCTGGTGGACCTGTTCGCCAAGGCCAAGCGATGAGAGCGCCCGCGGGGCTGGAGACGACTCTCGCTGGCTAGGCGCACGAAGGAACTTTCCCCCGCAGCGAGGCCTTGTTTGGGCACTAGCACGTGAAACGCAGAGCCCGTTCCCGACACGGGGCGGGGGAGAGCGTGGCACGCTGCCACTGTGCGACTAGGACGCTTTCGGGAGCGGGAACGATGGAATTCGTTATTCAGGTGGCAATCGCCCTGTTGGCGGTTTCCCTGGCGGGGGCGCAGCACCTGGCCATGCTGGGCTCGGTTGCAGACCGCGTGCTGGCGTCTTCTCGTCCCAAGTGGCAGCGCTTCCAGATCCTTCTACTGACGGCGACGGTCGGTCAGAGCCTGGCGGCGCTGATATTCGGGTTCGCCTTCGTGCTTTCGATGCGGCTCGGGCTGGGCGAGTTCCAGGAAGTTTCGCAGCCCGAATTCCTGCAGGTCTTCACCTTCTCCATGGTGAACCTCACCACCCTGGGACTGGGCGACCTGGTGCCGACAGCCGAGATGAAATTCCTCGCAGGCGTCGAAGCCATGACGGGGTTCCTTCTTATCAGCTGTTCGGCCTCGCACGTCTTCCAGGTGATGCGCGACTGATCGTCCGAGAGGCCGACGAGCCCGCTCGCTTGCCCTGAACTTCTCCCCGTCCCGCTTCCTGTATGCGGATCTGCGGAAGATAAAAGGAAAGGGCCGGGAGGATATGCTCCTCCCGGCCCCTGCCGTTAGCCTTGGATGGGTGGCGCGGCTTAGAAGCCCATGCCGCCCATGCCGCCGCCCATGCCGCCCATGTCGGGCATGCCGCCACCGGAAGACTTGTCTTCCGGAACCTCGGCGATGGCCGCTTCGGTGGTGATCAGCAGGCCGGCGACCGAGGCCGCGTCCTGCAGGGCGGTGCGCACGACCTTGGTGGGGTCGATAACGCCGGCCTGCACCAGGTTCTCGTAGGTGTCGGTCGCGGCGTTGAAGCCCATGGTCTCGTCGTTGCCGTCGATCAGCTTGCCGGCGACAACCGCACCGTCATGGCCGGCGTTCTCGGCGATCTGACGGATCGGAGCCTGCAGCGCACGACGCACGATGTCGATACCGCGGGTCTGGTCTTCGTTCTCGCCGGCCACGCCCGCGAGGGCCTTGGTGGCATAGAGCAGCGCGGTACCGCCGCCCGGGACGATGCCCTCTTCCACGGCAGCGCGGGTGGCGTGCAGAGCGTCGTCCACACGGTCCTTGCGCTCCTTCACCTCGACTTCGGTGGCACCGCCGACCTTGATCACGGCAACACCGCCGGCGAGCTTGGCCAGGCGTTCCTGCAGCTTTTCCTTGTCGTAGTCCGACGAGGTCTGCTCGATCTGCGAGCGGATCTGCTCGACGCGCGCCTTGATGGCGTCGCCTTCGCCCGCACCGTCGACGATGGTGGTGTTGTCCTTGTCGATGGTGACGGTCTTGGCTTCACCCAGCATGCTGAGGCCGACGTTCTCCAGCTTGATGCCGAGGTCCTCGGAAATCATCTCGCCGTTGGTGAGGATCGCGATGTCCTGCAGCATGGCCTTGCGACGATCGCCGAAGCCCGGTGCCTTCACGGCAGCGACCTTCAGGCCGCCGCGCAGCTTGTTGACCACCAGGGTAGCCAGCGCTTCGCCTTCGATGTCCTCGGCGATGATCAGCAGCGGACGACCCGCCTGCACCACGGCTTCCAGCACAGGCAGCATGGCCTGCAGATTGGAGAGCTTCTTTTCGTGGATCAGGATGTAGGGGTTTTCCAGCTCGACCGTCATCTTCTCCGGGTTGGTGACGAAGTAGGGCGAGAGGTAGCCGCGGTCGAACTGCATGCCTTCGACGGTCTCGAGCTCGAATTCGAGGCCCTTCGATTCGTCGACGGTGATCACGCCTTCCTTGCCGACCTTTTCCATGGCCTCGGCGATCTTCTCGCCGACTTCACGGTCGCCGTTGGCGGAGATGATGCCGACCTGGGCGATTTCTTCGGAGCCCGACACGTCCTTCGAACGCGCCTGCAGGTCCGCAACGACCTTGGTCACGGCGAGGTCGATGCCGCGCTTCAGGTCCATCGGGTTCATGCCGGCGGAAACCGACTTCATGCCTTCGCGCACGATCGACTGCGCCAGCACCGTTGCGGTGGTGGTGCCGTCACCGGCGGCATCGTTCGCCTTGCTGGCGACTTCGCGCAGCATCTGTGCGCCCATGTTCTCGAACTTGTCCTTAAGCTCAATGTCCTTGGCGACGGTAACGCCGTCCTTGGTGATGCGCGGAGCGCCGAAGCTCTTGTCCATCACCACGTTGCGGCCCTTGGGGCCCAGCGTGACCTTCACGGCATTGGCGAGCGTATCGACGCCCTTGAGGATGCGTTCACGCGCATCGCGGCCGAACTGTACGTCCTTGGCAGCCATTTTCGTTTCTCCTGGAAATCTCTGTTTTGTGAGGAAGCGTTACGAGAGTGGGGCGATCAGCCCAGCACGCCCATGATGTCGCTTTCCTTCATGATGATCAGGTCTTCACCGTCGATCTTCACCTCGGTGCCGGACCACTTGCCGAACAGCACGCGGTCGCCGGCCTTCACGTCGAGAGCGGTGACGGTGCCGTCTTCGGCCTTGGAACCGTTGCCGACGGCGACGACTTCGCCTTCGCTCGGCTTTTCCTTGGCGCTATCGGGGATGATGATGCCACCGGCCGTCTTTTCTTCGGCCTCGAGGCGGCGGACCAGTACGCGGTCGTGCAGCGGACGGAATGCCATTGTCTATGACCTCTTCCATATGAGTGTTGTGACGATTGGCACTCTCCGACCGAGAGTGCCAGCGGCGTGCATTTGGGTGCGCGTTCATATGGAGTCAATGGGGCACGGCCAGATTTTTCGGCCGCTGCGGCGGGGCGAGCGCGGCTTGCGCTACTTCACGCCGGGCGCCGTCAGGCCCAGCGCTTCGCGCCTGTGCCAGCGCCACGTAAGCAGTGCCGCGGCGCAGACAAGACCCGTGGCAAGACCCATCCAGACCCCCAGGCCCTCAAGCGGGGTGTAGAAGCCCAGCAGGACGGCCATTCCCGCCCCCGGCACCCAGTAGGAGAACACCGCGATCCACATCGGCACGCGGGTGTCCTTGAGGCCGCGCAGCGCGCCCGCAGCGACCACCTGCAAGCCGTCGAACAGCTGGAATGCCGCGCCCACGGCCAGGAACGACAGGGCCCAGGTCACGACGCCGGGATCGTCGGGGTTCCACGGATCGATGTAGATGGCCAGCAAGTACATGGGAGCCAGCAGCAGCAGCAGCGCGGTCAGGGCCATGAAGCTTCCGCCCATGCCAATCGCGACAGCACCTGCCCGCCGGATGCCTTCGTGGTCGCGCGCGCCGAAGAAATAGCCCACGCGTATCGTGGCGGCCTGGCTTACGCCGAAGGGCACCTGGAACATGATCGCCACGATCTGCAGCGCGATGGCATGGGCCGCCAGCTGGTCCGCACCCAGCAGGCCGAGCAGGAACGGCGCGGCGGCGAAGATCCCCGCCTCTGCCAGAATGGTGAGGGAAATCGGCGTGCCGACCCGCACGATTTCGTTCAGCCGCGCCCAGTCGGGCCGCCAGGCAAAACCGAAAACGTGATAGCGATGCAGCCGTGGATCGAGCCGGATGGCGATGGCATATGCGGCCAGGATCGCCAGGGTGGTGATGATCGTGGCGATGGCCGCGCCCTCCAGACCCATTGCCGGGGCGCCGAGGTTGCCGAAGATGAAGATCCAGTTCGCCAGGGCATTCACGCCGATGCCCATGCCGGTGATCAGAGTGGCGAAGATCGGCCGGCCCAGTGTCGAGACGAAATTGCGCAGCACGCCTGACGCGATCATGGGTATCGTCGACCACAGCAGCAGGTCGGTATATTCGCCTGCCAGCGCGGCGATGTGCGGCTGCTGCCCGGCCAGGATCATCACCTCCTCGGCGAAGGCACACAGGATCATCGCCACCGCTCCGCACCCGACCGACAGCCACAGCGCCATTCGCACGGAACGTCTCACCGGCCGCAGGGCCGGCCCTCGCGCGCCCAGTTCCGCCGCCATGATCGGCGCCACCGCGCCGGTCAGCCCGTGCAGCGACCAGATCAGCAGGCCGAAGACCGATACCGCCAGAGAGGATGCCGCCAGCTCGTCCGCTCCCAGCCGCGCGATGAAGATCACGTCGATAGAGTAGATGAACATCTGCAGAAGATTGGCGAGCGCCAGCGGCCCCGCGAGGCGGAGAGTCTCGATGCCTTCGGCTTTCCAGCCGGGCGTGGGAGGGTGCGCAACGGGTCGCATGACTGGCTCGCCGCCCGAGGGCAGCCGGACCGGATAGGCGCGCGACCACAGGGGGAAAAGCCGAAAAGCCGGCGCGCGTCATGATTGTTGGAATGGTGAGGCCGCGGGGTAACAAGCCTTGCCGATCGTGGCGCTCCGCGCCTAAAGGACATTGTCAATGTTTCAGCGGAAGGATGTTATGCGTAACCAGCTTGCCCTCGCCACCACGACTGCCCTTGCACTGGCTCTCGCAGCCTGCGGCGGCTCTCCCGACGATGCCGAAGAGACGTCGGCCGTCGACGAGGTCGTGACGGCCGAACCGGTCGACGAAGCGGCCGATGACGACGCGGCGGATGCCGACATGGTGGAAGCCGACGAGGGCGAGACGGCAGCGCAGGACGAAGGCGAGGAAGACGGCGAAGAACCCGCACCGACTGCATCGGCAACCGCCTCGCCTACGCCTACTCCCACGCCGACACGCGTCGCCGCCGCCGGTCCGCCGCAGGCCTTCACCACCTGCGGCGTTTGCCACTCCGTGGAACCCGGCCAGAACATGATCGGCCCGACGCTGGCGGGCGTGGTCGGTCGCCGCGCGGGCAGCGTGTCGGGTGCCAACTACAGCCCGGCGATGCAGGAGGCGAACATCACCTGGACCGAGGCCAACCTGCGGCGCTACATCCTCGACCCCAACGCCGTCGTTCCGGGTGGCTCCATGCCTAACCCCGGCGTGAACGCGCAGCAGGCGCAGGCGATCATCAATTACCTGAAGACGCTCTAGTCCTCGCTGTTCGGGCGGCGGGCGAGGATTTCGCCCGCCAGCCATTCAAGCACGCCGCCATGGCCCTCTACCGGGGCATCCTGCGGGAAGACCGGGGCGGGCCAGTGGGGGGCGATCCCCGTGCCTTCGAACAGACCGCCATCGGGAGCGGTGAACGCCTCGTTGGAAAGTTCCAGGTACCAGCCGTTGGGAAGCGGTTTCGGGAGTGGGGTGGAAAAGGAACCCCGCGTCGTTCCACCCACCTGGGTGACCCTGGAGTTCTGGCGCAGCGCCAGGGTAGCAAGCTCGCCGCCAGAGACGGTGACATCGCTTGTCAGCAGGTAGACGGGACCGGCAAAGCGCGGCTCCGGCGGCACGTCGATGACATAGGGCACGGGTTCGCCGCCGCCGGTATTGGTCACCGTATAGCCAAGGTAGGCAGTCTCGGTGAACCGACCGGCGAGGCGACGCGCGACGAGGTCGTATCCGCCGCGATTGTTCGACAGGTCGAGGATGACGGCCTCGACGCCGCGCTCGGCAAAGCCCGCCAGGATCGTGTCGAAGGCCGCATCGAAGGCGGCGAGTTCGGCATCGGCCCAGGCCTGCGTTCCCACGACCTGGCTCTCGTCGAAACCGCCCATGGTGAAGACCTGGATGTAGCCGATCCTGCCACCCGCCATCGTGCCCTGAACGATGCGATCGTTCGCAACCATCGATGCACCGGGGTCGAGCACCTCGTCCAGCAATTGCCCGACGATGCCGCGCAGCCAGGCGCCTTCTCCCATGCCGGACCTGATCATCGGCAGGGTCGTACCCAGCCCGCCCTGCGCGCGGCGCTGTTCACCGTCGATCTCCGCGATCAGCTTGGTGTGGGAATCGCCAAGCGCCTCCACCATGTCTTCCATCACCGTGAACAGGGCGGCATCGCCCATGCCGTCGCGGACGCGCGAACGGTTGCGGGCCACCAGGTCGTCCCAGACGACGCCGCGCTCGTCGAAGAAGCCGTAGTGCCGGTCCATGATTGCCGCGAAGGTATCGAAGATGGCGGTTTCGCTGGCGGGCGGCGTCGGGGTGCAGCGCGGCGGTAGACTCTCGATCCGCCGGAAGCGCGTCGGCGTGTCGCCATCGAGATACCGGAAGATCGCCTCGTTCCCGTCCAGCAGCGTGATGAGGCGATACTCGATCTGACCCATTGTCGCCGCGGCGGTGCCGCCCTGGTCCGCACGATAACAGGCATCGGGCGTGTCCTGCCAGCGGGCTATGCCGGCATCGTCTATCTCGAGGATCCAGCCGTTGGCATCGGATTGCCACACGCCGCGGGTGCGGGCACTCCGTCCTGAACGATAGCCTGCGGCTGCGCTTCCAGGTTCGCCGTTGGCGCGGTCGCACATGCGGAAAGCGAGGCAAGACCGGCAACCATCGGGATGAGATGTCGGGTTGTCACGATGTCTCCCAGGCAGGGGCAAAGAAAAAGGGGCGGCTTCCTTGTAGGAAACCACCCCTTCTCTGATCAATCCTTGAAGCGGACCGAAGGTCGATCCGCCTCGACCGATTACTTCAGCTCGACCGTACCGCCGGCAGCTTCGATCTTCGCCTTGATTTCTTCGGCTTCCGCCTTGTTCACGCCTTCCTTGACGGCCTTCGGCGCGCCTTCGACGAGAGCCTTGGCTTCGGTCAGGCCCAGGCCCGTGATGCCACGGACTTCCTTGATCACCTGGATCTTCTTGCCACCGTCGCCGGTCAGGATGACGTCGAATTCGTCCTTCTCTTCGGCGGGTGCAGCGGCATCGCCACCGCCGGCGGGACCGGCAACAGCAACGGCAGCAGCGGCGCTAACGCCCCACTCTTCTTCGAGGGCCTTGGCGAGTTCGGCCGCTTCCATGACGGTCAGCGACGACAGTTCTTCAACAAGCTTGGCAATGTCAGCCATGATGGTTCACTCCAAATTGGGCGGGGCGTACGATGGGCCCCATGATGTTTCGTCTCGTGTGCGAAAAAGCGTCTGTTACGCCGCGTCCTTGGCGCCGTAGGCACCGAAGACACGGGCAAGCTTGGCGGCGGGCGCGTTGACGAGCTGGGCAACCTTGGTTGCCGGCGCGTTGACGAGACCCACGATCTTGCCGCGCAGTTCGTCGAGGCTGGGCATGGAGGCGAGCGCCCTCACACCAGCTTCGTCGAGAACCTGCGTGCCCATCGAGCCACCGACGATTTCCAGCTTGTCGTTCGACTTGGCGAAATCGACAGCGGCCTTGGCAGCCGCAACCGGGTCTTCCGACCAGGCCAGCGCGGTGGGACCGGTGAGGTATTCCTCGATCCCAACGTAATCGGTGTCTTTCAGGGCGAGCTTGGCCAGACGGTTCTTCGCAACCTTGTAGGACGCACCGGCTTCACGCATCTTGTTCCTGAGGTCGGTGGACTGATCCACCGTCAGGCCGAGGTTGCGGGTGACAACCACCACGCCGACCTCGTTGAACACAGCGTTGAGCTGGGCGACCGCTTCGGTTTTCTGCGAACGATCCATGCCGTACTCCTTCACTATGGCCACCCGCGAATTCGTGCGGACGACCGGCTCAAGTTGCCATGCCGCTCATGCGACATGGACGAGTCCGTTGATGGGGAAGGAGGTGCGTGAAGCATCACGCGATTGGCGCACCGCAACAGCGGGGCGATAAAACTCATTTCCCCGTCTAGGCTGGAAATTAAGACCGGCAGATTCCGGTCACCAACTGTCTCGGACGGATGACTTCCGTTCTTTCGAACCGACAGTCGGGGCGGGCAATTAGCTGCCGCGCCCCGAAAGTCAAGCCGAAAGCCGCGCCATGTGCGGGCGTTCGGCCGGAAATTGCCGATCAGATCTCGTCGGCGGTTTCCTCGAGCACTTCGGCTTCTTCCTCGAGAGCTTCCTCTGCGGCGTCGGCGCCCATTTCGTCGGCCAGTTCGGCTTCGGCTTCGGCTACGCCTGCTTCGGCGTCCATCACTTCGGCTTCCATCTCGGCGATGTCATCGACCTCTTCGCCAGCTTCCTCGGCCGGGCCGTCACAGGCGGTTAGAGCGAACGCCAGGGGAGCGGCGACGAGCATAATCTTCTTCATGGTAATTCCCTGTCCTTGGTATCCCGAGAATACGGGCGGGCAGCTATTGCCACACTCTCGCCATAATTCCAACACCTTACTCGTCGTATCCCAGCAGGTCGCCCGGCTGGCAGTCCAGTTCGCGGCAGATGGCCTCCAGCGTGGAGAAGCGGATGGCCTTGGCCTTGCCGGTCTTCAGGATCGAGAGGTTGGCCAGGGTCAGGCCAACGCGCTCGGCCAGTTCGGTCAGCGTCATGCGCCTCTCGTGTAGAAGGTCGTCGAGCTTCACGTTGATCGGCATCACACGGTTCCTTCCAGGTCTTCGCGCATCGCGGCGCCGTGACGGAACACGCGGGCCAGGATGAACAGGATGATGGTCAGGAGTATTCCGGTCAGGTCCATTCCGCCATCGATGGTGAAGGATACGTCCTCCTCCATCTCGTCAGAGTATTGCGCCAGCTGGATTCCCAGCGCGGTGGCCGGGATCAGCGCCAGCTGGACGCCCAGCATCAGCCAGCCCATCAGCGAAAGCCTGTCCGCATTGGCCGGCGCGAAGGGATCGCCCTTGCCGACGGTGGAAATGATCTTCCTCAGCGCGCCGAAGAACACGAACAGCATCGTCACGATGGCGAGGCCGATCAGCATCACTCCGGCCAGTAGCAGCAGGGGAGAGGCGAGGTACGCGGCCTCCGCCCCGAAGGCCTCGGCCACGTCGTCGCGGAAGATCAATATCGCGGGCAGGGCGACGATCAGGGCGAAAGCGCCGACCGCCATGGCGATCTGCATGAACACGGCGATGATCTTGCCGCCCAGCAGCAGCAGGTCGTTGGGTTGGTTGTCTTGCATGGTTGTCATCGGTCTCGTCCCCTTCCTTGCCTGGCTATGATCGGATTGTCCTGCCCGGATCAGGCCAGCACCGGCGCGACCACGGCAACGGGGGCCTGCGCCGGGATCGTGGTGATGGCGGTAAGGGAAGTGAGAGCCATCACGACGGCGGCCGCGGCGGCGAGCGAGTTGGTGAACATGCGGGTCATTTATCGATCTCCTTGGTGTGTCTTACCGAAAAACGATATGGACCTCTCGCTTCTTATTGTCAATCGATAATATCGAAAAACAATATACGGCTTATCGATTCTCGCGGCTCTCTCCCGTGCGAGGCTGACGAACCTGAGACATGGCGCGGGAAAGGCCGCACCGCGCGGCGGGCGGATAGGGCAGGTCGACATGCCGTCCGGCGTGGCGGCGGGGTGCGGAAGTCGGGAAGTCGCGCGACTCGCTCAGGGCGCGGGTATCGGCGGGGTATCCCAGAACAGCGCGACCTCGTCGGCCTCGCCCGTCATCTCGTAGCGGATCAGCGCAATCGGCAGGCGCCCCGCGGCCATGAACTCGTCGTGGAAATCGCGCAGCACGAAATCGTCGCCCAGCTGCATCGCCCGGTCCGCCAGAAGGGCGTCCATCTGCAGCTTGCCGATGGTGTAGGCGACGCCGTAACCGGGCGGGCGGCGCAGGTAGATCTCGGCATCGACGCGGGCCACGTCCTCGTCCAGCCAGGGCGTCTGCGCGCGCATGAAGTCCACCGCCTCGCGCACGTCCCACGCGTTGTGCTGCATGTAGATGTCGGCGGGCACGCGCGCGGCGCGGAAGATTCCGAACAGCATCATGTATTCGTCGCCGCGCGGCGTATGCTCGGTGCCGCCTGCCAGCACGGTCATTTCCTCGAGATAGGTGGCCCAGCCCTCGGCGCGGGAGCCTTCGGAGTAGCGCCCCCGGATCGGCCGCTCGTCGCGCGCGGCGAGCACGGCATCGAACCGGTGGCCCGGAATCACCGCATGGACATGGTCGGGAATGGGATCGCGAAACTGGATCTGCTCCCAGAAATTGGGTCCGGTCGGACGCTCTATGTAAGGCGTGTTCGCGCCAAGCTCGCCGACGTAGTCGGGGATGGTGATGATCTCTTCGCTCGTCAGCCATTCGCGCACGATGCGGTCGGTCTCGGCGATCTTGCCGCGCTGCTCCTCCGCACTGGTGGAAAGGGCGATCTGCGGCTCGTCGCGGTTGCGGTGGCGATAAAGGGCCAGTGCGGCGGTCATGCGCTCGTGCTCGCGCTCGGCCAGTACCAGCATCTCGGCGGCGGTCATGGGGATCATGCGGACGTGGCGGATGAACCAGTCGTAGCGATCCGCGCCCACTCCGGCAGGACTATCCATCGAAGGCCGCTCCGCTTCCAGCCAGTCGCGGAACCCGATCAGCGCGCTGCGCGCCGCCTCGATCTCGGGCACCAACTCGCCCTGGCTCTCGCGGGCACGGGCCAGGAGGTCGTCGTACCAGCCGATGATGCCGGACGGGGGGACCTCGCGATAAGGGTGGTAATGGTTCACCCCGTCGCTGTTCTCGAGATTGTGCAGCGCGAGGTCGGCATAGTCACCCGCCACTTCGGTCAGGTTCGCGCGCGCCCCTTCCAGCATCGGCGGGACGGCGGCGAGCTGGCTGCGCAGGGCGGCAAGGTCATCGCCGCTCGCGGGCACGTCGGCGAAGGCCACGCGCATCAGCGGATCGAGGTAGAAGCCGGGATCGCGCTTCCACGGACGCAGCACTTCGAGATTGAAGCGATAGCCGTTGAGCATGGAGCGCACCGCGAGGAATTCGACCTGCTCGCCGCGGGTCCAGTTCTCGACCTCCATCGCGTCCAGCCGCGCCTCGAAGTCCTCCAGCCCGGCCAGCTTCTGCCGCATCAGCGGCTCGGCATAGGCCCCCCCCACCCGTGCGCCCGAATCGAGCACGACGGCAGAGGTAAAGGCGGGCACCATGTACTCGCGAAGCTCCTCGTGCAGCTGGACGAGGTCTTCGTAATCGGCCTGCGCATGTGCCGGGGCGGCGGCAGTCGCGGCAAGGCCAAGGGCCAACAGGAGGCTGAGGAAAAGGCGCATGGTATCTCCCTGATTGCCACCGGTTTGTGCGCGAGATGGCAATTGCTGTCCAGCGCCCCCTTCGGACCGGGTCGCACCCATTGACCCGACTCGCCCGCGTTCCTATATGGCCTCCATAGCCGGAAGAGCTTCGAGCAAGGTGCGCCTTACGCGGGGGTGCAACCCAGGACGGAAGTTTCCGGCATCTGCGTGAGATGACTGGACCATTGGCTGCGAAGGCAGTGCCCGGAAGGGCGTGCCCTCTTGCGGCCGTTTTTGCGTCCTGACCGCTCACGCGAATTCCCGCTTGTGAACATTTTTCAGGCGCCCCTTTCCGCGAAGGCGGCGCGCACACGCGAAAAGAAGGCCAAGGGCTCTAAGATATGGCGAAGAAGGCTATTCCGGCACAAACCGGCACCAAGAAGAAGCGCATCCGCAAGATCTTCGGCGACATCCACGAAGTGGTGCAGATGCCGAACCTGATCGAGGTGCAGCGCGAGAGCTACGAGCAGTTCCTGCGCTCCGATCCTTCGATCGACTACGTCTCCGGCCTCGAAAAGACGCTGCGCAGCGTCTTCCCGATCCGCGACTTCGCCGGCACGGCCGAGCTGGACTTCGTGCATTACGAGCTGGAAGAGCCCAAGTTCGACACCACCGAATGTCGCCAGCGCGGCATCACCTATGCCGCCCCGATGAAGGTGACCCTGCGCCTGATCGTGTTCGAGGTAGACCAGGAGACCGAGACCCGCTCCGTGCTCGATATCAAGGAGCAGGACGTCTACATGGGCGACATGCCGCTCATGACCTCGAACGGCACCTTCCTCATCAACGGCACCGAGCGCGTGATCGTGTCGCAGATGCACCGTTCGCCCGGCGTGCTGTTCGACCACGACCGCGGCAAGACCCACTCCAGCGGCAAGTTCCTGTTCGCCGCCCGCGTCATTCCCTATCGCGGTTCGTGGCTGGATTTCGAATTCGACGCCAAGGACATCGTGAACGTGCGTATCGACCGCAAGCGCAAGCTGCCGGTCACCGCGCTGCTTTACGCACTCGGCCTCGATAGCGAGGACATCCTCGACTATTTCTACAACAAGGTGACCTGGAAGCGTTCGACCGGCAAGAAGGGCGAAGGCTGGGAAATCCCGTTCGTCGCCGAGAACTGGCGCGGCGCCAAGCCGGGCTTCGCACTGGTCGACGCCCAGACCGGCGAGGAAGTATTCCCCGCCGGCCAGAAGGTCAGCCCGCGCGCGGCTAACAAGGCCGAGAAGGACGGGCTCAAGACCCTTCTGATCCCGACCGAGGAAATCTTCGGCCGCTATGCCAGCAAGGACCTGGTCGACGACAAGACCGGCCGCATCTACATCGAGGCGGGTGACGAGGTGTCGCCCGAGAACCTCGAGAAGCTGGACGGTGCCGGCATCGACCAGCTGGAGCTGCTGGACATCGACCACGTCAACACCGGTGCCTGGATCCGCAACACGCTGGAGGCCGACAAGGCCGAAAACCGCGAGGAAGGTCTGGAAGCGATCTACAAGGTCATGCGTCCGGGCGAACCGCCGACCAAGGAAACCGCCGAAGCGCTGTTTGAAGGCCTGTTCTTCGACAGCGAGCGCTACGACCTTTCCGCCGTCGGCCGCGTGAAGCTGAACATGCGCCTCGGCCTCGATGCCGAGGACACCGTCACCACGCTGCGCAAGGAAGACATCCTTGCCGTGGTGAAGGAGCTTGTCGACCTGAAGGACGGCAAGGGCGAAGTCGACGACATCGACAACCTCGGCAACCGCCGCGTGCGTTCGGTGGGCGAGCTGCTGGAAAACCAGTACCGCGTCGGCCTGCTGCGCATGGAACGCGCGGTGAAGGAGCGCATGAGCAGCGTCGACGTGTCGACCGTCATGCCGAACGACCTCATCAACGCGAAGCCCGCCGTGGCCGCCGTGCGCGAGTTCTTCGGCTCCAGCCAGCTTTCGCAGTTCATGGACCAGACCAACCCGCTGTCGGAAGTCACCCACAAGCGCCGCGTCTCCGCGCTCGGCCCGGGCGGCCTGACGCGTGAGCGCGCGGGCTTCGAAGTCCGCGACGTGCACCCGACGCACTACGGCCGCATCTGTCCGATCGAGACGCCGGAAGGCCCGAACATCGGCCTGATCAACTCGCTGTCCACCTTCGCCCGCGTCAACAAGTACGGCTTCATCGAGACGCCCTACCGCTCGGTGAAGGACGGCAAGGTGTCGAGCGAGGTGAACTACCTCTCCGCGATGGAAGAGCAGAAGCACACCGTCGCCCAGGCCTCGGCCGAGGTCGATGAGGACGGCAAGTTCGTGGAAGAGCTCGTCTCGACCCGCCAGAACGGCGAGTTCACGATGAGCCCGAACGAGAACGTGACGCTGATGGACGTTTCGCCCAAGCAGCTCGTCTCGGTCGCCGCGTCGCTGATCCCGTTCCTGGAAAACGACGACGCCAACCGCGCGCTGATGGGTTCCAACATGCAGCGCCAGGCCGTGCCGCTGGTGAAGGCCGAAGCGCCTTTCGTCGGCACCGGCATGGAAGAGACCGTGGCCCGCGATTCGGGTGCGGCCATCGCTGCCAAGCGCAGCGGCATCGTGGACCAGGTGGACGCGGGCCGTATCGTGATCCGTGCCTCGGGCGAAGTCGACACGACGAACCCGGGCGTGGACATCTACACGCTGCAGAAGTTCCAGCGCTCCAACCAGAACACCTGCGTCAACCAGCGTCCGCTGGTGAAGGTGGGCGAGACCGTGAACGAAGGCGACATCATCGCCGACGGTCCCTCCACCGACCTGGGTGAGCTGGCGCTGGGCAAGAACGCGCTCGTCGCCTTCATGCCCTGGAACGGCTACAACTACGAGGACTCCATCCTCATCTCCGAACGCATCGTTAAGGACGACGTCTTCACCTCGATCCACATCGAGGAATTCGAAGTGATGGCCCGCGACACGAAGCTGGGCCCGGAAGACATCACCCGCGACATTCCCAACGTCGGCGAGGAAGCCCTGCGCAACCTCGACGAGGCTGGTATCGTCTACATCGGCGCCGAAGTGCACCCGGGCGATATCCTGGCGGGCAAGATCACGCCCAAGGGCGAAAGCCCGATGACGCCGGAAGAAAAGCTTCTGCGCGCCATCTTCGGCGAAAAGGCCAGCGACGTGCGCGACACCTCGCTCCGCCTGCCGCCGGGCGTGGCCGGCACCGTTGTCGAGGTCCGCGTCTTCAACCGTCACGGCATCGAGATCGACGACCGTACCCGCGCCATCCAGAACGAGGAAATCGAACGCCTCAAGAAGGACAGCGAGGACGAGCGCGCGATCCTGAACCGTGCAACCTACAACCGCCTGCGCGACATGCTGAACGGCCAGACCGCTTCGGCTGCTCCGAAGGGCGTGAAGAAGGGCACCGCGATCGACGACGAGGTTCTCGACAGCGTCGACAAGCACGACTGGTTCAAGTTTGCCGTCGCCGACGACAACATGCAGAGCCAGCTGGAAGCGGTGAAGGGTCAGTACGACGAGGCCGTGAAGGCCATCAAGGACAAGTTCGAGGACCGCAAGGAGAAGCTCGAACGCGGCGACGAACTGGCTCCGGGCGTGCTGAAGATGGTCAAGGTGTTCGTGGCGGTGAAGCGCAAGCTGCAGCCGGGCGACAAGATGGCCGGCCGTCACGGCAACAAGGGCGTCATCTCGCGCATCCTGCCCGAGGAAGACATGCCCTTCCTGGAAGACGGCACTCCCGTAGACATCGTGCTGAACCCGCTGGGCGTGCCTTCGCGCATGAACGTCGGGCAGATCTTCGAGACGCACCTGGGCTTCGCAGCGCGCGGCCTGGGCCTGCAGATCAAGGAGCAGCTCGAGGAATGGCGCGCCGCCAATCCGGACGTGACCGCGGGCAAGCCGCCGGCCGCCCTGGTCGACAAGCTGAAGGACATCTACGGCGAGAACTACTACGACGACATCGAAAGCCGCACGAACGAGGAGCTGGCCGAACTGGCGGGCAATCTCGTCACGGGCGTCCCGATGGGCACCCCGGTGTTCGACGGCGCACGTGAAAGCGACGTGACCGACATGCTGCTGAAGGCAGGCTACGACAGCTCGGGCCAGTCCACGCTGTATGACGGCCGCACGGGCGAGGCGTTCGACCGCAAGGTGACCGTGGGCATCATCTACATGCTCAAGCTGCACCACCTGGTCGACGACAAGATCCACGCCCGCTCGATCGGTCCGTACTCGCTCGTCACCCAGCAGCCGCTGGGCGGCAAGGCGCAGTTCGGCGGACAGCGTTTCGGCGAGATGGAAGTCTGGGCGCTGCAGGCATACGGCGCGGCCTATACCCTGCAGGAAATGCTGACGGTGAAGTCCGACGACGTGGTCGGCCGCACCAAGGTCTACGAAGCGATCGTCAAGGGCGACGACACCTTCGAGGCCGGCATTCCCGAGAGCTTCAACGTGCTCGTCAAGGAAATGCGCTCGCTTGGCCTCAATGTCGAACTCTCCTCGCTCACCGATGGCGATGAGGACGAGGACGACTACGGGCAGATCGCTGCTGAATGACAGGGGTCGGCGGCCCCACAGCGGGCCGCCTCCCCGCCAACCCCTGTTAATCCCCTCTAGGGAATTCGAGATATGAACGAACTGACCAAATTCACCAACCAGCTGGCCAAGCCGGAAACCTTCGACCAGATCCAGATCGGCATCGCTTCCCCCGAGCGCATCCGTTCGTGGTCGTTCGGCGAGATCAAGAAGCCGGAAACCATCAACTACCGCACGTTCAAGCCCGAGCGTGACGGCCTGTTCTGCGCCCGCATCTTTGGTCCGGTGAAGGACTACGAGTGCCTGTGCGGCAAGTACAAGCGCATGAAGTACAAGGGCGTCGTCTGCGAGAAGTGCGGCGTCGAAGTCACCGTCACCAAGGTGCGTCGTGAGCGCATGGGCCACATCGAACTGGCCGCGCCCGTCGCGCACATCTGGTTCCTGAAGTCGCTGCCCTCGCGCATCGGCCTGCTGCTCGACATGCAGCTCAAGCAGCTCGAGCGCGTGCTCTACTTCGAGAGCTACATCGTCACCGAGCCGGGCCTCACGCCGCTGGAGAAGTTCCAGCTGCTGACCGAGGACGAACTGCTCGAGGCGCAGGACGAATACGGCGAAGACGCCTTCACCGCCGGCATCGGTGCCGAAGCGGTGAAGATCATGCTGATGGACCTCGACCTGGAACAGGAAAAGGCCGATCTGCTGGAAGAGCTTGAGACCACCAAGTCCAAGCTCAAGCCCGCCAAGATCATCAAGCGTCTGAAGGTCGTCGAAAGCTTCATCGAATCGGGCAACCGCCCCGAGTGGATGATCATGGAAGTCGTGCCGGTCATTCCGCCCGAGCTGCGCCCGCTGGTGCCGCTGGACGGCGGCCGCTTCGCGACCTCCGACCTCAACGATCTCTATCGCCGCGTCATCAACCGCAACAACCGCCTGAAGCGCCTCATGGAGCTGCGCGCGCCCGACATCATCGTGCGCAACGAAAAGCGCATGCTGCAGGAATCGGTCGATGCGCTGTTCGACAACGGTCGCCGTGGCCGCGTGATCACGGGCGCCAACAAGCGTCCGCTGAAGTCGCTGTCCGACATGCTCAAGGGCAAGCAGGGACGCTTCCGCCAGAACCTGCTCGGCAAGCGCGTCGACTATTCGGGCCGTTCGGTCATCGTGACCGGTCCGGAGCTCAAGCTGCACCAGTGCGGCCTGCCCAAGAAGATGGCGCTCGAGCTGTTCAAGCCGTTCATCTACGCCCGCCTCGACGCCAAGGGTCTTTCCATGACCCTGAAGCAGGCGAAGAAGTGGGTGGAGAAGGAGCGCAAGGAAGTCTGGGACATCCTCGACGAGGTGATCCGCGAGCACCCGGTACTGCTGAACCGCGCGCCGACGCTGCACCGTCTCGGCATCCAGGCGTTCGAGCCCGTGCTGATCGAGGGCAAGGCGATCCAGCTGCACCCGCTCGTCTGCTCGGCCTTCAACGCCGACTTCGACGGTGACCAGATGGCCGTCCACGTGCCGCTTTCGCTGGAAGCCCAGCTCGAAGCGCGCGTGCTGATGATGTCCACCAACAACATCCTCTCGCCCGCCAACGGCAAGCCGATCATCGTTCCTTCGCAGGACATGGTGCTGGGCCTCTACTACCTCTCCATGGACCGCGAAGGCGAGCCGGGCGAGGGCAAGGTGCTGGGCGACATCGACGAGGTGCACCAGGCGCTGCACGTGGGTGCGGTGACCTATCACTCGAAGATCACCACCCGCGTTCCGCAGACGGACGAGGAAGGCAACCAGTACATGGCGCGCGTGGAAACCACGCCGGGCCGCATGCTGATCGCCGAGTGCCTGCCCAAGAGCCACAAGGTGCCCTTCGACGTGGTCAACCGCCTTCTCACCAAGAAGGAAATCGGCGACGTGATCGACCAGGTCTATCGCCACACCGGTCAGAAGGACACGGTGCTGTTCGCCGACGCCATCATGTCGCTGGGCTTCCGCCACGCGTTCAAGGCCGGCATCAGCTTCGGCAAGGACGACATGATCATCCCCGACACCAAGGAGGAGATGATCGAGGAAACCAAGACGCTGGTGGCCGATTACGAGCAGCAGTACCAGGACGGCTACATCACCGGCCAGGAAAAGTATAACAAGGTGATCGACGCCTGGAGCCGTTGCGGCGACCAGGTGGCGGCCGCCATGATGGAAGAGATCAAGGCCACGCCCAAGGACGAGAACGGGCGCGAGGCGGCGATCAACTCGATCTACATGATGAGCCACTCCGGTGCGCGTGGTTCGCCCGCCCAGATGAAGCAGCTGGCCGGTATGCGCGGCCTGATGGCCAAGCCTTCGGGCGAGATCATCGAGACGCCGATCATCTCGAACTTCAAGGAAGGTCTGACCGTTCTTGAATACTTCAACTCCACCCACGGCGCCCGCAAGGGCCTGGCGGATACGGCGTTGAAGACGGCGAACTCGGGCTACCTCACCCGTCGCCTCGTCGACGTGTCGCAGGACTGCACCATCGTGGTGGACGACTGCAAGACCGACAACGCGCTGGAAATGCGCGCCATCGTGCAGGGCGGCAGCGTGATCGCGTCGCTTGGCGAGCGTATCCTGGGCCGCACCGTGGCCGAGGACATCGTGAACGTCGCCACGGACGAGGTGATCGTGAAGGCCGGCACCATGGTGGACGAACCGATGGCCGCCGCCATCGAGGAAGCCGAAGTGCAGCAGGCGAAGATCCGCAGCCCGCTGGTCTGCGAGGCGGAGCAGGGCGTTTGCGCGACCTGCTACGGCCGCGACCTGGCGCGTGGTACGCCGGTGAACATCGGCGAGGCCGTGGGCGTCATCGCCGCACAGTCGATCGGCGAGCCCGGCACGCAGCTGACCATGCGTACCTTCCACATCGGCGGTGCGGCGCAGGTGAACGAAACCTCGCACCTCGAGAGCATCTCGGACGGCAAAGTCGTTTACCGCGACATGCCCACCATCATGGACAAGAAGGGCCGTCGTCTGTCGCTGGCCCGGAACGGCGAAATGGTGGTTGTCGACGCCGAGGGTCGCGAGCGTGCGATCCACCGCGTGCCTTATGGTACCGTGCTCATGTTCGAGGACGGCGCCAAGGTGAAGGAAGGCGATCGCCTGGCCGAGTGGGATCCGTTCACCCTGCCGATCATCACCGAGCAGGCGGGCGTCGTGCGTTACCAGGATCTTGTCGAAGGCAAGACGCTGGAAGAACGCGTGGACGAAGCCACCGGCATCGCCCAGCGCGTGGTGACCGAGTATCGTGCCGCTGGCCGTTCCAAGAAGGAAGACCTGCGTCCGCGCCTGACCTTCCTTGGCGAGGACGATGCCAAGGGCAAGAGCAAGAAGGGCGAGGAAACCGAGGCCCAGCGTTACATGCTGGCCCCGGGCACCACGCTCTCGGTCGAGGACGGCCAGGAAGTGCAGGCGGGTGACATCCTTGCCCGTGCTTCGCGTGAAGCCGCCAAGACGCGCGACATCACCGGCGGTCTGCCGCGTGTTGCCGAGCTGTTCGAAGCCCGCGTGCCCAAGGACGCTGCCGTGATCGCCAAGATCAGTGGCCGGATGGAATTCATCCGCGACTACAAGGCCAAGCGCAAGATCGCGATCGTTCCGGAAGAGGGCGAACCGGTCGAATACCTGATCCCCAAGACCAAGGTGATCGACGTGCAGGAAGGCGACTTCGTCAAGAAGGGCGATACGCTGATCTCGGGCAGCCCGAACCCGCACGACATCCTCGAAGTCCTGGGTATCGAGGCGCTGGCCGAGTACCTCGTGAACGAGATCCAGGAAGTCTACCGACTGCAGGGCGTGAAGATCAACGACAAGCACATCGAGGTGATCGTTCGCCAGATGCTGCAGAAGGTCGAGATCACCGACAGCGGCGATACCGTGCTGCTGCCGGGCGAGCAGGTGGACCTCGAGGAAATGAACGAGATCAACGCCAAGCTGGGCAAGGGCAAGACCCCGGCTCAGGGCACGCCGATCCTGCTGGGCATCACCAAGGCCAGCCTGCAGACGCGTTCGTTCATCTCCGCCGCATCCTTCCAGGAAACCACCCGCGTGCTGACGCAGGCGGCGGTCGAAGGGAAGAAGGACACGCTGATCGGTCTGAAGGAAAACGTGATCGTGGGCCGCCTCATCCCGGCGGGTACGGGTGCGGGCATGAACCGCATGCGCGTGACCGCCTCTTCCCGTGATGCCGCCCTGCGCGCGCAGTACAAGAAGATGCAGGAAGCGCTGGTCGCGGCAAAGGATGCCGAGGAACAGCACGAGGCTGAACTGGCACAGGATCCGGTCGATGCTGCCACCGGCGATGCCACCATGGCTACCATGGTGGACAGCGGTGAAGGCACGGATGCCGATGCCGGCGAATACAAGCGCGATGACGAAGGCACCGAGCCCGAAGCCATCGCCAAGGAAGAAGACGCAGGCGACGATAGCGAAGACTGATCGCACGCATCTTTATCCCGCAATTCGAGAGGCCCCGGTGGAGCAATCCGCCGGGGCCTTTTTCGTGACTGGAGAGTTGAAGGAAAATGAGATCGATCGCCATTGCCATCCTCGCGCTGACCGCCTGCACGCAGGAGTCAGAACCGGACGAACAGCCAACGACGCTTCCGGCCGACGATAGCGCCGAGACAACGGCGGCCGAGCCGCCGCCCGAGGCTCTCTCCCCCGTGGAAACCCTGGCGGGGGAATGGCGCGTCGCCGGGATCGACGGCGAACCCTTCGACGAACCCTACGGCCTGGCCCTGAGCGCGAGCGAGGACGAAATCTGGTGGGAGCCGCGCTGCGCGAACGCGGCCTGGACCTACCGTATCGACGGCCTGACCCTGCAAACCGGCACGGCAGAGCCCGA
Organism: Aurantiacibacter hainanensis; assembly: GCF_036321025.1. Taxonomy (NCBI): domain Bacteria; kingdom Pseudomonadati; phylum Pseudomonadota; class Alphaproteobacteria; order Sphingomonadales; family Erythrobacteraceae; genus Aurantiacibacter; species Aurantiacibacter hainanensis. The sequence continues at coordinate 162,136 of NZ_JAZAPB010000002.1, forward strand.
CGCACCGGTTGCGCCAGGCGCGCCTCCGCCACCTGTCTGCACCGTCAATCCGCCACCGCGGCTGTCCGATGTGAGCCGCGCACTCGACAGCGCAGAGAGGGTGGGGCGCACGCCTTCCAACGGAGTACTGCTGGAAGGCGGGGGGCACTCGCTGACGCTCTATTCCCAGTAGAGCGATTAGGAGAAGTCGGCAGGAAATGCGAATGATAATCGTTTGCAATATGCGGAGGGCCCGTTAGGATTCGTCCGTCACTCACAATGCGAGCGAGCCCATGTCGATTCCACGCCCCTTCCGCCCAGAAGACTTCATGCCGCAGACGGCCCGTGCATCCGTGCTCGACACCCTGCGAAGGCAACCGGTCGCCAGCGACTACTCTGCAACGGCGATGACCCTGGTGATGGCGATACGTCTGATTGCCCGCTGCGCCGCGTGTCAGCGCGATCCTCTGGTGGAACTGTCCTGCCGCCTGGAATCGCTCACCGGGGCCAAGGCTGCGCTCGACTTCGCGAAGGCCTGCTCGCTGGCGTGGCCCGAAAAAGCCATGGTCGGTCGGCCCTGCTGCCACGGCCTCACGCCCGACGAGAGCGTTTTCGCCGGGATGGCGGAAGCGGCAAGGGCTGCCGACAGCGAGGCCTTCTCGGGCCTGCTGGACGGGCTGATCCGGCGCGAGCGGCATGACCGCCTGTTCACCGAAACGCAGCACGCGGTCGCGATACTCGCCGCCACTCCTCGCGGCCTTCGCAGGTAGGCACGACGCGGGGCGCTTGTCGCCATTCCCGTGGCGGGCTAACGGCCCAAGGCATGACAACGGTAACGCGTTTCGCCCCCTCGCCGACGGGCCGGCTTCACGTCGGCAACATTCGCACGGCGCTGCATAACTGGATGCTGGCCCGCAAGGCTGGCGGGCGCTTCATCCTGCGGATCGACGATACCGACGCGGAGCGCAGCGAGGAACGGTTCGTGGAAGCAATCCGCGAGGACCTGGCGTGGCTGGACCTCTCGCCGGACAGCGAGGAACGCCAGTCGCAGCGTCTCGATCATTACGAGAAGGCATTCCAGGAACTGCGCGCGGCAGGCCGGATCTATCCCGCCTACGAGACGCAGCAGGAACTGGAGCTGAAGCGCAAGATCCAGCTGGGTCGCGGCCTCCCTCCGATCTACGACCGCGGAGCCTTGCAGCTGACCGATGCCGAGCGCGAAGCGAAGGAGGCGCAAGGTGTGGCTCCGCACTGGCGTTTTCGTCTCGATCACGATGAGGCGATTGCCTGGGATGACGGCGTGCGCGGGCCGCAGAAATTCGATCCGGCGCAATTGTCCGACCCTGTGATCCGGCGGGCCGATGGATCGTGGCTCTACATGCTGCCCAGTTGCGTCGACGACATCGCCATGGGCGTGACGGACGTGCTGCGAGGAGAGGACCACGTCTCCAACACCGCCGTGCAGATCCAGATGTTTACCGCACTCGGCGCCACGCCGCCGCGCTTCGCTCACGAGGCGTTGCTGGTGGGCCGGGAAGGCAAGCTCTCCAAGCGGCTGGGGTCGCTGGGCTGCGATGCCTTCATGGAGCGCGGCATAGAGCCCGAAGCGGTGATCGCTCTCCTCGCACGGCTCGGCACGGCGCTTCCGGTGGAACCGATTGCTGCGCGGGAAACGCTTGTAAACACGTTCGATTTGTCGACCTTCGGCCGCGCGCCCGCGAAGTTCGACGATGCCGAACTGGAACGCGTGAATACAGCGATCGTGCACCAGCTGGAGTTCGACGACGTTTCCGATCGCTTGCCAGAGGGCATGGACGAGGCCGCGTGGCACGCCATCAGGCCTAATCTCGAGACCGTGGACGACGCATCGGCCTGGTGGCGCATCGTGACGGGGCCTGTCGACCAACGCGACTTCGACGAGGAGACGCGCGCGTTCCTGTCGCAGGCCGCCGAGGCGCTGCGCTGGACCGACACCCCCTGGGCCGACCTTGTCGCGAAGCTGAAGGACACCACCGGCCGCAAGGGCAAGGGGCTGTTCCTGCCGCTGCGCCAGGCGCTCACCGGCATGGATCACGGGCCCGACATGGGCGAACTGCTGCCGCTGATCGGGGAAGCCGAAGCCCGCGCCCGCCTTCACGCCGCCGCCAGCTGAGAAATTGTGCAACTGCTCACTTGACGTTCATGCCAGAGCCTCTAGTGGGGGCATGATATATTGTGACAAAATTGCACGGACCCCTATTTCCTATGCGCAAACCCCTGATTGCCTGCTTGCTGTGCGCCGCCGCATGGCCGATCCCCGCCTATGCCCAGGATAGCGAGGATGGCGATATTCCGGTCAACGGCGAGGTGGACGAGGAACTGCCGCGCTCGACCGCCGACGATCTGCATAACGTGATCGTGGTGTCAGCCGCGGGGATCGACCGCCTCGATACCGTGGCAGGAACGTCCGTCATTTCCGGCATCGACCTGCAGCGCGAGAGCGCGGGACAAATCGGCGACGTGCTGGCCAGCCAGCCTGGCGTCTCCGCGACGGGCTTCGCGCCGGGAGCCTCGCGCCCCGTGCTGCGCGGTTTCGGCGGGGAGCGCGTGCGCGTGCTGACCGACGGCATCGGCTCTCTCGATGCCTCTGGCGCGTCGGCCGACCATGCCGTCGCCGCGGACCCGCTCATTGCCGACCGCATCGAGGTGCTGCGCGGCCCCGCCGTGCTGCTCTACGGCAGCTCTGCCATCGGCGGCGCGGTGAACGTGATTACCAAGCGCATTCCCCCACGCCTTCCCGAAGAACCGATTCACGTGGATGTACTGGCCGCAGGCGACACGGTATCGAACCTGCGTGAAGGCGGCGTATCGGTGGATGTGCCGCTGGGCAGCGGCTTCGCCTTCCACGTCGACGGGTCCTACCGCAATACAGACGATGTCGAGATTCCCGGCTTCGTCGCCACGCCGGAGCTGCGCGCCGAACTGCTGGCCGACGCTGCCGAAGAGGAAGAAGAGGGCCACCTCGAAGAGGCCGAGGAACTGCGTGAAGGCGCCGACGCGCGCGGGCACATCCCCAACAGCTGGACCGAGGCAACGTCCGTCGGCACCGGCCTCGCCTGGTTCTCGGGCGAGAACAACTTCGGCGTCTCCTTCGACTACTACGACACCAGCTACGGCATCCCCGGCCTCCCCGGCGTGGGCCATGTCCACGGCGAGGAAGAGGAAGAGCACGAGGAGGACGACCACGGCGACGAAGAGCACGGCGAGGAGGAAGAACACGGCGGGGAAGATGTCTCCATCGGCCTGAAGCGTTACCGCGTCGACATGCGCGGTCAGCTCGACCTGGGCGACGGGTTCTTCGACAGCGTGCAGACCCGCTGGGGCTTTTCCGACTACACCCACACCGAGTTCGAAGGCGACGAGATCGGCACCGTGTTCGACGTGCAGGGCGTGGAGGGCCGCGTCGAATTCGTCCAGTCGCGGCGCGACAACTGGCGCGGTTCGATGGGCGCGCAGTATTCCTATGTCGACTTCGAGGCCATCGGGCCGGAAGCCTACATTCCGCCCAACCTGACCGAGACCTTCGCGGTCTTCACCCTGCAGGAACTCGCTTTCGATCCCGTCGAGCTGGAGCTTGGCGGTCGCTACGAGAACACGTCGGTGGAAGAAACGCTGTTCGGCCGGCAGCGCGATTTCGATACGTTCTCCGGCGCGATCGGGGCATCCTATACGCTGTTCGACGACTTCCGCGCGGGGCTGAACCTCAGCCGCGCCGAACGTGCGCCCAGCGCGCAGGAACTGTTCGCCGACGGCCCGCACCTTGCCACGCAGCAGTTCGAGATCGGCAACGATTCTCTGGGCGTGGAAGGCGCATGGGGTGTCGAAGGCTACCTGCGCGGTGCCGTGGGCGCGGTGCAGGTGAACGCCAGCCTCTATCGCAACTGGTTCGACGACTTCATCTATCTTTCCGGCACAGGGCAGGTGGAAGACGGTCTCGACGTATTCCGCTTCCTGCAATCCGATGCCGACCAGTGGGGCGTCGAGGGGCAGGTCACCTTCCCGCTGCTGCACGACGGGCAATTCACCCTGCTGGGCGACCTGCGCGGCGACTATACCGAGGCGACGCTGGAAGATGGCCAGCCGGTGCCGCGCATCTCGCCGCTGAGCCTTGCCGCTGCGCTGGAAGCGCAGACCGGTCACTTCGATGCACGAGCCGAGGTGGAATGGCACGACGACCAGAACCGCGTCGCCCCCTTCGAAACGCCGACCGAGAGCTTCACCCACGTGAACCTGTCGCTGGCCTGGCACCCCTTCGAAGGCGCGGACAACCTCACCGTGCTGGCGCAGGTGGATAACCTGTTCGACGCAGAAGGCCGCCGCCACGCCAGCTTCACCAAGGAATTCGTGCCGCTGCCCGGTCGCAACTTCAAGCTGAGCGTGCGGGCGAGTTTCTAGGCTTCTGCGAGACCGTCGGCGCGAGGTCGGTGCGACCGAGGCGCTGGAGGGCGAGCAGATCTGTGCAAAGCGGACGACGACAGGATGCAAGGAAGAAACCGGAACGGGACGGTGCCGCCCGGGCCGTTTCGTTCAGGGTGATCGATCAGGCCTTTGGAACGGACCTGGAGATGGTTTCGATGATGGGACAATCGGGCCGCTCACCGCCCTGGCACCTGTTGGCGAGGTCGAGCAGGGCGGCCCGCATGTCGGCCAGTGCCCGCGCCTTCTTCCCTAGCTCTTCCGCCCGCGCGAGCGCCAAGGCCTTCACATCGGCACTCGTGCGTTGATTATCCTCCCACAGCGCCAGTAACTCGCGGATCTCCTCGATCGGAAAGCCGAGGTCGCGAGCGTTTGCCGCGAACCTCAAGCGATGAACATCGGCATCCGAATAATCGCGATAGCCTGAATCCCGCCGCGCTGGCGGCGGGATCAGTCCGATCTTCTCGTAGTGGCGGATCATCCGTTCAGATACGCCGCTCGCGCGGGAGGCTTTTCCGATGTTCACAGCTTCACCCGATTGAGCCGCAGCGCGTTGGCAACGACGCTCACCGAGGAAAGCGACATGGCCGCAGCCGCAATGATCGGCGACAGCAATATCCCGAAAGTCGGATAGAGCACCCCGGCTGCCACGGGGATGCCAAGCGAATTGTAGAAGAAGGCAAAAAACAGGTTCTGCCGGATGTTCGCCATCGTTTTCCGGCTCAGGGCGATGGCAGTCACGATGCCGTTGAGATCGCCCTTCAGCAAAGTAACGCCAGCGCTTTCCATCGCCACATCGGTTCCCGATCCCATGGCGATGCCGACATCCGCCGCTGCCAGGGCAGGTGCGTCGTTCACGCCGTCCCCGGCCATCGCCACGACCTTGCCCTCGGACCGAAGCCGCCTGACGACCTCGCTCTTGCGGTCGGGCAGGACATCCGCCTCGATCTCCGTAATGCCAAGGCGACCGGCGACCGCTTCGGCAGTCGTGCGATTGTCGCCAGTCATCATGACAATCCTGATCCCCGACTTGCGAAGGGCCGCAAGCGCGCCAGGCGTGCTCGGCTTGACCGGGTCGGCTACCGCGAGAACGCCTGCCACCTTTCCATCGACGGCAACAAAGATGGCTGTCGCGCCTTCGGAACGCAGCTCATCCGAACTCTTGTCCAGGGCTTCGGTCGAAACTTCGATCTCGGACATGAAGCGGGCGTTGCCGAGGGCGACATCGCGGCCTTCCACGATGCCGGACGCACCCTTGCCCGTGGGAGCATCGAAGTTCTCGACGCCCGGAATGGCGATCTCGCGATCCCTTGCCCCATCGACAATCGCCTTTGCGAGCGGGTGTTCGGACGCGACCTCGACCGCAGATGCCAGCCGGAGCAGGTCATTCTCTTCCCACCCATGAGCCGGGACAACCATCGTGAGCGCAGGCTTGCCCTCGGTCAGCGTTCCGGTCTTGTCGACGATGAGGGTATCGACTTTCTCCAGCCGTTCGAGAGCCGCTGCGTCCTTGACGAGCACGCCAAGCGAAGCTCCCCTTCCGACACCGACCATGATCGACATCGGTGTCGCCAGTCCGAGCGCACAGGGACAGGCGATGATGAGCACCGCAACGGCTGCGACAAGCCCGTAGGTGAAGCTCGGTTCGGGACCCCAGATCGACCAGGCCGCAAACGCCATCACCGCGACAGCGATCACGACCGGTACGAACCAGCCGGCCACCTGATCGGCGAGACGCTGGATCGGGGCGCGAGAGCGCTGGGCTTCCGCGACCATCTGGACGATGCGGGACAGCATCGTGTCCCTGCCGACCGCTTCGGCACGGATGACAAGCGCGCCGGTCTGGTTGATCGTGCCGCCGATCACCCGGTCGCCTACCGTCTTGGCAAGCGGCATGGACTCTCCGGTCACCAGCGCCTCGTCGAGCGTCGATTTGCCGTCCGTCACCACGCCGTCGACGGGGACTTTTTCACCGGGGCGAACGCGCAGGCGATCTCCGACCAGCACGTCTTCCAGCGGGACTTCGGTTTCGCTTCCCTCCTCGTCAATCCGTTGCGCGGTCTTGGGAGCGAGGCCGAGCAGGGCCTTGATCGCACCGGAAGTGCGCTCACGGGCGCGAAGCTCGAGCACCTGTCCAAGCAGCACGAGTACCACGATGACCGAGGCGGCCTCGAAGTAGACCGCAACCTGGCCCATTTCATTCCTGAAGGTGGGCGGGAACAGGCCCGGAGCCACCAGCGCGACGACGCTGTAGAGCCAGGCAATGCCCGTTCCCATGGCGATCAGGGTGAACATGTTGAGATGCCGGGTCTTGAGCGATGCCCAGCCGCGCTCGAAGAACGGCCAGCCCCCCCACAGCACAACCGGTGTTGCCAGCGCGAACTGAACCCATGCGGAAACATCCATTGGCACGAGATCGTGAATCGCCGGGATCAGGTGCCTGCCCATTTCAAGCAGGAAAACCGGTACGGCGAGAACCAGCCCGATCCAGAAGCGACGGGTCATGTCGACCAATTCCTCGCTCGGTCCGGCTTCGGCAGTCGCCAATTCCGGTTCCAGAGCCATTCCGCAGATCGGACAGGCGCCCGGATGGTCCTGTCGCACTTCGGGGTGCATCGGACATGTCCACATGGTGCCTTCGGGAACGGCTTCCTCGGGCACGTCAGGACGCGGACTAAGCCAGCGATCGGGACCGTCCTTGAATTTCGTCAGGCAGGATCCGCTGCAGAAATGGTATTCCTGCCCGTCGTGAACGGCATGATGCTGCGTGGTTTCGGGATTCACGGTCATTCCGCAGACCGGGTCGGTTGCGGTGCCTGAAGTCGCCTGGTGCGGGCGCTCGTGATGGCAGGCACTGTGGTCAGTGTGTCGGTGGTTTGTCATCGGCTTTCTCCTATGCCGATTGGTCAAATGCACCTTAACACGATGTCAGGGTCAAGCGCTAATCAAAGCGCGTGCAAAATGTGCCTCTGGCTGATCCATCAACTCTGAATGTCGGCTTTCGGAGTGCTGCTCACTCGCGAACGGAGATGCAGGGAGAATGCACCGGAGCGGATTAAATTACGCCTCGGGCTTGTTCCGCGCCTCGTTGCGGCGTTTCAGCTCGGCCTCCGCGTCGGCGAGTCTGCTGTATCGGTAGGGCCCGACGCGGTATTCCAGGGTCCAGCTGCTATCGATCCCGGCCGGCAAGCCGCCAGGCATGGATGGGCGCGCGAGAGCCCCGCCTTCGTCTTCCCATTCGCTCGAGCCGAAGGGGCTGGAGCGCAGGCTGTCCTTTTCCATGTTCGTCATCTGGTAACCTTTCCGGCACGCCCCTCTCGGGCGAAGGCGAAGGCCGGCACCGGGAACTTGCAGGTTCCGATGCCGGCCAGTCCGTCTAGCCCTGCTGAGTGGGGGCTCGTTCCTGCTGCGACGATTCCTCGCCCTGCTGTTGCAGGTCGACCGCGCGCTTGTTTCCTCCGTCGACTTCCACTGTCTCGTAGGAATAGCGCTCGTCCAGCGAAGGTGTCTGCGCCTGCTGCTGCAGGTCAGCCTTCTTGAAGGGAAGAGCGTCGCCGCCCTCTTCGGGGATGATCGTCCCTGCGCCCTTTTCCGTGTTGTATGATTTGATGTTGCCGAACTGGGGCATGACTATTCCTTCGAGGCGGAGTGCAGCCTGCCGGGATTGGCCCGACTGCGGCTAGGAGGCTCAAGTGAAGGAAAAAGGGGCGCGAAAGAGGCGCCGGTCAGACCAACGGTTGCGTCTGGTAGCTGGTTAGGAAATGGTCATCGAGAGGCGCGATTACAACCTCTTTCGCATGGCTCGGGAAGCGGAATCCCTTCCGATCAGACGCTGGGAGTCGCCGCGAAATGCGATGCGCACCATGCGCAGGAGGCAGCGGCGCCCAGGCTGTGCTGGAACGAGCCGATTTCACCTGCGATCCTGCGTGCCCGCGCCAGGTGACCCTGGCGATCTGCATCGCTTTCGGTAGTTCTTGACGACATCAGCGCCTGTTGGTGCGCAGCGTATTGCTTGTTGAGGTCCATGTTCTTTCTCCGGCAATTTGCGGCATTGCAGGATGCATGGCCGTTATTTCGTTCAATCCTCAATCAACCATCGCCGCGACGAGACGTCGCAGTTCGAGTGTCGAGAGAATTCCGGGCAGGTTCGAATTGTTATCGATATTCCCGTGATTGCCCTGGCTGGTGCCGGGGCGGTTGCTTTGGCGCTTGTCGGCGCCCGAAAACGTGTTGTTCATTATATCCTTGTTGGCAGCGCGTCGGCTGCCCTTTTCATTCTATGTTAGCGCATGAAGCCGCGTTTGCGCCTGACGCCGGGGCCTTGCCCCGATGTCTGTTCGCGAAACACGATCCGACCCTTGGTCAGATCGTAGGGCGTCATCTCGACGTGTACGCGGTCTCCGGCGACGGTGCGGATGCGGAAACGCCGCATCCTTCCCGCCGTATAGGCGATGAGCTCATGTCCGTTGTCGAGCGTGACGCCGAAGCGTCCGTCGGGCAGGACCTCGTTGATCTCGCCTTCCAATGTCATGAGTTCTTCTTTCGCCAAACCGAAACCCCGTATGCAAAATCCGTCCGCGCAGGGGCTTGTCCCGAGGCGGAGCCAGGAAGCATGTAAGGGAAGAAGAGATTGCCGTTAGAGCAATCGAATTCCGTCGCAGGCGACGTTAGGCAATTTCCATATAGCTTCATGTAAAATAATTGCAAGCATTCCGCCCAATTGCCGCCAGCGGCTCGCTAGTCGTCGACTGCATTTGGCCGGCAAGACACAGCGGGCAGACAGCCTTCAGGATGCCATATGGGCGCGATGTGCGGCCGCTCTTCGTGGAAAGCGGACACCTCTTTCACTCGCTCCCCGACATCAAATTGCGCGCCGAGAGGCAAAGGCGTATCGTTCCTTACGGGAGCGAATGGCAGAAAGGGGATGCCGCGTGACCGAGATTGAGATCGGTAGACATGTGCTTCAGCCCAATCGCCAGCTCCTGCTGGACGGCGAACACATCCATCTCGGTCCCCGTGCCCTGGAAATTCTGACCGAATTGGCCGCAGCGAATGGCGAGATCGTCACCAAGGACGAGCTGATGGAGGCCGTCTGGAGCGATGTAACGGTCGAGGAGAACGCGCTCCAAGTGCATGTCACCGCCCTTCGCAAGGCTCTTGGGGAAGATGCCGTTCGGCTGCACACAATAAGAGGCATCGGGTATCAGCTCGACCTGGGTGCTGCGGCAGAGCCCGGCCACGACCAAGGCCCGACTGCCGCACCACCATCCCTAGTCTCGGGAACGGCTTTGGAACCGGCTGCCGGGGCAAACGTCTGGCGAGGTCGGCGGACAGCCATCTGGCTGGGGGGCCTGATCGTGGCCGTATTGCTGCTTGGCGCGATGTGGCAGCTCGGAATACGAAATGACCCGAGCACCACCCAGGTCACCGTCATGCCACTCACCGCAATCGGCGATGAGCCGGAAGAAGCAGCGCTTGCCAACGGCATTACGGAAGAACTGATTGTCCGACTTCGCCGGATTCCCGAACTGGAGGTCGTGAGCGGCCTCTCCAGCAGTCAAGCCAATGGCAATAGGTTGCACGGATCCGTGCAGGTCGATGGAGAAGAATTTCGGGTCTTCGCGCGCCTGGAAGACGGTTCAGGTGAAGTCTTGTGGACGGAGAATTTCGATCGGGAGTTGAACGACCTCTTGTATGTCGAGGAGGAGATTGCAGCAGCCGTGGCCAGCGCCTTGAGCGTGTCTCTCAATGTTGGTTTGGAAACCTCGGGTTACGGTGGCACTGACGACGCGGAAGCTTACGCTCATTTCGTGCAGGGCATATCCTACGGGTTTGGAAGCGAGATACACCTCTCGCTGCGACACCTCGAGCGAGCGATCGAAATCGATCCTGACTTTTCCCGTGGCTGGGCGCAAATCGTTTACGCGCAATCGTTCGCACTACTGAATGACTCGGATGCCTCTAGCGTTCGCGACCGTCTCGCCGCGATGGATCAGGCATCGCTCCAGGCCATCAGGACCGGACCCGATCTTGCGATCGGCAATGCAGCGCGCGCTTGGTTTCTGTTGCATGTTAACGAGGTGGCGCTTGCCGAACGATTCAACCAGCGAGCAATCCGTCTCGACCCAGGTAACGACACCGAATTTCGGGATAGGATCGCGTTCATTGCCCTACAGTTCGGACGCGTCGAGGACGCACTGGACTACGTAAGATCCAAAGCCCTCATCGACCCTATCTTCAATAGGCAGATCACACCTAATCATCTCGCGGCGCTATTTCTGGCTGGGAGACACCAAGAGGTCGTGGAGCTTTACGAGGAAGCTCTCGCATCCGGTCAGGATCTTCCTGACAGCACCCTGGCCATTGTTGCCGGATCGTATTTTTCGCTGGGCGATGAGGTCGCAAGCGAAAGGGTCGCGAGCGCCAGTCAAACATCTTTCATGATCGACTGGGCCCTGGAATTTAATGAACAGACCTTTCCCAGGCTGCCGCCAGCTGCACTTCGGGAATGGGCCGATGAAGTCTATGGGGACACGGGACGATTCCAACTGGCGGCTCTGGCCACTCGCGCCGCTGACAAGGGGGAAAACGAGTTGGCACTCAGCTATCTCCAACTCGCCTACGATCGACCAGGACAGGCATCATATCTGATGCTCTGGCATCCCTATCTCGGAGAGGTTCGAAGAAGCGAAGGTTTCGAGCAGCTGATAGCCAGGCTAGGCCTGGTGGATGCATGGCGGGAAAGTGGCGATTGGGGCGATTATTGCCGTCCGCTATCCGAGTCTGAATTCGAGTGCTTCTGATTGGACCGCGATCGCGTCGTCATCGGCTGGTCCGCTTTTGGCTTACCGCTAGCTCGGCGAATGCGTCTGCAAGTGGGTGGAAAGCGGACATCGATGCCAACGGTGAAATTAGGCAGACACGTATGCGTTCTTGGCTTTCAAGAGGCGCATGAAGTGGATCGTCAGGGGAGCCAAAATAAGAGCACCCAAAAGCGCGACATAATTCTCCACAAACGGTGGGGAGGTGCTGGAAACAAACCAGTTGACCGCTAGATGCGAAATCATAGCTAACAACACGCTGAATTGGGTCTTCACGCCCAGCCACGTAAGATAGAACGTATAGACGACATAGAATGGAACCCAGGCGAGCCAGCCGACCATGCCCCATGTGTTATAGCCGGGCATAAGGTAGAACGGTATGTGCCATAGCACCCAGACGATTGAGAGTATTAAACCCGTTTGGATAGGTGTGTGCACCTCCAAGAGCCTTGGGAGTGCATAGCCTCGCCAAACGATCTCTTCGATCCAGACCGGGATCAACAAGCCAAGAACACCTACGCTGAGGACGGGGTCGAAGGCCGCCTTGGCGCCAAGAATAGGCAGCAATCCAATTCCGACCGCAAACAGCCCTGCGGGTATCAACGCTGCCAAATATGCCGAGAAGTTCTTTCTGGCGGCAAATGTCAACGCTAGCCAACTGCCGACCGCTTGCCAGCGCCCCTCTTTGAAAACAAAAATCCCGGTGATCGCCACCATGCCAATCGCCCCGAGCATGATTGCGGCGGAGGGCACCTCAATACCGATTAAGCCTCGGGCACTGAGGGCGACGAAATACCATATGGCGCCAGTCCAAAGCAGAACGATTAAAAGGAGCCAATGCACCTGCCTCATTGCGCTAACATATCTTCAAATCGAGCCTGAGCAAAATACGTCCCGGCATCTGGGCAGAACTTCCGCAATCCGGTCGTTAGCGGACAGTCTGCTTGACGCGCCGGATCGCTAGACCTCGTCATAGTGAAACGGCGCGATCACTGCGGTGGGATGCGCTTCGTATTCGAAGCTGGGCGGCCGGTCGGGCTGTACCCCTTCGGTGGAGCGCAGCAGCGGTACGCCGCCGCGATGCCAGCCCTCGTCGTATTCGCAATAGAAGTTGATGATGCCGTGCAGGGACGCGATGCGCCAGCGCCCGTCCTCGCGCACGTAAGTGTTCTCGTAGGTCGCCTCGCCCCAGCGGCCCACCTCGTCGTCCATGATGCCCACCATCATCAGCGTGCGCCAGCGACCTTTCGCGGCGCCGGCCGCGCTGTCGATGTGAAGCACGGGCTGCAACTGCATGTGGTTGAATATCACCCCGTCGCGGTATTCGGGCAGGCGATGCAGGTATTCGCGCACGCGGTCCTGACCCACGTAGACGCCGCGTCCGGCGATCTCCAGCGTGCCGTCGCGGGCGAACAGGTCGGCCGCCTTGTCCCACAATCCCTTGTCGACATAGTAGCCGTAGGCGCCCTGCAGGTTGACGAGGTCGCGGTAGTCCTCCGCCGCCTGCGCGCGCGCTTCCAGCGCCTCGATCCGGGCCAGCAGGTCTTCGTTTGTCGGCATTGCATCCTCCCTTTCGCGGAAGGATTACGTCACAATCGCGGCAGCGTCACCCCGCGCTGACCCATGTACTTGCCCGCGCGGTCGGCATAGGTGACCTCGGGCCGTTCATTGCCCTGCAGGAACAGGAACTGGCACGCGCCCTCGTTGGCGTAGATCTTGGCGGGCAGCGGCGTGGTGTTGGAAAATTCCAGCGTGACGTGGCCTTCCCAGCCCGGCTCCAGCGGGGTGACGTTCACGATGATGCCGCATCGTGCATAGGTGCTCTTGCCAAGGCAGATCACCAGCACGTCTTCCGGAATGCGGAAATATTCCACCGTGCGCGCGAGGGCGAAGGAGTTGGGCGGGATGATGCAGACGTCGGTCTTGCGGTCGACCAGGCTGTCGCCGTCGAAGTTCTTGGGGTCGACCACGGCGGAATTGACGTTGGTGAAGATCTTGAACTCGTCCGCCACGCGCGCGTCGTAGCCAAAGCTGGAAAGGCCGTAGGAGATACACCCGTCGCGCTTCTGCGCTTCCACGAAAGGCTCGATCATGCCCTTGGTCTGCGCGGCCTCGCGAATCCACTTGTCGGAAAGAATTGCCATGGATGAGGGATTCCCGAAGTGGCGGGTCGGGGCAAGTATCGTGTCGGACATATCCCCCTGCAGTGCGTTCTCACGCAGGGTTGCCGTGTAGCGAACGCGGCCCGATTGAGCTTGACGCTCTGTGCCGATGTACCGACATTTAGGAATGTGGGGATCAGACGAGGTGCAAAGATGGATGGACCGATAGTGGCGGCGACCGATTTCTCGGCGCGGGCGGACAGGGCTGTGGATCGGGCAATCATGCTCGCAGAGGAGCTCGGAAATCCTGTCGAACTGATCCACGCCGTAGAGTACGCGCCCGGAAGCACAGTCGACCGGCCTGCGCTGGACCGCGCCATGCGCGCAGTCGTGCCCGAAACCGGCGTCGAAGTCAGTTTCGCCTATCCCGAAGGTTCGGTCCCGGCTGCCATCGCCAGGCATGCCGAGGAACACGATGTCGCGATGATCGTGCTGGGCGTCGCGCGGTACAATTCAGTCGGAGACTATTTTCTCGGGACTGCCGTCGACCGGGTGATCCGGGGCACAAGCAAGCCGGTGATCGTGGTGAAGGCGAGGCCCCGCGAATCCTATGGCAAGATCCTGGTGGCGACCGATTTCTCCGATCCATCGCGGGAGGCTCTCGACTGGGTGGCCGCAAAATTCCCGCGAGCGCGGATATCCCTGCTGCACGCCTACTCCGTGCCCTTCGAGGCCTGGAACAAGGCTTCATATGTCGCGGAGGAGATCGAGAAAGAGGCGAAGGCGCGGCTGGAAGCGGTGCTGGACGACCTGCCAGATGCGGTTACCTCCAGAACTATCGCGCATGTCATCAAAGGCAGCCTGTGCCAGGCGGTGAACCAGCTAGTCGAGAGCGAAGGTATCGATCTCGTCGCGGTCGGCTCTCAAGGTGAGACCGGCTTCCGGCATGCCACCATCGGCAGCCAGGCAATGTCTGTGCTGGAGAATGCCAAGGTGGACACCGTTGTGATAGGGCCTCGCGTCGCCTGACAGCGACCACTTCCACGCCGTGTCCGGTCTGCACCGGCCCGGCGTGGAACATGTTGGCTCAGCCGCCCGCCAGCAAGCTCGCGTTGCCGCCCGCCGCAGTGGTGTCGATCGTCGTCACCCGCTCCGTCGCGAAGCGCGTCACGTAGTGCGGGCCGCCGGCCTTGGGGCCGGTACCCGACAGGCCCTCGCCGCCGAACGGCTGGCTGCCGACGACCGCGCCGATCTGGTTGCGGTTGACGTAGAAGTTGCCGACCTTGGCGCGCGCTTCCACGAAGTGCCGCGTCTCGTCGATGCGGCTATGGAGGCCAAGAGTCAGGCCGTAACGGGTGGAATTGATGTCATCCAGCACCTTGCCAAGGCCACCTGCCGGATAGCGGCAGACATGCAGGATGGGGCCGAACTGCTCCTCGTCGAGATCGAGGATCGAACCGATCTCGATGATGGTGGGCGAGAAGAAATTGCCCTGCTCGCAGTCGGTCGGCATCGAGCGTCGCCAGACGGGGAAGCCCGCCTCGATCATCTCGGCCACGTGGTCCTGCAGCTTCTCGCGCGCCTCGGCATCGATCACGGGGCCGATGTCGGTCTCGAGGTTGGCCGGATCGCCGATCACCTGCGCCTTGAAGGCACCCTTGATCATTTCCAGCATCTCGTCGGCCACGTCCTCCTGCAGGTAGAGCACGCGCAGGGCGGAACAGCGCTGGCCCGCGCTCTGGAACGCCGAGGCCACGACATCGCGCGTCACCTGTTCGGGCAGGGCACTGGAATCGACGATCATCGCGTTCATGCCGCCGGTCTCCGCGATCAGCGTGCCGATGGCTCCCTCGCGCGCGGCGAGCGAGCGGTTGATGGCGTGGGCCGTGGCGGTGGAGCCGGTGAAGGCAACGCCCGTCACGCGCGGATCGGAGGTAAGCGCCGCGCCCACCTTGCCGTCACCCGGCAACAATTGCAGCACGTCCTTGGGAATGCCCGCCTGGTGGCACAGGTCGATGGCCAGCGCCGCGATCAGCGGGGTCTGCTCCGCCGGCTTGGCGACCACGGTGTTCCCCGCGGCCAGCGCGGCGGCGGCCGGACCCATGAAGATCGCCAGCGGGAAGTTCCACGGCGAGATGGTGGCGAAAACGCCGCGCCCGTGCAGGCGCAGCAGGTTCTGTTCGCCGGTGGGGCCGGGAAGCGGCTGCGGAGCGCCGAACAGCATGCGGGCCTCGCACGCGTAATAGCGCAGGAAGTCCACCGCCTCGCGCACTTCCAGCACGCCGTCCATCATGGTCTTGCCGGCCTCGCGGCGGCACAGGTCCATGAACCGGGCCATGTTGTCTTCCAGCAGGTCCGACGCCTTGATCAGCAGATCGGCGCGCTTCTGGCCGCCCAGGGCATCCCACATCGGTTGCGCGGCGGTGGCGCGGGCCAGCGCCAGGTCGACGTCGCGTTCGCTCGCCATGACCTGGTGGCCCACGACCTTGCCCGACTGGGGCGCGTAGACTTCCTGCTTCTCGTGCTCGACGTTGGCCATCAGGGTGGGGCGGGCCACGGGGTGGTCCTGCCGCCAGTAGGCCAGCTGCTCTCGCAGTTCCTCCAGCTCGGGCGGGTGGGCGAGATCGACGCCCTTGGAATTGCGACGATTGGGATAGATGTCGCGCGGCAACGGGATCGCGGGATTGCGGTAGGGCTGCATCGCGGCAATGTCTGCCACCGGGTTGGTGGTGAGTTCCTCCACCGGCACCTCGGCATCTGCCATGCGGTTGACGAAGGAGCTGTTGGCGCCGTTTTCCAGCAGGCGGCGCACGAGATAGGCGAGCAGTTCCTTGTGCCCGCCGACAGGCGCGTAGATGCGCACGGGGGTCTTGTTGTCGCCCTCCATCCGGCCGAGCGCGCCGTAGACATCCTCTCCCATGCCGTGCAGGCGCTGGAATTCGAATGGAGTGTCGCCCGCCATCGCCTTGATCGCGCCGATGGTATAGGCGTTGTGCGTGGCGAAGGCGGGGAAGATCGAATCCTCCGCCTTCAGCAGTTCGGCGGCGCAGGCGAGGAACGACACGTCGGTGCCGATCTTGCGGGTGAAGACCGGGTAGTCGACATGCCCGCCCACCTGGCTCAGCTTGATCTCGGCATCCCAGTAGGCGCCCTTCACCAGTCGCACGAACAGCTTGCGTTCGTGCCGCCGGGCCAGCTTGGCGATCCACTTGCACAGGGGCAGGCCGCGTTTCTGGTAGGCCTGGATGGCGAGGCCAAAGCCTTCCCAGCCATCCTCGGTGCCGTTGTCGAACAGATCGTCATCGGCCATCAGCTCTTCGATGATGTCGAGGCTGAGCTCCAGCCGCTCGGCCTCTTCGGCATCGACGGTGAAATGGATGTTGGCATCGCGCGCCTGCACGGCCAGTTCGCGCACGATCGGCACGATCGCCTCGCGCGCGGCCTCTGCATGAAAGAAGTCGTACTTCGGATACAGCGCGGAGAGCTTCACCGAGATGCCGGGGCCGGTGTGGATGTCGCCCGGTTCCCTGGCCAGCCGATCGATGGCGTCGGCATAGGCCTTCCTGTAGCGTTCGGCATCGGGGAAGGTCATCGCCGCCTCGCCCAGCATGTCGAAGCTGTGGGTCAGCCCGCGCTTCTTTTCCGGCTTTGCGCGGCCCATGGCTTCCTCGATCGTGCGGGCATAGACGAACTGCCCGCCGATGATGCGCATGGCCTGCCAGGTGGCGTTGCGGATCACCGGCTCGCCCATCCGGCCCGTCGCCCGGCGCAGCGCGTTGGCGAGGCCCTTTTCCTGGCTCTTGCTGCCACGCAGCACTTCACCTGTCAGCATCAGCGAGAATGTCGCCGCGTTCACGAACACGCTGCCGCTTTCGCCGATGTGCTCGGCCCAGTCCTGCGTGGAGATCTTGTCGCGAATCAGCGCGTCGGCGGTTTCCTCGTCCGGCACGCGTAGCAGCGCTTCGGCCAGGCACATCAGGGCAATGCCTTCATCGGTGTTGAGGCCGTAATTGTGCAGGAAGGCGTCCAGCCCGGTGCTCTCGCGTTTTCGCGCCTCCTTGATCAGCTTGGCGGCAATATCGGCAGACTTGTCGTGCAGTTGCGTCACGACGGAGGCCTGCTCCATGCGTTGGGCGACGCAGGCATCCTCGTCCTGGCGGTAAGCGTTTCTGAGCGCGGTTCTGTCTAGGGCCATCGGGTGGGACATGGACTTGGTTTCCAAGGTTATCAAGCAAAGTCGGGCTGGGGCGGAAGCGTGCCAGCGGCTAGGGGCGAGTCATGAGAATGGTCTTCAGTCGCAAAGGTTTCGACACTTCTGCCGGTGGCGGGCCTTCGCCCATCGTCGAAGGGCGGCCGATGAGCCTGCCGATTCCCGCCGGCAGCGGGCCTTCCCGCACGACCTATGGCGACCTCGATCTGGGGGATCACGCCGCGCAGGCCAGCCGCGGCAGGCTGGGTGCGGACGACCTGTGCCACCACGATCCCATGTTCCTTCCCGGCGGACGCGCCATGCTTGGCCAGTGCGGAGCCGCACAGACCCACCTCGAGCGGCAGGGCGTGGGCATCGGCGACATCTTCCTGTTCTTCGGGCTGTTCTGCGCGGAAGAGGAACGCCCGCACCACCGGCTGTTCGGCTTTCTGCGGATCGAGGAAGTCCTGCGGCTGGACGATGCTCTCGCCGATCGCCTTGCGCAGCTGGCGGAGCTGGGAATGCCGCATGCGATCGGTCTGCACGCGAAGAACGACACGCTGTACGAAGGGGCAGGGCGTGTTGCCTCGCAGGCTAGCGAGGCATTGCGCCTGACCGTGCCCGAGGGGCCGCCCAGCTTGTGGAACGTGCCCCGCTGGCTGCACGAGACAGGCCTCTCCTATCACCACCGCGCGGATCGGTGGCGGGAATGCGGCCGCCTGCAGAGCGTTGCGCGCGGCCAGGAATTCGTCGCCGATATCGGCGACCGGGCGGACGCGCGGGAATGGCTGGCGGGCGTGGTCGCCGCAATCGAAGGCTAGGGCGTCTCCGCCGGCGGAACGCGCTCCACCCCGCGATGCTCGTTCAGCCTGTTCAGTCCAGCATGCGTGCGGGCCTCGATTTCCTTGCGCGGAAGGCCGGGTTCTATCGGCTCCCCGAAATGGATCGTGATCGTGCCGGCGCGCTTCCACAGGTGGTGATACAGGGGTCCGCTGTCCACCGCCACCGGCACCACCGGCAGGTCCAGCAGCTTGTAGAGCGCGGCAAAGCCAGCCCCCAGCGGCGGGTGCGTACCGTGGGGCACGCGGGTGCCTTCGGGGAAAATCACGATAGGCCGGCCATCCTCGACGTAGGGGCGCGCCTCGCGAATCATGGTTCTCAGCGCCCTGGCCCCTTCCTCGCGCTTCACCGGAATGGCGCCAAAGCGACGCGCGGCGCGGCCCCAGCCGGGAATGTCGAACAGTTCCTGCTTGGCGAACAGCGCCGGGTGGTCGAACAGGTGAGGGATGCCGATGGCCTCGAAGAAGCTCTCGTGCTTGATGGCATAGAAGCACTGGCGGTCGGGTCTTTCACCGGTTTCGACGATGCGGATGCCCAGCAGCCGTTCGCAGGCCCAGTGGTGCAGCGCGGACCACGCGTCGCAGATGCCGCGAACCCGGCCCGGCGCGATGCGGGCCGCCACCACGGCTGCGATCACCAGACCGATCGAGCCCCCGTAGAAGACCAGGTAGAACGCGATGTTGCGAAGATAGATCACTCCAGGGCCTGCAGAATCCAGACAGCGATGAACTTGTGATATTCCAGGAACAGCGTCCACAGGCTGGGTTCCGACCGCACGGCATCGCGCAGCACGTCGATCCCCTCCGGCAGCTGGTCCTGCAGTTCCAGGGCCGCGCGGCGCATGTGCCAGTCCGCCGTCACCAGCCGCAGCGAGGTATAGCCGCGTTCATCCAGCCATTCGGCGGTCTCGCGCGCGTTGCCACGCGTATCGAGGGCCGAGAAACCCAGGGTAACGCAGCAGTCCATCACCCGGGTCGGCACCGCGAACTGCGCCACGAACTCGTCCGGCTGCACGCTCGCATCGACGCCTGTCACCAGCATCTGCTGCGCCGCGCCCGCCTGCAGCATGTCCAGTCCGCGCTCTATCCGGCCGCCGCTGCCGGTGGGCACGACGATGGCATCGGTGCGGGCCTGCGCAGCGGGTTGCGGCAGGGCGACGGCGAACCAGATGAAGCCCAGGGCCCAGGCGATCAGCGGAATGGCGAGAATACGGCGGGCGGTCATAGCATTCTTCTCAGGGCGGCCACCACAGTCAGGCGGGCGGTCAGCATGGCGAGTGCCACGCCCATCAGCGGCACGGCGGCGATGGCCAGCCAGTCCGGCGGCGAAAGTGCGCCGCCTGCAACCATGCCGGATCCCAGTTCGGAGAATTGCCGTCCAAGAAGCAGGATCGCGCCGAGCCCCAGCGCCAGCCCCGCGGCACCGCCAAGCGCGGCATCGATGCCGATCGAACGCTGGAAGATGCGGGCGATCTGGCCGTCCGTGCCGCCAAGGTGGTGGATCACTTCAATGGTGTCGCGATTGGAGCCGAGCGCGCTGCGTGCCGCCAGCCAGACCGCCGCGACGCTCGTCGCCGCCAGCAGCACGACAAGGCCGATGGCGAGGTACTGCATGGAGCGGATCGCATCGAACACCGGGCCGAGCCATCCGGCCTGCGCGTCGAGCCGGGCGGACGGCACCTGGGCCACTAGCTCTGTGCGCAGGGCGCGCAGCCGTTCGGCGGTAACGGGACCGCTCAGCCGGATATCGATAAGCGCGGGCGTCGGCACGGCGTCCTCCTCGTGCACCGCGTCACCCAGCCACGGTTCCAGCAGGGCCGCGAGTTCCTCGTCCGGAACGCGGCGCACCGAGGCCACGTCTTCGCGCCCGGTAAAGAAGGCCAGCGCGCGCCGGGCCTCGCGCTCGCGCGCTGCCGGGGCACCCTGCACGATCTGCACGGTAATGCCGCCCGATATCTCGGCCCGGGCATTGGCGGCCACATTGTTGAGGGCGAGACCCGCGCCCGCGGCCATCACCGTGAGCGCGATCATGATGGCGATCACCCACGGCATCGGGCCGGCGATGCGCGCCTGCGGCAGCATGCGCGCGCTCTCGCTGCCGAAACGCGGAGTGCCGCGCCGGATGAGCGGACCAAGCCCCATCAGCCGCGCGCCTCCTGCCTGCCCGTGGGCCCCGTACGGCCAACGATCTCGCGCCTGGGCGGATAGCGCAGCGCGCCGGTGGGATCGGACAGGGTGCCCTTGTCCAGCCGCATGATCAGCGAATCCGGCACCTTGCGCAAAAGGTGCACATCGTGGGTCGCGACCACGACGGTGGTGCCAAGGCGGTTAAGCGCCTCGAACAGCCGCAGCAGCTTTACCGCCATGTCAGGATCGACGTTGCCGGTCGGCTCGTCCGCCACCAGGATTTCCGGCCGCGCGATGACGGCGCGGGCAATGGCCACGCGCTGCTGCTCGCCGCCCGAAAGCGTGGCTGGGCGTGCGTCGATCCGGTGCTCCAGCCCGACCCATTCCAGCATGTCCGACACGGGCTTCTGGATGGCACTTTCGCTCATGCCCGAGATGCGCAGCGGCAAGGCCACGTTGTCGAAGGCGGTGAGGTGGGGGATCAGGCGGAAATCCTGGAACACGGTGCCGATCCGGCGGCGGAAATCGGGCAGGGCAAGGCGCGGCTGGGTGATCAGGTCGTGCCCGAACATGCGGATTGCCCCGCGCGTGGGCCGCTGCGCGAGATAGAGCAGCTTGAGCATGGAAGTCTTGCCCGCGCCGCTGGCACCGGTGAGGAAATAGAAGCTGCCAGGATAGAGCGTGAACGAAATGTCGCTCAGCACCTCGCGATCGGTGCCGTAGCGCAGCCCGACATTATCGAACTGGACAATGGAATCTTCGCTCCCGCTCATGGCCGGTTGCTAGGGCCTCCGATGGGCGCGGGAAAGGGCCTTGCGGGCATTCGCGCGGATATAAGCGCTGGCGCTTGTGGAAAAAAGGCGCAACCGCATCGATGTGCCCCTTCGTGCGCTTGCCCGCGCGTCCCCCGTAGGCGTAGAGTTCGGCCAGTTCGATGATCTTGCAATGCCCCGCCTGCTCGACGCGCTATGTCGTGCCCGATACCGCCGTTGGCGTGGACGGCCGCACCGTGCGCTGCGCGAAGTGCCGCCACAGCTGGTTCCAGGAAGGGCCGCATGTGGCCGCGCCGGCGAAAGCTGTTGAAGCGGCGCCACCGCCACCGCCACCGCCACCGCCACCGCCACCGCCACCGCCCCCTCCGCCGCCACCTCCTCCCGCACAGGCTTCGCAGCCGTCGGCACCGGGACAGGACATGCGCAATGCCGTGACCGGGGAACGCGGGGCCCGGCTTCACAATCCGTCGCCCAAGGTCGCGATGTCCTTCAACATCAGGGACGCCGCGGCCGCGCGGGCCGACGCGGAGGCTCCGGCCGCGCGCCAACCCGTTCTGGATGAAGAGCCAGCCGCGTCACCCGAACACGAAGCCGACTACGAAGATGCGGCGGAGCCCGAAACGGAAGCGGAAGCGGAAGCGGAAGCCGAGCACGATCCGATCCCCGATCCTCCGCCGATGGAGCAGGACGACGAGGTAGCCCCGCCCCCGGCCGTGGATGCGCATGGCTACGGCTCGCAGTCCGACGAGGATGAGCAGTCTCCCTTCGATTCCGAGCCGCCGTTCCGCCCCCGCCGCAATCCGCTGAAGATGTGGACCTGGGCCGCGGCGATCTTCGCCATCGTGGTGTCGGGACTGATATTCGCGGTCAGCTACTGGGGCCTGCCCGACTGGGTCCCGGTGGAGCGCCCCACCTTCGCCGCCGATCAGCCGGACCTGCAGCTGGAATTCCCGCCGGAAGAGCAGGAGCGGCGGACCTTGCCCAATGGCACGGAGTTCTTCGGCGCAAGCGGCCGCATCACCAACATCGGCACCCAGACCCGCACCATACCCACGATCCTGATCGTGCTGCGCGATGCCCGCGATGCAATCGTCTACAGCTGGGAAGTGCCCCCGCCGCAGCGGGAGCTGGCACCGGGCGAAACGGTTACCATCAACGAGGCGGTGACCGATATTCCCCGCCGCGCGCGCTTCGCCGAATTCGGCTGGAAACCGGAGTAGCGCAAGGCCATTGCGGTCGCCCTCCATTGACTGCTTGCAGCGCGATAACCTCTTTGCTAGGGGCGCGCTCCTACCCGGGGCGGGCAGATGGTCATCCCCTCCTATCGATGTGCGGTCGTGGCGGAACTGGTAGACGCGCAACGTTGAGGTCGTTGTGGCCGAAAGGCCGTGGAAGTTCGAGTCTTCTCGACCGCACCAATCACCCCCAGAGCGAACCGGAAAAGGTCTCCGAGCGGAGGCCGTCCCGGCAATGGCGCGGTTTCGCGGGGTTCAGCTCCTGACCTGACCCGGCCTTCCGGTGCATGCGTGCTGTATCGCCGATACTCTCGTCACTGAACCGAGTGCTTGGGTCCCGCCTGACTCTTCGTGAGGCAGCCGGTGTGCGCGTCTCGGGAACCCGGAAAAGGGTGGGCAGCCGCGCCAGGCAGCGGAACATTGCTGGAAATCTGCCATTGCATGGGAATGGGAAGTTTCCGTCGAGAACCGGCCTGGTGGCGCGATGAGACCATCTACCAGGTCTATCCGCGCTCATTTCAGGACAGCGATTCGGACGGGGTCGGCGATCTGCCCGGTATTCTTTCCCGGCTTTCCTACGTTGCTCGGCTCGGCGTCGACTGCGTCTGGCTTTCGCCGATTTTCGCCTCGCCGATGAAAGACTTCGGATACGACGTGGCGGACTATCGCAGCATCGATCCGCTGTTCGGGTCGATGGACGATTTCGACAGGTTGCTGGACGCGGCGCATTCGCACGGATTGAAGCTGCTGCTCGACTTCGTTCCCAATCACACGTCAGACAGGCACGCGTGGTTCGAAGAGAGCCGAAGCTCGCGGAGCAATGCCAAGCGCGACTGGTACATCTGGAAGGATCCGGGCCCCGATGGCGGACCGCCGAACAACTGGATCAGCAATTTCGGCGGGTCCGCATGGGAGTTCGACGAGGGGACCGGGCAGTACTACTACCACGCGTTCCTCGCCTCGCAGCCCGATCTCAACTGGCGCAATCCCGAGGTTCGCACCGCCATGTTCGACATCCTGCGGTTCTGGATGGACAAGGGAGTGGACGGCTTCCGTGTCGACGTGATCTGGCACCTCATCAAGGATGCCCGGTTCCGCGATAACCCTCCCAATCCCGAATACCGCCCCGGCCAGCCGGAGATCGAGAAGAACCTACAGATACATTCGGCGGATCAGCCAGAAATCCACGATCTCGTGGCGCAGATGCGCGACGTGATCGAGGAGTACGACAACCGGCTGCTGATCGGGGAAATCTACCTGCCGCTCGAACGGATGGTTCGATATTATGGCGAGAGCGGCGAGAGCGGTGTGCACTTGCCGTTCAATTTCCAGTTGCTGCAATGCCCGTGGAAGCCGGAGAAAATCGCCGCCCTCGTAACCGAATACGAAGCGGCGCTGCCCGAAGAGGGCTGGCCGAACTGGGTGCTGAGCAATCACGACCAGCCACGCATTGCCGCGCGGACGGGCTTGCGTCAGGCCCGGATCGCCGCGATGCTGCTGCTTACCCTGCGCGGCACGCCGACGCTCTACTATGGTGACGAGATCGGCCTGGCCGACGTCGAGATTCCCCCCGATCGCATTCAGGATCCCTGGGCCAGGCAGGAACCGGACAGCAGCTTCAACAGGGACAAGGCGCGCACGCCGATGCAATGGTCGAGCGAGGAAAACGCGGGCTTTTCCGAAGCCGAACCCTGGCTGCCGTTGTCGCAGGACTGGCGCGATCGCAATGTCGCGGAGCTCGACGAGGAGCCGGGTTCCCTGCTGCGTCTCTACAAACGCCTGCTCGCCTTCAGAAAGGAAGAGCCGGCCTTGCGGCGCGGGACATATCGCGAGATCCATGTGGACGACGCGGTTTTCGCATACGAGCGGGTGCACGAGGGCGAACGACTGGCCGTGGTGCTGAACTTTTCCGGGGACGCCGCCCCCGGCCCGCTGCTTCCCCAACCCTACCGCAATGGCAGTATCGTCTTTTCCTCCGAGGAAGATGGCGACCTGCGCAGGAGAGACGCCGCCACCCTCGATCTCCGACCCGGCGAAGGCGTCATCGTGCGGGCCGAGGAAAACCGCTCATGATCGAAGACCGCTGGTACAAGAACGCCGTCATCTACTCGCTTTCGCTCGACAGTTATCTCGATTCGAACGGCGACGGCGTGGGCGACTTTGCCGGTCTGCTGGACAGGGTGGATTATCTCCAGGGCCTGGGCGTGTCGGCCATATGGCTCATGCCTTTCCATCCCTCTCCGCGCCGCGATCACGGATACGACGTGGCCGACTATTACGGTGTCGATCCGCGCTACGGCACGCTGGGCGATTTCGTGGAGTTGACGCAGGCGTGCCGTCAGCGCGGCATCCGCGTGATGATGGACCTCGTGCTCAACCACACCTCCATCGACCATCCCTGGTTCCAGGCGGCGATTGCCGACAAGGAAAGCAAGTACCGCGATTTCTACATCTGGTCGAAGGAACGGCCCGAAGACGCCGACGAGGGCATGATATTCCCCGGAGTGCAGGAGACCACCTGGACGTGGAACCGCCATGCGCAGGCTTACTACTTTCACAAGTTCTACGACTTCCAGCCCGACCTGAACCTCGCCAACCCGGCGGTGCGGGCCGAATTGCTCAAGATCGTCGGCTTCTGGCTGGAACTGGGCATATCGGGTTTCCGCGTGGACGCCGTGCCATTCCTGATCGCGGAGAACGGCATCAACGTGAAGGACCCGGAACCGGCCTTCGGCTTCCTGCGGCGGCTGCGCGAGTTCGCCCAGTGGCGAAAAGGCGACGCGGTGTTCCTGGCGGAAGCCAACATCCCGCCGCAGGATTGCCTGCGCTACTTCGGCGAGGCGGGCGACCGATTGCAGATGATGTTCAACTTCCCGGTCAACCAGACGCTGTTCTACGCGCTGGCCAGCGCCGACACCCTTCCGCTGCGGGAGAAGCTTGAAGAATCGCGCGACGTGCCCGGCACGGCGCAGTGGGCGCATTTCCTTCGCAACCACGACGAACTGGATATCGGAAGGCTGCCCAAGGAGCAGAAAGAGGCCGTCTTCGCCGCCTTCGGGCCGGAGGAGGACATGCAGCTTTACGAGCGTGGCATCCGCCGTCGCCTGGCGCCCATGCTCGGCGGCAGCCGGGCGAAACTGGAACTGGCCTATTCGCTGATGCTGACAATGCCGGGCACGCCTGTCATCCGCTACGGCGACGAGATCGGCATGGGGGAGGATCTCTCGCTGCCCGAACGCGAAGCGGCGCGCACGCCGATGCAGTGGTCGGCGGAGAAGAACGCCGGTTTCACCGTGTGCGACGAGCCGGTTCGTCCGGTTATCGACCATGGGCCCTACGGCTATCGCAAGGTGAACGTGGCCATGCAGCGCGCAAGCGAGAGCTCCTTCCTGCGCTGGACCGAGCGTATGCTGAGGATGCGCAAGGAACTGACCGAGATCGGCCACGGCAGCTTCTCCATCCTCGATACGGAAAGCCACATCCTGGCCATGCTCTACCGGCACGAAGGCCGAATTTCCGTGTTCGCGCACAATGTCTCCGACCGGAAGGTGGAGTTCGCCGTCTCGCTGGACGATGGCGAGGACGGGGGACGTGCACTGGTATGCTTGCAGAGCAACCGCGCCATTCCGCCAGGCGAGGATGGCAGCTTCGACCTGGTGCTGGAGCCGTACGGCTATCGCTGGTTCCGCCTTGGTGGGCTTGAGGACATGATCGCCGACGATGGCCCGGCCGCGGACGTTCCGCACCGTTCGGCGGGCTGAGCGATCACCCGTTGCCGATGAACCCGGGATAAAGTGTCATCCCGCCGTCGATGTAGAGCGTCGTTCCGGTAACGTAGTCCGCCTCGTCACTGCATAGCCAGCCGACCGGCTTTGCCACGTCCTCGACCTCGCCGAGCCGGCCGTAGGGGATCAGTTCGAGAAGCTTTTCCGCCTGTTCCTCGTCGCTCCAAACCTCGCGATTGATGTCGGTCTTGATCGCGCCCGGCGCGATGCCGACCACGCGGATGCGGTGCGCGGCGAATTCCTGCGCCAGCGTCTTCATCAGCATGTCCACGCCGCCCTTGGCGGCGGCATAATTGACGTGGCCCGCCCAGGGCACGACATCGTGAACCGAGCTCATGCAAACGATGACGCCGGCATTGCGACGACCCTCGCCGATGCCCTGATCGACGAAGTGCCGCGCCGCCGCGCGCGCCACCAGGAATTGCCCTGTGAGGTTCACGTCGATGACCTTGCGGAACTCATCCGCCTTCATTTCCAGCGCCGGTGCATCGATCTGGATGCCCGCGTTCGAGACGAGGATGTCGATCCGTCCGAAGCGCGCGACGGTCTCCTCCACGAGGCGCGTGGCATCGTCCTCGCTGGAAACGTCGCCGCCGATGCCGAAAGCCTTCGTGCCGCCGCGCGATATTTCGTCCGCCAGCTTTTCGGCCGGTCCGGAATCGCTGTGCCAGTTGATCGCGACATCGGCGCCGCGCGCCGCCAGTTCGCGCGAAATCGCCTCTCCGATGCCGCTGTCGCCGCCCGTGACCAGCGCCGCGCGCCCTGTGAGATCGGCACTCATGCCCCTAACGCCATTGATGAAAGCAGCGCGCGCTCGCTGCGCCGGGAATCGAGCCGCACCTGCTGGTCGACGATCGGAACGTCGGCCGCGGATACGCTCGCAGGCGGAATGCATAATTCCGCCATGGTCCAGCGTCGCTTGCCGATCTCGGTCATGTTTGCCGAGCGAACCATGCGGCCAATAGTTCCGCAAACTTTGAAACACTTCGGCGCGCAGGCGATTGACCTAGTGAACAGCATGGGAGTGCAGTTGTTGGGCGACAGGCAAGAAACCGACGCACGCGAGGCCAAGCCCCTGCTCCTCATCACCGGAGCGGACGGCAACATCGGCCGTTCACTGGGCAAGGCGTTTTCCGAGGATTTTACCGTCGTGGGGCTCGACCGCGACATGGATCACGAGGGCGGGCCGCCCATCGTCGAGATCGACATCACCTCTCCCCAGTCGATGAAAACCGCGCTCGAGAAGATCGGCGACGAGCACGGGCGCAAGGTGGCCGCGGTCATCCACCTGGTCGCGTTCTTCGACTTTTCCGGCGAGCCCAGCCCGCTGTACGATCAGGTCAACGTCGAAGGAACGCGCAACCTGCTGAATGCGCTGGAAGGGTTCGAGGTAGAGCGCTTCATCTACGCCAGCACCATGCTGGTGCACGAGCCGCAGGATCCGGGCGAGCGGATCGACGAGCAGACCCCGTTCGATCCGCGCTGGGAATACCCCAAGTCCAAGAAGAAGGTGGAGGACCTGATCCGGGCCGAGGCGCAGATGCCCTATGCCATCCTGCGCCTTGCCGGCATTTACGACAGCGAGAGCGCCGTTCCTACGCTGTCCCACCAGATCGCCAGGATCTACGAGCGCAGTCCGCAATCCCACTTCTACTCCGGGCCCCTGAATGCCGGGCAGGCGATGCTTCACCGCGACGACATGGTCGATGCTATGCGGCGCACGGTGGGGCGGCGCGGCACGCTGCCACCCGATGCCGAGATCCTCGTCGGAGAGCCGTTCGCTCCGGGATACGACACCTTGCAGGACCGGATCGGCGAACTGATCCACGGGGCGAGCGAATGGGAAACCATCAAGCTGCCCGCACCTGTCGCCAAGGTCGGCGCCGCCGCGCAGAATGCAGCCGAACCGATCGTTCCCGATGCCATCGACCAGGGCGAGAAGCCGTTCATCCAGCCGTTCATGATCTCCATGGCGGACGATCACTACGCCCTCGACATCAAGCGCGCTGAAGACTGGCTCGGCTGGCGTCCCCGGCACCGGCTGGAAGACGAACTCCCGGCGATGGTGGCCAATCTGAAGCGCGATCCGGTCGCCTGGTACGAGCGCAACGGCATAACGCCGCCGCACTGGCTGCAGGATGCGCAGGATGAAGACGTGGAGCAGCCCGAGGCGCTGCGCGAGGACATAGAGGCGACGCGCATCGCCCAGCACCGGGCCAGCCGCTGGACCCATTTCGTCAACATCGCGCTCGCCTTCTGGCTGATGACCCAGCCACCTCTGATCGGGATCGACGATCCGCTCTATGCCTGGGCCGAGGTCGCTGCCGGCGCGGCGCTGCTGGTGACGGCCATCGCGTCGCTCAGCTGGCGACTGGCCATCGCGCGATGGCTGTCGGCGGGCATCGGGATGGTGGTGATGGCGCTGCCCGTGGTGTTCGTCACGCCGAACGCCGCTGCTTACCTTTCGGATACGCTCGTCGGCGCGCTGGTTTTCGGCATGGCTATCGCCGCAAAGCCGGAGGTGGGAACGGCCATCATCGCACGACGACGAGAGCCCGAGATACCGCCGGGATGGAGCTTCAACCCTTCATCCTGGACCCAGCGCCTGCCGATCATCGCTCTCGCCATCGTCGGCCTGCTGTTCTCGCGCTATCTCGCAGCCTACCAGATGGGCCACGTCGATGGCGTGTGGGAGCCGTTCTTTGCAGGCTCCGCCACGGACCCCCAGAACGGCACCGAGGAAATCATCACTTCCAGCGTCTCCGAGGCCTGGCCGGTCCCCGATGCCGCCGTGGGCGCATATACCTACATGCTCGAAATCCTGACCGGCATCGTCGGCAGCAGGGCGCGCTGGCGCACCATGCCGTGGCTGGTGCTGGCCTTCGGACTGATGATCGTGCCGCTAGGCATCGTTTCCATCGGCTTCATCATCATCCAGCCCATCGTGATCGGCACGTGGAGCACGCTGGCCCTGATCGGCGCAGCGGCGATGCTGATCCAGATCCCCTATTCGGTGGACGAACTGGCCGCGAGCATGAGCTTCATCCGTCGCCGGGTGAAGGCAGGGAAAAGCCTGCTGCGCGTCGTGCTCTTCGGCGACACCGACGAGGGCGACCGCCTCACGCCGGTAGAACACGAATTCGAACGCCGTCCCATGACGATAATGAAGGAAATGTGGGCGGGCGCGGTCAACCTTCCGTGGAACCTTTGGCTGGCCGGCGCCATCGGCCTGTCGTTCCTCTTCACTCGTCTCACGCTGGGAGCGCAAGGCACGCTGGCCGACGCCGATCACCTGCTCGGCTCGCTGGTGATCACGGTACTGGCCGTGGCCGCGGCGGAAGTGTGCCGCGCGGCGCGTTTCGCGCTCATCCCGCTCGGGCTGGCGCTGGCGGTGGCACCGTTCCTCTATGATGGCTCACTGGCGCATATCGTCGTCAGCGTCGTGGGCGGGCTTGCGATAGTCGCGCTGTCTTTCCCGCGCGGACGGATCGTCGAAAGCTACGGTTCGCTAGACCGGATCATCCGTTAGTCGCGGGCACCAGGCGGGCGCAGCCGCGTCTGGAGATCATGCCTGGTCACCGGATCGGCGCTGTCGATGCGAATGGAGAATGATTTGAACAGTGAAACCAAAGCGATGTCTTCCGTGGAAGTCCATTCCGTCTGCGACATTCTCGACCGTCTGCGCGAAGTCGCCGACAGCGAGGACAAGGTCTCGGTCGGCGACGTGCTGGATGCGATCGGAGACAGGTCCTACGGCCCGACGCTGCTGATCCCCGCGCTGGTCGAGATCACCCCCATCGGCGGCATTCCGGGCGTGCCAACTTTCCTCGCGCTCATCATCGCCCTGACGGCGGTGCAGATGCTGTTCGACAAGGATCACCTCTGGTTGCCCGGCTTCATCCAGAACCGCACCGTTTCGGCAAGCAAGCTGCACAAGGCAGCGGACAAGCTGAACGGCACCGCGCGAAGGCTGGACAAGTGGTTTCACGGGCGGATGCCGCGTTTCGTCAAGCAACCCTGGCCGCGCGTGGCCGCCGTTGCGATCATCATCCTGTGCTGCACGGTGCCGCCGCTGGAGTTCCTGCCTTTCGCCAGTACCGCACCGATGCTGGCCATCGCGGCGTTCGGGCTGGCGCTCCTGGTGCGCGACGGACTGCTGATGCTGATAGCCCTGGGACTGAGCGCCGCCTCGCTGGCGCTGGGTGCCGGGCTGGTCGGTTCGAGCGGTTTCTGCGGCTCCGGCGGGGAGGGGGAAGGCTGATCCGCTATCCCACCACGGCGGGCGCGAAATCGTATGCAATGCCGACGGCGGCTATCGCCAGGCCCAGCCCCGCCACGCTGGTGACAGGAGGACGCCCGGCGCATCGCCACAGCCAGAAAAGCCCCGCCGCGGCAACAAGGGTAAGCGCCAGCGCGATCCACCGCGCCGCCGGCTGATCGGGAAACACGCTGCTGGCCACCCACAGCAGGCCGAAGTGCGCCGCCCACAGGCCAAGCGCCATGGCCAGCGTCCGGTAGTCGGTGCGGTTGCGAAAGTCCTCGTCCATCGCCTCACCCCGGAAAAAGCCGCATGACGAGCGCGAAGATCGCGCCCTGCAGTCCGATATAGCCGATGAAGCGGGTCACCACATCCAGCGTGACGCTGGTTGGCGTAGTCAGCAGTCCGCGCCCGCTGCGAAAGCCGAGGTAGAGCGCCATGATCGCCGCCACGGCAACGCCGCAGGCCTGGTAGGCTAGCATGCCGAACACCGTCGCCCCCTGCCCGCTCGCGGTGGGAAGAAGGCCAGCGGCTTCCCACCCGGTCCAGTCGAGCCAGACGGCGCCGAGCGTGCAGCCAGCCCCCAGGGCCGCGCTGAGCCACGGCAGCTGGCCCGGAAATTCCCCCTTGGGGTGCGCGGCGAGGAAACGGCGCGAGAGCCAGGCGAGCCCGACCGCGGCCAGCGACAGCAGCGCCACCCCGACCGTTTCGAGCATGGGCGGCGCGGCGATCCAGACTTCGGGATGGATGCCGTAGAGATAGAGATAGCTGAACAGCCCCATGAAGCCGATCATCCCCATGACGACCAGCAGGGTGTTGAGCGCCCACCACGAGTGGCTGGAAGGGCCGGTGACGGCGATGGGCACGGTTATGCCCGCGCCGATCTCCGCCGTCTCCTGCTGGATCGGCACGTCCGTTTCCCACAGCCAGCGCAGCACGCAGGCCAGGGCCACCACTCCGCAGAAGGCGGCGAAAGCATAGCCCTGGATCGTCAGCGACAGGAAGAAGCCGGACGTGCCGACGGCCGCCGCCACCGGCCAGGGCGAAGGGCCCGGCATGATCTGCAGGTATTGCGGCTCCGCGTTGACGGGCGAGGTGATCACGGTTTCGCGCAGTCCCGTCACGCTGTTGGGCAGGAAATAGCGCCCCTCTTTCACGTCGTCGCAGACGTCGGGATCGTCCCACAGCGGTTCGCGGCTGCGTACGAGAGGGATCGAGCGGGTGGAGTACATTCCCGTGGGCAGCCATTCCAGTGTGCCGCCGCCGTAGATGTTGCCGGCATCGTGATCGGTCGTGAAGCGGAAGGACCGGGCGAGATCGACTAGGAACAGCAGCACGCCCGCGGCGATGATGAAGGCGCCGATGGTGGATACCAGGTTGAGCAGGTCCAGCCCCCGGTCGGGCAGGTAGGTATAGACCCGTCGCGGCATGCCCATCATCCCGGTCAGGTGCATCGGCAGGAAGGTGACGTGCAAGCCGGTGAACATCAGCCAGAACACCCATTTTCCGGTCTTCTCCGGCAGGGGGTTGCGGCTGGTCATTCCCACCCAGTGATAGAACGTCGCGAACATCGGGAACACCATGCCGCCAAGCAGCACGTAGTGCAGGTGAGCGACGATGAAGTAGGTGTCGTGCGCCTGCCAGTCGAACGGCACCATGGCCACCATCACGCCGGTGAGGCCGCCCATGGTGAAGATGACGATGGAGCCGACGACGAACAGGGCAGGGGTGGACCAGCGTATCCTGCCCACGGCCAGTGTGGCTATCCAGCAGAACACCTGGATCCCCGCCGGCAGGCTCACTGCCATGCTCGCGGCGCTGAAGTATCCGGTCGATACGCGCGGCATGCCGGTGGCGAACATGTGATGCGCCCACACGCCGAAGCTGATGAAGCCGGTAGCCACCAGCGCGATGACGTTGAGGCGATAGCCCACCAGCGGGGTCTGCGCGATGCTGGCCACCATCATGCTCATCAGGCCCGCCGCCGGGAGGAAGATGATGTAGACCTCCGGGTGGCCGAAGAACCAGAACAGGTGCTGCCACAACAGAGGGTCGCCGCCGCGCGTGGGATCGAAGAACGGCCAGTTGAACGCGCGTTCCAGTTCCAGAAGCAAGGTGCCCAGGATCACGCTGGGAAAGGCGATCACGATCATCACCGCGAAGACCAGCATGGCCCAGGCGAACATCGGCATCCGGTCAAGTGTCATGCCGGGCGCACGCGTGCGCAGCACGCCGACGATGATCTCGATCGCACCGGCGATGGCGCTGATCTCGATGAAGCCGATGCCCAGCAGCCAGAAATCGGTGTTGATCTCGGGACTGTAGGCAATCGAGGTGAGCGGCGGATACATGAACCACCCGCCATCGGGCGCGAGCCCCACGAAGATGGAGGCGAAGAAGCACAGCCCGCCCACGAGATAGGCCCAGAACGCATAGGCAGACAGGCGTGGAAACGGCAGGTCGCGGGCGGCCAGCATCTGCGGCAACAGCATGACCCCCAGCGCCTCCACCGCCGGCACAGCGAAGAGGAACATCATCACCGTGCCGTGCATGGTGAAGAACTGGTTGTAGGTTTCCTGCGGCAGGAAGTCCTGCAACGGGGCGGCCAGCTGCACGCGCATGCCCAACGCCAGGATGCCCGCCAGCAAGAAGAACAGGAACGCCGCGGCGACGTAGAAGAAGCCGATGTAGTTGTTGTTGACGACCGTCAGCAGTCCCCAGCCCCTGGGGTTGTCCCAGATCCGTTCCAGTTCCTCCACCTCGCCATCGGGCCGGGGGCTGTGGTCGGGGAACAGCCGATAGAGATCGTGATCGAAACCGGTTTCGGACGCGATGAGCCGGTCGCCGCCATCGTGCGGCTCGCGTCCCCCCCGCGCTTCGCTCATTGCTGCTGCTCCAGCCAGATGGCGATTGCCGTCAGCTCTTCGGCGGAAAGCCGGTCGTAGCTGGGCATGCGGTTTCCGGGCTTGATCGACTGGCTGTCGGCAATCCAGCCGATCAGGGTGCCGCGATGGTTGGGCAGGATGCCCGCTCCCAGCGACAGGCGGGAAGCGAGATGGGTCAGGTCGGGGCCGGTGAGGCCGTTGGCCTCGGTCCCCGCGACGGTGTGACAGGCGCCGCAACCGCTATCCATGAACAGCTCGCGGCCATCGAGCGAAGCGGCGATCCCGTCTCCGCCAGGCGGCGCACCGGGTGCCGGCGCTTCCAGCCGTGTCAGTCGCGCCTCGCGCCAGTCGCGCCATTCCTGCGCATCGTGCGTCACGGTAACGAAGCCCATCAGCGCGTGGGGCCCGCCGCAATATTCCGCGCAGACGCCGCCGAACTGTCCTGCCTCGTCGGCCTGGATGCGCAGCAGGTTGGTGCGACCGGGGATCATGTCCATCTTCCCCGACAGGTTCGGCACCCAGAAGCTGTGGATCACGTCGGCGCTCTCAAGTTCGAGAACGACGGGTTGCCCGGCGGGAATATGCAATTCGTTGGCGTCCGCCATCACCACGTTGCCGTCGGCGTCGAGGTATTCGACGCGAAACCACCACATCTCGCCAGTGACGCGCACGCGCATTTCCTCGCCGGTAATGTCCTCGGTAAGCGACGCCGTCAGGGTCAGGCCCCAGATCAGCAGCCCTGTCAGCACCACGCCGGGGAAGGCCACACCGCCGATCCAGATCGCGCGCTCTCCGCCAAGTCGCTTGCGCCACCTGTCCGGTCCCTTCGCCGCCACCCACAAGGCGGCGACGATGATCGTGGTGACGACGAGCCCCATGCCGAACAGCGCCCATGCGAGGATCGTGACACTGTGGGCGTATGGTCCTGCCGGGTCGAGCACCGGCGGAGGCCAACCCCACAGCGGATCAAGCATCGTTCAGTCTGTAGAGATAGGCCGCAACGTCGCGCGCTTCCTGTTCGTCGAGCGGCATGGCCGGCATGGCGGAGCCCGGCTTCGCCTCGGGTGCGTTGCGGACGAACCAGGCAAGGTTTTCGGGCGTGTTGGGAAGGTGGCCCGCGATAAGCCCGATATCGTCGAAACCCACAAGCGAAGGGCCGGTCCGGCCCTTAGGCCAGTCCAGGCCGGGTATTTCGTGGCAGGCACCGCATCCGGTCCGCTCGATCAGTGCGAGGCCATTCTCGGCATCCGCGCCGCCACGAACGTAGCGCGGTCCCGGAGCGTCCTTGCATGCCGTCAGGCCAAGGCTGCCGCACGCGGCAAGAGCGAACAACACCTTCGTTCGATGCGCGGCAGGGTTCATGGACAGCCTTCCCCTCATCCATCGGGAACCTGTCTTTGCCCGGGATGGTTCCCAAGCCGATGGCCTCCGCCCCCCACAAACCACGCAAATCGCTGCTTCCGGTGGCCGCGGCGCTCGCGCTTGGCGCATGCACTGAGGCCGAGCCGACCGTGGACCGGTTCGAGGCGACGGGGGAGCTGATCGCCCTGAGCGGAGGCGATGCGGGCGCGCGCGGAGCGTGCATTACCTGCCACGGGCTCGACGGGGAGGGGGACGGCAACCTCTCGCCCCGGCTGGCCGGCCTCAACCCCGGATACATCGCGCGCCAGCTGGAGTATTTCTCGGCCGGGCAGCGCCGCCACCCGCAGATGGTGTGGATCGCCGATCATCTCGACTGGCCATCGCGGCAGAAGGTCGCCGGCCATTACTCCCGGCTCCCAATTCCGCCCGTGACGCGGGACGGCGCGCTGCAGGTGCCGCCGGGAAGCGATCACGCGGCCTGCCTCTATCACTACGGCGCCCCGGAACGCGGCGTCGAAGCCTGCGCGTCGTGTCATGGCGATAACGGCATGGGCGTTGGCGAGGGCAATCCGCCAGTGTCAGCGCAGCCCGCGCCCTATCTCGAGGCGCAGTTGCGCCACTGGCGGCAGGGCGAGCGCTATGGCGACCCGGGTGGCGCGATGCAGCGGATCAGTTCCCTCCTGCGCGAGGAGGAGCTGCTTCCTCTCTCCCGGTATGCTTCGCAGCTGTCGGGTTCCAGTGCGAATCCGGTACGTCGGGAAGCATGCCTTCAAACACGTCGTCCCGATCCCAGAAGTGGTGCTTGATAGCCGCAAGGGCGTGGGCCGGGATCAGGAGCGACAGCACCACGACGCACAGGACATGCAAGTCCTGGGCATTTGCCAGCACCCAGAACTGCCATTCGGGCGACAGGTCCTGAAACGGCATGCCCGGCACCCTGACAATGCCGGCCAGCGACAGTTCGCGGGCAGGCTGTATGGCAGACCACATGATCCAGCCGCTGAGAGGCAGCAGCACGAACAGGGTGTAGAAGGCCGCATGGATCGCGTGCGCGACCGTCGAGCGCCAGCCCTGGTTGTCGGCATCGTTGATCGGTCCCGGTACGATCAGTCGCCACAAAAGCCGAAGCGCGCCCAGCAGCAGGAGGCTTAACCCGATCTCGCTGTGGAGTTCGTAGGCATCGAGCTTGTCTCCGCCCACCAGGTAGCGCTGCATCAGCCAGCCCGACACCAGCTGAAACATGACGAGCCCGGCCATGATCCAGTGAAATGCAACGCCGACCGGCGTGTACTTGCCGCGGTCGCGATAGGTGAGCGACCACTCGCGCCATTGCTGGATCCACGGTTTCATCGCGCCGTGGCGGGCTGGAGAGAGCGATAGAGGATCGTCACCGCGGCAAGAAGGTAGATCGCTGATCCCGGTGCCCACATGATCAGGCCGGCGATCTGCTGGTCTTCCAGCGGGCCGAGGCCCCAGGCGGATGTCGTCAGGGCGTGCGGCGCGTAGAAGGCAGCGCCGCCGAACGTCAGCAGGGCGGCCAGCAGTCCCATCGAGACCATCGTTGCCAGCAGGCCCACCACGGCCGTGCCGGCGCGCTGCTGCCGCAGATGCGCGAACCATACCGCGGCACTGCCGAAGATCGTTGCCTGCATGGCCCAGAACGCCAGATCGCTGGACAAGGCCAGCTCATAGGCGGGCGGCGCGTGCCACAGCCAGAACACCGCTGCCTGCGCCACGGTCCACTGGGCGAAGGTTCCGGGCAGCTTGTGCCGGTGCAGTTCCAGCGCGGTCGCCGCCATCGGCGCGAGCAGGGCGACGAGGAGGATGTGATGAACGGTCCGCGCCGAAAACAGCGCCGATCCCAGAACGCAGAACGGACTGACAAAAAGCAGGAAGGTCAGGGCCAGGGTGCCCAGCCGCATCCATTGCACGAGCCTGTCGCTCGAGGGACGCACCAGGCAAAAGCCGAGCGCGCTGCCGAGGACGAGAAGCAGGGCCGGATCGAAGTTCCACCGCGCGAGCCACTGCGCGGGCACCGGAGCGGCGCCGCAGTAGGGTATCCAGATTTCCGGGCCTGTCATGTCCTGGCAGCTCCCTCCGCAAGACTGCGGTACTCTGGTTGCCAATGCGGCTCGACGGGCAATGTTCCGTTGCGGATAGCGGCCCGGTTCGGAACGTCGCGCCCTGTTGCTCGCTTTTCCAGTGCAGACCAAAGCGGAGCAGACGCCATGACAAACGACAGCGAAAACCGGCGCAGGGCGATGGTCGAGCGGCAGCTGGCCGCCCGCGGTATCGACGACGAGGCAATCCTGCATGCGTTTCGGCAAGTGCCGCGCGAGGAATTCGTCACCGAGCCCATGCGCGAGTTCGCATACGACGATGCGCCTCTGCCCATCGGCGAAGGCCAGACGATCAGCCAGCCCTATATCGTTGCCTGCATGATCGATGCGGCGGACCTGGCAGCCGGCCACCGGGTGCTGGAGGTGGGCGCAGGGTCCGGGTATGCCGCCGCTGTCATGTCGCACATCGTTTCCGGTGTCCACGCGATCGAGAGGCACGAAAAGCTCGCCCGGGAAGCTGCCGAGCGGATCGAGCGGCTGGGCTATGACAATTGCTCGGTCATTACCGGCGACGGTATGAAAGGCCTGCCGCAGGAAGCGCCTTTCGACGCCATCATCGTGGCGGCCCGCATCGACAAGGTGCCCGAGGCACTAAAGCAGCAGCTCAAGGTCGGCGGCCGGCTGATAATCCCGGTGGGCGGGGAGAACATGCAGCAACTGCGGTGCGTGGAGCGCACGGGCGAGAACGACTGGCGCAGCCACGATATCACGGCGGTGCGCTTCGTGCCGTTGCTGGAGGGTGTCGTGCCGCAGGACGGAGCGCGTGCCTCGTCGGACCACCGCCCCGCCCGCGATCTCTCGACGCCCGAATTGATCGCCCGCGCCGCCATTGCGCTGCCCGATATCGACGATCCGGCCTTCGGCGCGCATTTCGACAGGTTCGCCGACAAGCGGATCGTCATGCTGGGCGAGTGCAGCCACGGCACCCACGAATTCTACGCCGCGCGCGCGGCGATCACCCGCCACCTGGTGGAGCGGCATGGCTTCTCGATCGTCGCCGTGGAAGGCGATTGGCCGGATGCGGCCGTCTACAACCGTTTCATTCGCGGCGAACAGCCGCCCGAAGGTGCGGCCAGGCCCTTCACCCGTTTTCCCACGTGGATGTGGCGCAACACCGTGATGCCGGGCTTCCTGAACGATCTGCGGGACATTAACGCCGCCAGGAAGGGCGATGACCAAGTCGGCTTCTACGGTCTCGACATCTACAACATGTCCGCCTCGATCGAAGCCGTGCTGGCCTATCTCGACGAACACGACCCGGAAGCGGCCGCCGTCGCTCGCGAGCGCTACGGTTGTCTTACGCCGTGGCAGGCGGATCCGGCGACTTACGGTCGGTCCGCGCTGACCAGGGGCTATGCCGAATGCGAGGAGGCGGTGATCGACCAGTGCCGCGACCTGCTCGACCGCGCTCTGGAGGGCGAGGGATCGTTCTCCGCGGCCATGAACGCACGGCTCGTGGCTTCCGCCGAGAGATACTACCGCGTCATGTATTACGGAGGCAGCGAAAGCTGGAACCTGCGCGACAGCCACATGGCCGACACGCTGGAACACCTGCTGGAGAACGGCGGCGAACAGGCGAAGGCCGTGGTCTGGGCGCACAACAGCCACATCGGGGATGCCCGCGCGACCGACATGGGCGCCGTCAGGGACGAGCACAATATCGGCCAGCTCGCACGCGAACGCTGGGGCGAGGATGTCGCGCTGATCGGCTTCGGAACGCACGGCGGCACGGTGACGGCTGCAACCGACTGGGATGGCGAGCGCGAGACGAAGCAGGTCAATCCCTCGCGGCGCGACAGTTACGAGCGGCTGTGCCACGAGAGCGGCGTAGAAAGCTTCCTGCTCGATCTCTCCCAGCACCCCGACCTTGCCGAACGCCTGAAGGAGCCACGGCTGGAGCGGTTCATCGGCGTCATATACCGGCCCGAAACCGAGCGATGGAGCCATTACAGCGAAGCAGTGCTGCCGGACCAGTTCGACGCCTATTGCTGGTTCGACGAGACGCGGGCCCTGCAGGCGCTGGAGACCACCCACTCCGCCAAGGGTGTGCCGGAAACCTTTCCCTTCGGGCTGTAGACGGTTTCCGGAGAGCCCTTACCGTTTCTCCGCGTCGCGCGCCGCTGCCTCGAACGCGTCTGCCAGCAGCGCGACGACGGTTTCCGTCTCGTCCAGCACGATGTCCTGGCGGACCTCGATCTCGGCGTAACGCAGGCCGCGGGCGAAGGCGTGACGCGGTACCGTGTAGTCGGTTTCGTCCATGCGGTAGGGCTCGTTGTCGCCGATAACCCGATCGCCTGTTTGCAGGTGCGCCAGTACGTCCTTGGCGAATGCATAACGCGCGCCATCGTGCAGTACGCAGAGCTCCCAGGGCCGCCGCTTTCCCTGCATTTGAGGCGTGAAACTGTGCAGCGAGATCAGGATCGTCTCGATACCCCGCTTGGTCCGCCGGTCGATCATGTCGGCGATCGCGGCATGGTAGGGCTCGAAGATTTCGTCGTGCCGCGCGGCCAGATCGCCTTCGGAAAGGTCGCAGTTGCCCGGAATCCGGGTGCCGTCGCTGATCGGCGCAGCCCAGTCCCTTGTCGCGGGCTTGCGATTGCAGTCCACCACCAGGCGCGAATAGGCCTGCCACACGAACGGGGCCTTCAACCGCTCGGACATCAGCCGGCCCAGGCGTTCCACGCCCAGGTCGACAAAGATGTGGCGGGCGCGATCCTCGGCTGAAAGGCCGAGATCGCCAAGCCTTTGCGGAATGGCCGTACCGGCATGGTCGCCCACCAGCAAAAAGGGGCTGGTGTGCGATGGATTACAAATACTTTGGACCGGATCGGGGTCTGAAGGGTTCAAGAGAGCGATGCCTGACATTGGGCGTAACCCTTGCAGTTTTCATTCGGTCAGACCAGTCATGCCCACCGTTTCCATCAATCACGTCACCCGATATCGCTACCGGCGAGACGTCGAATTCGGCGAACACCGTATCCTGGTGCGCCCGCGGGAGAGCTACGACCAGCGCGTACTGTCCGCCTCGCTCGACATCGATCCGGAGCCAAGATCGCTTCGCTGGCTGCAGGACGTGTTCGGCAATGCCGTGGCGATCGCCACTTTCGACGAGCGCGCCGATGCGCTGGAGATCAGCGGCACTGCCGAGGTGGAGCACCTGCCGACCGGCGAGGACGACATCGCGGTGGAGCCCTATGCCAGCACCTATCCCTTCACCTATTCGGCCGAAGACATGCCGGACCTGCTGCGATCCATCGAACGCGACTATCCGGACACCAGCCGCGAACTGGACAGCTGGGTGCGCGACATGATCGATCCGGGCGGCGACGCCTCCACGCTCCATCTCCTCAAGACCATCACCAAGGCCATCAGGAACGACTTCGCCTATCAGCGCCGCGAGACCAAGGGAATCCAGCCGCCGCTCAAGACGCTTGCGCTGCGGTCGGGTACCTGCCGCGATTTCGCCGTGCTGATGATGGAGGCCGTGCGGGCGCTCGGCTTTGCGGCGCGCTTCGTTTCGGGCTACCTCTACCACCCGGGCGACGAGGATGCGCGGGTGGGCGGGCACAGCACCCACGCCTGGGTGCGCATCTTCCTGCCCGGATCCGGGTGGATAGAATTCGATCCCACCAACGGCATCGTCGGCAACCGGGGACTTATCCGGGTCGCGGTGGCGCGCGATCCCGCGCAGGCCGTGCCCCTGTCGGGCACATGGCTGGGGTTGGAGGGAAGTCATATCGACATGGACGTGGACGTGAGAATCAAGCGCGTCGACCTGTCGACCAGCCATGCCGATTTCCCGCAACACAAGGAGGCCAGATCATGCTGATCCGGACGGGGTTCAACATCCGCTTTGAAACCGATCGCGACGTTCCGCTCCTGGCGCTTCTGCATGTCCGTCCCGAACGCCAGAAGGATCTTCGCACGCCGGAGGTCCTGCGCACGGAACCGGAAGTACCGGTCCGCCAGTTCATCGATTTCTATGGAAACGTCTGCTCCAGGCTCATCATTCCTGCCGGCGGCATCACCCTCTCGAACGATTTCGTGATCGAGGACAGCGGCCAGCCCGACCGCGTCGTGCCCGGTGCCATGCAGGACAGCGTCGAGGACCTGCCTTACGAGACCCTGCATTACCTGATGAGCTCGCGCTACTGCGAAGTCAGCCAGCTGGGCAACGAAGGCTGGAAGGTGGTGGAAGGGCGCGAGACCGGATGGGAGCGGGTGCAGGCCATCGTCGATGCCGTCCACGAGCGGATCGAGTTCGACTACATGAAAGCCAGCAGCGAGCGCACCGCGAGAAGCGCCTATGACGAGCGTTTCGGCGTGTGCCGCGACTTTGCGCACCTGGCGATCACGCTGTGCCGCGCGGTCAATATCCCGGCCCGCTATTGCACCGGCTATCTGGGCGACATCGGCATCGAGCCGATCGACGCCCCGATGGATTTTTCCGCCTGGTTCGAAGCCTACATCGGCGGCCAGTGGTATGCCTTCGATGCGCGCCACAACACCCCGCGCATCGCCCGCATCGTCATGGCCCGGGGCAGGGACGCCACCGATGCCGCCATCACG
Source organism: Aurantiacibacter hainanensis (assembly GCF_036321025.1). Taxonomy (NCBI): domain Bacteria; kingdom Pseudomonadati; phylum Pseudomonadota; class Alphaproteobacteria; order Sphingomonadales; family Erythrobacteraceae; genus Aurantiacibacter; species Aurantiacibacter hainanensis. Next base: position 203,635 of record NZ_JAZAPB010000002.1, read on the forward strand.
ACCGCCTTCGGCACCGCACTTCTCGCCAATTTCGAGGTCCATACCGACGAAGTGGCCTCGACCGACCTCACTTTGCCGCCGCAACAGACGGCGTTGCCGCAGCCCTGACGGTGGAACCATCGCCGCATCTTGTCCGTTATGCGGGCAAAGGAGATATCACATGATTGGCAAGCTAATCGGCGCCGGGATCGGCGCGAAACTGGGCAGCGAAAGTCGCAAGATGGGTGGCACCACGGGTGCCGTTCTCGGCGCGGTTGCCGTTCCGCTGGTGAGGCGTCTTCGCCTTCCCACCCTGCTGGCCCTGGTTGGCGGAGGTTATCTGGTTAAGCGTCTTGCGGACAAGGCGGAACAGGATCCCACCACGCCGAAGACGCCCGGCACGCCCAACACCTGATCACGCCTTGACGCGCATGAAGGAAGGGGAGCAGCCCGCAACGGGCTCGCTCCCCTTTCTGCGTCTGGCAAGGCCGGAGGACTCCTTTTCCGCCCATAGCCAGAATCGACTTTACGGTTTAAGCATTTCGCATTTCAGGTTGCCCGTCGCGGAACGGGCGCTGCGGCACGGGCTTTAGTCTGTATGCCTGATTTCACAGCGATGTCGCTGCCCATGCTCGCCGCGTGGTTCCTTGCAGGTGCGGTGGCGGTCTATTTCCTGGGCCAGAAGCTTGCCCGCTATGCGGACCTGATCGCCCAGCGATCCAGCCTGGGCCATGCCGTGATCGGCGTGGTCCTGCTGGGCGCGGTCACTTCGCTGCCGGAAATCGCGACCAGCGGCACCGCGGCGCTTCGCGGCGAAAGCGACATGGCGGTGAACAACCTGCTGGGCAGCGTGGCCGTGCAGCTTGTGGCCCTCGCGCTGGTCGACCTCGTATATGGAGGGCGCGCGGTCACCTCGCGCGTCACCAGTGCCAGCGTAATGGCGAATGCGCAGCTGGCGATCATAATGCTGGCGATCATCGCCTTCGGGGTCGTGGTGGGAGAATTCGCCATCCCCGTGCTGGGCATCGGCGCCTTCGCCTTGCTCACCATGCTGGCCTATCTGTTCGGGGCCTGGCTGCTGAGCCGCTGCGACGACAACGGCTGGCGGCCCGGGCGTTTTTCCGGCACCGATCCCGAGGCCTCCGGCGAAAGCGATATCTCGAACCGCACGCTGGCCCTGCGCGCCGTGCTGGCGGGCGCGGCGATCATGGTGGCCGGCACGGTGCTGACGCTGTCGGCCGAGGGCATCGCCGAGAACACCGGCACCGGGGGCGGCATCGTCGGACTCACGCTGCTGGCGGCGGCGACTTCGCTGCCCGAATTCTCCACCGCGCTGGCGGCCATGCGGCTGGGCCGCGCGAGCCTTGCCATCGGCGACGTGCTGGGCGGCAACATGTTCGATACCTCGCTGATCCTGCTGGTGGACGTGCTGCATCCGGAGGGCCCCGTGCTGACCATGGTGCAGCCTGCCTCGATGGCCGCCGCCATCCTCGCGCTGGTGCTCACGGCGATCTATTGCACCGGCATCATCACCCGGCGCGGGCTGGTGGTGGCGCGCATGGGGCTGGACAGCTGGGCGGTGCTGATCGTCTACGGGCTGGGGATGTGGGCCATACTGGCGGGTGTTTTCGCCCGTTGAGAAGCGCAGCGGTTCGCTTGCACCGAATCGAGTGGCTTCCTACCTCGGAATATCAATCAGCGAATCGAGACAAGAATGACCACCCATCGCACCCGCATGCTCATCATCGGCTCCGGTCCTGCCGGCTATTCGGCCGCCATCTACGGCGCGCGCGCCGGGATGGAGCCGATCGTCGTGCAGGGCCTGCAGCCCGGCGGCCAGCTGACCATCACCACCGACGTGGAGAACTATCCCGGCTTTGCCGACGTGATCCAGGGCCCGTGGCTGATGGAGCAGATGCAGAAGCAGGCCGAGCACGTCGGCACGCGCATGATGTGGGACACGATCGTCGAGGTGGACCTGGAAGGCGGCTCGCCCTTCCGCGCCATCGGCGACAGCGGTGACGAATACGTGGGCGACGTGCTGGTGATCGCCACCGGCGCGCAGGCCAAGTGGCTGGGCGTGCCGGGAGAGCAGGAACTGGGCGGGAAGGGCGTTTCCGCCTGTGCCACCTGCGACGGGTTCTTTTATCGCGGCAGGAAAGTTGCCGTGATCGGCGGCGGCAATACCGCAGTGGAAGAGGCGCTCTACCTAACCAACCATTCCGACGATGTGACCCTGATCCATCGCCGCGACGAGCTTCGCTCCGAGAAGATCCTGCAGGATCGGCTGTTCAAGTCGGACAAGATCAGCACCCTGTGGAACAAGACCGTCGAACGCTTCGTGGCGGGCGAAAATGGCGCGCTGGCGAAGCTGGAGCTGGTCGATACGGTAACGGGCGAGAAGAGCGAACTGGAAGTGGACGGCGCCTTCGTCGCCATCGGCCACGCCCCGGCGACCGAACTGTTCAAGGGCAAGCTGCCGATGGACGAAAGCGGCTACCTTCTGGTCGAACCCGGCACGCCCAAGACCGCCATCCCCGGCGTGTTCGCCTGTGGCGACGTGATGGACCACACCTACCGCCAGGCGGTTACGGCGGCGGGCACCGGCTGCATGGCCGCGCTGGATGCCGAACGCTTCCTGGCGACGCTGGAATTCGCGCAGAAGGAAGCGGCGGAGTAATCAGCCCTTCGAAAAGTCGGGCGCGCGTTTTTCCATGAAGGCCATGAAAGCCTCGCGCGCCTCGGCACTCTGGAGCCGCCGAGCGAAGACCTCGGCCTCCTTCATGACCACGGCGGCGAGGGCATCGCCATCGCGCATCAGGGCCTTTGTCGCCTGCACCGCGCCGGGAGGCAGCGCGGCAATGCGGCGGGCGGCGGACTCGACCGCTTCCTGCAATTGCGCGACCGGCACCACGGCATTTGCGAGGCCCGCTGCCTTCGCTTCGCCGGCGTCCATGCCCTCGTTCATCGCCAGCATGGCGAAGGCGCGGGAATGGCCCACCATGGCGGGAAGCAGCTGGCTGGATGCAGCCTCCGGCACGAGCCCCAGCCCGACGAAAGGCGTCGTCAGCTGCGCGTCCTCGGCCAGCACGGCATAGTCGCAGTGCAGCAGCAGCGTGGTGCCGATGCCAACGGCCTTGCCCTGGACGCCCGCAAGCAGCGGCTTGCCGAAGGTCGCGAGCAGGCGGATGAAGCGGAACACGTTCGCCTTGGCTATGTCGCCGGAACTCGCGGCGGCAAGGAAATCGCCGATGTCGTTACCGGCGCAGAAGGTATCGCCCGCGCCGCGGATCACCACCGCCCTCACCTTGTCGTTCGCCTGGGCGGTCTCCAGCGCCTCCACCAGCGTGCCGTACATGGCGTCCGTCAGCGCGTTCTTCTTGTCCGGGCGGTTCAGCACCACCGCCATCAGGTTACCGTCGCGAGAGACCTCGATATGCTCGCTCATTCGCTATCCTCCGGGTCGTGATCGTGGCGCCCGAAATCGGGCCGCGCGTCGTCCTGCCCCTGTTCGATGATCCGGCGACGGATCGCGCGGGTCTTGCTGAACTGGTCGAACATCATCTCGCCATCGCCCGCCCGGATCGCTTCGCGCATCATGCCGAGATCGGTCAGGAACCGGTCCATCATTTCCAGCACCGCATCGCGGTTGTTCAGGAACACATCGCGCCACATCACCGGATCGCTGGCGGCAATGCGGGTAAAGTCGCGAAAGCCGCCGGCGGAATACTTGATCACCTCGCTGCGGGTCACCTCTTCAAGGTCGCTGGCGGTTCCGACGATCGTATAGGCGATGAGGTGGGGGATGTGGCTGGTGACGGCCAGCACCATGTCGTGGTGTTCGGCGTCCATCACTTCCACAGTGGAGCCGAGTGCCTGCCAGAACTCCTCCAGCGCCTTCACCTTCTGCGGGGGCGCGCCTGCAGGCGGAGTGAGGATGCACCAGCGTTGGTGGAACAGGCTGGCGAAACCCGCGTCCGGCCCGGATTGCTCGGTGCCTGCCACCGGGTGGGCGGGAATGATCGTGTGGTCCGGCAGCACTTTCGCCAGGCTGCGCGCGACACTCAGCTTCGAGGAGCCGACGTCGCTGATGACGGCATCGGGATCGAGGCCGGGAGCGATGTCTCTCGCCGCTGCTTCCATCGCGCCGACCGGGACGCACAGGATGACGAGGTCCGCGCCGCGAACCGCCTCTGCGGGATCATCCACGATCCCGTCGCACAAGGCCCGCTCCCGCGCCCGTTCGCGCACCGCCACGTCGCTATCGAACCCGGTGGTGGCGACACCGGGCAGATGCTCCCTGACTGCCAGCCCGATTGAACCGCCGAGCAGGCCGAGGCCGATAACGGCGACGCGCTGAAAGCTCATCGTCGCCCCTCGCACATGGTGCGAAGGCGCTCGGCGATGTCGGCCATCTGCGCGTCGGTGCCGATGGTGATGCGCAGGGCCTGCGGCAGACCCTGTCCCGGCAGATGCCGCACGGCGTATCCCGCTTCGGCTATGCCTGTCAGGGCGTCTTCGGCCGACAGCGCGCCTTCGAACAGGACGAGCAGGAAATTGGCCTCGCTCGGCACGGCGCGCAGGCCGTGGTTGCCCAGCGAGCCGATGGCATCGGCGAAGCGGGCGCGGGCAGACGTGTTGTGTTCCCGGCTGCGCTCTACGAAGTCCTGATCGCCCAGCGCTGCAACGGCGGCACGCTGACCGCTCGTCGTGACGTTGAAAGGCCCGCGAATGCGGTTCAGCGCGGCCATCAGGTGCGGAGCGCCCGTGGCCCAGCCGATGCGTTCTCCGGCAAGCCCGTAGATCTTCGAGAAAGTGCGGGTGACCAGCACGTTCTCGCTGGATGCAGCCAGCTCCAGCCCGCCGTCTTCATTCCCGGGAGCGAGATATTCGGCGTAGGCCTGATCCACCACCAGCAGGACGTTTGCGGGCAGTCCCGCATGCAGGCGGGCAAGCTCGCCGCGTGCAAGGAAGGTGCCGGTGGGATTGTTGGGGTTGGCGATGAAGACGACGCGGGTGCGATCCGTAACGGCGGCCAGCATGGCATCGACATCGGCAGCGAAATCCGCATCCTCGACTTCCACCGGCGTCGCCCCGCAGCGGCGCGCGGCAATGTCGTAGACGGAAAAGCTGAAGCGACTGAACATCACCTCGTCGCCCGGCCCGGCGAAGGCCTGGGCAGCCAGGTTCAGCAGCTCGTCGGAGCCCGTGCCGCAGACGATGCGCGTCGGATCGATGCCGTGAAGTTCGCCGATCGCCTCGCGCAGTGCGGTCGAACCGGGATCGGGATAGGCGGCGGGCGAGGCGATCTTGCCCAGCGCTTCGAGCGCGAGGGGGGAGCAACCCAGGGGATTCTCGTTGGCCGAAAGCTTGACCAGCGGCTTGCCGTCCGCACCCGCGCTCTTGCCCGGCACATAGGCGTGGATCGCCTCGACATAGGGCTTCATCTGCGGCTTGGCGGTTGGGCGGCTTGTCTCGGCCATGCGAAGGGGTCCCGTCAGTTTTCGAAAAGCGCGCATAGCCGCCATTTGCAGCGATTGACAGCCCGCTTCGCCTCGCCCAAGCCCGCCCGACGAGACCATGGCCACGACAAGCGCAATAGACTTTCGCACCCTTACGCTGGGCGCGCCTCTGCCGCTGGACAGCGGCCGTGAACTGGCAGGCGTGCAGATCGCCTACGAAACCTACGGCGATCTGGCGGATGGCAGGGACAATGCCGTGCTCGTATTTCATGCGCTGACCGGCGACCAGTTCGTGGCCGGCACAAATCCCGCGACCGGAAAGCCGGGCTGGTGGGATCGCATGGTGGGCCCGGGAAAGCCGATCGATACGGACCGGTTCCATGTCATCTGCGCCAACGTGATCGGCAGTTGCCTGGGCTCCACCGGGCCATCCTCGCCCGATGCGGACGGCAGGCCCTTCGCCATGCGCTTTCCCGTCATCACCATTCGCGACATGGTCCGCGCGCAGATGGCGATGCTGGATGCCCTGGGAATAGAGCGGCTGCACGCCGTCGTCGGCGGCTCGATGGGCGGCATGCAGGCCCTGTGTTGTGCCGCGAATTTCCCGGAGCGCACCGACCGCGTGCTCGCCATCGCCACGACTGCCCGCCACTCGGCGCAGAACATCGCCTTCCACGAAATGGGACGCCAGGCGATCATGGCCGATCCCAACTGGCGGGGCGGAGACTATTATGACGGCGATGCCCCGGCCAAGGGCCTGGCCGTGGCGCGCATGGCCGCGCATATCACTTACCTGTCCGAAGAAGGGCTGACCGCGAAGTTCGGGCGGCGCCTGCAGGACCGCGAGGCCAAGAGCTTCGGTTTCGATGCAGATTTTCAGGTGGAGAGCTACCTGCGACACCAAGGGCTGAGCTTCACCGGCCGCTTCGATGCGAACAGCTATCTCTACATCACCCGCGCGATGGACTATTTCGATCTTGCGGAAGAGCACGGCGGCCGCCTGGCCGATGCCTTCCGGGGGGCAGGGGACACGCGCTTCTGTCTTGTCAGCTTCGATACCGACTGGCTCTACACCACCGCCGACATGCGCGAGGTCGTGCACGCTCTGAACGCGGTGGCCGCGCCGGTCAGCTTCGTCGAGCTTTCGGCGCCCTACGGGCACGACAGCTTCCTGCTCGACGTACCCGCGCTCGACCGGGTGGTTGAAGGGTTCCTCGGCCGATGACCCCGCCCGTCACCTTCGGCCTGCGGCCCGATCTCGCCAAGATCGCGCATCACGTGCCGCCGCGCAGCCGCGTACTGGATGTCGGCTGTGGCGAAGGCGACCTGATGGAAGTGCTGGAAAGCCAGCGGTCCTGCGACGCGCGCGGCATGGAGATCGACGCCGAGGCCGTGGCGAAGGCCGTGTCGCGCGGGCTTTCCGTCATACAGGGCGATGCCAATCGCGACCTTTCGGACTATCCGGACGGCGCCTTCGATGTCGCCATTCTCAGCCAGACGCTGCAAACCGCCCAGCGCCCCGACTGGCTGCTCGAGCAATTGCTGCGCGTGGGACGCGAGGCGTTCGTCAGCTTTCCCAACTTCGCCTACTGGCGCATGCGCCTTTCCCTGCTGCGCGACGGCCGCATGCCGGTGACGCGCCACCTGCCGGGAAGCTGGTACGAGACGGCCAATATTCACCACCTTACCGTCACCGACTTTCGCGAACTGCTGGAGGCACGCGGCGTGGAGGTGAAAGGCAGCTGGTTCTTCGCCAAGGGGCGCGAGATCGGTGGAGGAAACGCCAACTGGCGCGCCGAACATGCGGTTTTCCAATTGAGCCGCTAGCTGGTAAGCATCGCCCGATCCGGGGGCGACATGGCAAGAGCAGTTGCAAGCAGACCGAAAGCCGACCGGTGGTTCTTTCTTGCAATGGCCGCCTGGCTTTTCGCCGCCTCTCTCGTAGGTTTCGGCACGCCGATCATATGGCGGCTGTCTTTCCCCGGCGAATTTCCGCCGATGTCCGTGCTCGCCACGCTGCAGGGGCTGGCATTTCTGAGCTGGGTAACGCTTTTCCTGGTGCAGGTTCTGCTGATCCGGCAAAGCGAGCGCTCCCTTCACAAACGGATCGGCCTGGCGGCGACGGCATTGATCGGGCTCGTGCTGCTGAGCGGCTATTTCGCCGTCGTCGAGCAGTACGATCATGGCAGCAAGACCGATACTGTCGCGGTGTTCGAACTCCTCCAGACTGGAATGGGCATCGTTCTTGCGGCACTGGGCATTGCGCTGAACAGGCGTCCGTTCATTCACAAGCGACTGATGCTTGGCAGCGTGGCGTTTCTCGCCAGCGCGGGTGCGGAAGCGGCTATGGAGGTGATCGGGCTCTTCGTTCCGCCGGTCCCTTACGGCGAACAGGTGGCGATCGTCCTGCCGTTCATCGCGCTATGCCTCTATGACCTAGCGATCTATCGCCGGCCATGGCTGGCTCTGACGCTGACGGGCTGGTTCGCGCTGATCCAGCTTATCGGGATCGAGCCGCTCATTCTCGACAGGCTGGGCGGCCGCTCGATCATCGACGGCCTGGCAGCGTGGATCGGTCTTGCAGCCTAGAACAGCGCGGAACCTGCAATGGCCGACAGGGAAATCGCCGGAAGCATGCCCAGCAGGCTCGCGGCGAGAAACGCTCGCGCTCCCATCGGCGTGGCGGCGCATCCCGCGGTGACGATGACATGCGGCACACCGCCCAGCCTCGCGCCGACGACGTATAGCGGGCCACGGCGGGCCAGGTGATCCTGGATGCCGTCCAGTCGCTTGCCAAAGCGCCGACGCATGCGTTCGCCCAGCCAGCGCCGGGTAATCAGGAAGAGCAGGTGGCTTCCGACGGCACACCCCAGCGCGACGACCAGGATGCCGCCGAGACCGAGCACGAGTCCGCTGAGAAACGACATGGTGTTCACCGCGCCGGGCACCGACATGGCAACGAGGGAGGCCGTCACGGCGGCGAGCAGGGCGGGGAGCGCAAGGATACCCATCGGCATGGCGGCAAGACTGTCCAGCAGCGCCATTGGCAGAATGGATGAGATGAAAGCTTCCATGATAACTTAAGGCCGATTCTCCGAACCGGTTCCCGTATACCACACAAGTCCTGAAATTGCGTTGCCGGGCGGCAACAGAATCAGGCTTCCGATCGGCCGTGGTTCACGAGGAGCACGCTGTCGTCGCGGGCGAGGCACCAGAGGCTGAGCCCCGCTGCCCGTGCGCGTTCCACCGCCATCGAGGTGGGGAGCGAAATGGTGACGAGCCGCGTGGCACCGGCCCGCACGGCCTTCTCCACGATCTCGTAGGAACAGCGCGCACTGGAGAGGATGAAGCCGTCTCCGGCGGGCTGCGCCGCCGCAGCCAGCGCGCCGACCAGCTTGTCCATCGCGTTGTGCCGACCGACATCCTCGCGTGCGTGCAGGATCGCCCCTTTGGCAGAGCAATAGGCGGCCGCATGGGCTGCGCCCGTCTTCGCGGTCAGAGGCTGGTGGTCGCGCAGCCTGGCCAGTGCGGCGAAGATGGCCTGGGGGTCGAGCGGGTGATGCGCCGCGACCGGCGGCAGCGGCGCGCTGACCGCTTCCAGGTTTTCGATCCCGCACAGCCCGCAACTCGATTCCGCGACGCGGGTCCGCACGCGCTCGGTCAGCTTCTCGATGCCGAGGCCGGTCAGCTGCGCGCGGGCGATCCATCCGTGATCGACTTCGGCGATGGCGATGTCGGTAATGTCTCCGGGTGTTCGCGCCAGCCCCTCCGTCAGGGCAAAGCCTCGCGCGAAATCCTCCAGGTCGTGGGGGGTGGCCATCATCACGGCGTAGGACAGGCCATTGTATTCCAGCGCAACCGGCACCTCTGGCACCCACTGGCGGGAGATCGGCTCTTGCGAGCCGTCGGCCGAGAATTGGGTCAGGTCGGACATTGCCAGCTCCGCTCAAGCAAGCGGACTTCGCCTGCTAGCCCGCATCCGAATTGTGCAGCTCGCCCGCCTTGGAAAAGTCGGTAGCGCGGGTCTGCGAACCCGGATTGCCCTGTTCCGCCAGATGCGCGATGGCTTCTGCAGCGATCGGATCCAGTCCGGAGCGGTCGCCGGTGAAGATGGCGTTCTTCATCCGGGGATCCCAGAAGCTCTCGATATGGTCCGCCGTCGCCAGCACCGCCTTGTCGTGGCCGATGGCCACGAAGTTCTTGGCGATCTGGTTGGCGAAGCGCACCAGCGTTGCCTGGGTGTCCTTGCTCATTCGGCGGGCTCCACGGCATCTTCGCCCGCGATGCGACGCGAACGCTCGGTCAGCTCCTGGTAGTCTTCCTGCCAGTCGGTCGGGCCGTTGCTGGGCGTGACCTGCACCGCCGTCACCTTGTATTCCGGGCAGTTGGTGGCCCAGTCCGAATAGTCGGTCGTGACGACGTTCGCCTGCGTCGCGGGATGGTGGAACGTGGTGTAGACCACGCCCGGCGCCACGCGATCGGTGACCTTCACGCGCAGGGTCGTCTCGCCGGTGCGGCTGGAAAGCTTGGTCCAGTCGCCATCCTTGAGGCCGCGGTTCTCCGCATCGACCGGGTGGATCTCGAGGAGGTCCTCCTCGTGCCAGACGGTGTTCGCCGTGCGCCGCGTCTGCGCGCCGACATTGTACTGGCTGAGGATGCGGCCGGTGGTCAGCAGCAGCGGGAAGCGCGGACCGGTCTTCTCGTCGGTGGGCACGTAGTCCGTCACCACGAACAGGCCCTTGCCACGCACGAAGCCTTCCATGTGCATGACGGGCGAGCCATCGGGATGCTTCTCGTTGACCGGCCACTGCACGCTGCCGCGCTCGTTGAGCATGTCCCACGAAACCCCGGCAAAGCTGCCGGTGAGGCGGGCGATCTCGTCGAGAATCTCGCTGGGGTGCGTGTAGTTCCAGTTCGCGCCCAGCGCGTTGGCCAGCAGCTGGGTGACTTCCCAGTCCTCGTATCCGTTCGCGGGTTCCATCACCTTGCGCACCGGCTGGATGCGGCGCTCTGCATTGGTGAAGGTGCCGTTCTTCTCGAGGAAGGTGGAGCCGGGCAGGAACACGTGGGCGTAGTTCGCGGTCTCGTTGAGGAAGAGATCGTGGACGATCACGCAGTCCATCGCCGAAAGGCCATCGGCCACGTGCTGGGTGTTGGGATCGGACTGAAGGATGTCCTCGCCCTGGATGTAGATCGCCTTGAAGCTGCCATCGACGGCGGCATCCAGCATGTTGTTGATCCGCAGGCCCGGGTTCGGGTCCAGCGAAACGCCCCAGTCCTTCTCGAACATGGCGCGGGTCTCGCCGTCGGAAAGGTGGCGATAGCCGGGCAGTTCGTGCGGGAAGCTGCCCATGTCGCAGGCGCCCTGAACGTTGTTCTGGCCGCGCAGCGGGTTCACGCCCACGCCGGGCTTGCCGATGTTTCCGGTGCACATGGCGAGGTTGGCGATCGCCATCACGGTGGAGGAGCCCTGCGAGTGCTCGGTGACACCCAGGCCATAGTAGATCGCCGCGTTGCCGCCCGTGGCATAGAGGCGCGCGGCCTCGCGCAGGTCATCCGCGGGGACGCGCGTGACCGGCTCCAGCGTCTCGGGGCTGTGCCGCTCGTCGGAAACGAAGCGCGCCCATTCCTCGAAGGCGTCGACGTCGCACCGCTCGCGGATGAAATCCATGTCGCACAGGCCCTCGGTGACGATGACGTGCGCCATCGCCGTGAGCACGGCGACGTTGGTGCCGGGCTGCAAGGGCAGGTGATGCGCGGCCTCGACATGCGGGGTGCGCACCAGGTCGATGCGGCGCGGATCGATGACGATCAGCTTCGCGCCTTCGCGCAGGCGCTTCTTCAGGCGGCTGGCGAAGACCGGGTGCCCGTCCGTGGGATTGGCGCCGATCACCAGCGCCACGTCCGTATGCTGCACGCTGTCGAAATCCTGCGTGCCGGCGCTCGTGCCGAACGTCGTCTTCAGGCCATAGCCGGTGGGCGAGTGGCACACGCGCGCGCAGGTATCGACGTTGTTCGCGCCGAAGACGGAGCGGATCAGCTTCTGCACGAGGAAGGTTTCCTCGTTGGTGCAGCGGCTGGAGGTGATGCCGCCCAGCGCGCCCGCGCCGTGCTCGTCCTTGATCGCCTTGATCTTGCTGCTGGTGAATTCCAGCGCTTCTTCCCAGGTAACCTCGCGCCACGGCTGGTCGATGCTGTCGCGCACCATCGGGCTGGTGATGCGATCCTTGTGATTGGCATAGCCGTAGGCGAAGCGACCCTTCACGCAGGAGTGGCCGCGATTGGCCTTGCCATCCTTGTAGGGAACCATGCGCACCAGCTGTTCGCCGCGCATTTCGGCGCGGAAGGTGCAGCCCACGCCGCAATAGGCGCAGGTGGTGACGACGCTGCGTTCGGGCAGGCCCACTTCCTTGACGCTCTTCTCCTGCAGCGTGGCCGTGGGGCACGCCTGCACGCAGGCGCCGCAGCTCACGCATTCGCTGGAGAGGAAATTGTCATCGTCCTGACCGGCGGAAACCATGCTGGCAAACCCGCGCCCGTCGATGGTGAGCGCGAAGGTGCCCTGCACTTCGTTGCAGGCGCGCACGCAGCGCGAACACACGATGCACTTCGAGGGATCGAAGTGAAAATAGGGATTGGAGTTGTCGGTCTCGAAGCCGAGGTGGTTCGCTCCCTCGTAGCCGTAACGCACGTCGCGCAGGCCCACGTTCGCCGCTTCGTCCTGCAGTTCGCAATCGCCGTTGGCGGAGCAGGTGAGGCAGTCGAGCGGGTGATCGGAGATATACAGCTCCATCACGCCCTTGCGCAGCTTTTCCAGCCGCGGAGTCTGCGTCTTCACCTTCATGCCTTCGGAAACGGGCGTGGTGCAGCTGGCGGGCGTGCCGCGCGCACCCTCGATCTCCACCAGGCACAGGCGGCACGAGCCGAAGCTCTTCACGTTGTCCGTCGCGCACAGCTTGGGGATCTGGCCACCCGCAACCGTGGCCGCGCGCATCACGCTGGTGCCGGCCGGCACGGTAACGCTGCGTCCGTCGATCGTCAGCGTGACTTTCTCGTCCGACTTGACTTCCGGAGTGCCGAAATCCTTTGGGGCTTCGTATCCCATAATTATCGCTCCATCGCCGCAAGGTCTGCGGGTGTATTGATATTTGCTGGCGCATCGGTGCTGGTTACGGGCCGCGCTCCGGCGGCCTTTGCAAATGCCAGCATCGAATGGCGTCCTTCACTCTGGAGGATGGCCGAAACGATTGATGCGTTGTTGCTTTTCCAATGCCCGATTACGGGCTGTTTTTCAAGGTAAGCCGGGGGCGGCGAAAGAATCGACAAGAGCGTGGGCGGAAGGGACACGGAGTCCACTCCGCAGGTCAGCACGCTTTCGTAGCCTTCATCCTCGGCATAGCGCAGAGCCGCGGCGATTCCGCCAAGCGGCCCCATGTCGGGATGCGGCCAGTCGGGTATCGTCGGCGCAGGTGCAGTTTCCCGGCCCACCACCACGACATATTCGCAAAATCCCGAAAGGGCATCGACGGCGCGGGAGATCAGCGTGCGGCCGCCCAGTTCCGCCAGCGCCTTGTCGCTGCCGAAACGGGAAGACTTGCCGCCTGCCAGGACCGCGCCCAGGATCACTCGGCGACCTCCGGCAGGGCCTGCTTGACCAGTTCCGGATTGCGCGTGAAATCCTCCGGCCACTGACGCAGGGCGCTCATCACCGGATAGGGCGTGAACCCGCCCAGCGCGCAGAGCGAGCCGAACTTCATCGTCTCGCACAGGTCCGTCAGCAGGCCGATCTCGTCACCAGCATCGCGGCCCTTGTCCTTGGGTGCGTTATGCATCTGCGGTGCCAGTTCGATCCGGTCGCGCTCGCGCCCGCCGGCCCTGATGCGGTCGAGGATCTCGACGCCGCGAACCGCGCCGATGCGGCAGGGCGTGCACTTGCCGCAGCTTTCGACGGAGCAGAACTCCATCGCGAAGCGCGCCATTTCCAGCATGTCGGCGGTGTCGTCGAACACGGTCACGCCGCCGTGGCCGATCAGCGCCTCGGCATTGGTGTATTCCTCGTAGTCGAACTTGATGTCGAACTGGTCGGGATGGATGTAGGCGCCAAGCGGCCCGCCCACCTGCACCGCCTTTACCGGCCGACCCGATGCCGTGCCGCCCCCGATCTTGTTCACCAGATCGTCCAGCGTCACGCCGAAGCCGACTTCGTAAAGTCCGCCGTGCTTGATGTTACCGGCAAGCTGGATGGGCATGGTGCCGCGCGAGCGGCCGAAGCCCGCGTCCTTGTATTCGTCCGCGCCGCCCTCGTGCAGGATGTGCGGCACGGCCTGCAGGCTGAGCACGTTGTTGACCACGGTGGGCCGACCGAGGAAACCCTCGAGGGCGGGCAGGGGAGGCTTGGCGCGCACTTCGCCACGCTTGCCTTCCAGGCTGTTGAGCAGCGAGGTTTCCTCGCCGCAGACATAGGCGCCGGCACCTACGCGCACTTCGCACTTGAACGGCGCGATGATGTCCGCGCACAGTTCCAGCGCGGCGTTCAGCTTGCGGATGGCGTCGGGATATTCGCTGCGCAGGTAGATGTATCCCTGGTCGGCGCCGACGGCCTCGCCGGCGATGGCCATGCCCTCGATCAGCGCGAAGGGATCGCCTTCCATCGCCATGCGGTCGGCAAAGGTGCCGCTGTCGCCTTCGTCGGCATTGCAGACGATGTACTTCTTCGGGCCGGGCGCCTTCATCACGGTGTCCCACTTGATGCCGGTGGGGAAGCCCGCGCCGCCGCGTCCGCGAAGACCCGAATGCTTGATCTCCTCGACGATCCTTTCGGAGCCGATTTCGCGCGCGCGCTTCAGGCCCACCCAGCCGCCGGTCGCCTCGTAGTCTTCGAGGCTCAACGGACGGGTCTTGCCGGCGCGCTTGAACGTGATGCGCGTCTGCGTGGCGATGAACGGGTGGTCCTCGATGATGCCGATGGACTTGTCGCTCTTGCCATCCAGGATGGCATCGACATCGTCCAGCGTCGCCGGACCGAAGCCCTCGCCGTCGATTTCCACCAGCGGTTCCAGCCAGTGCATGCCCCAGCTGGATACGCGCTGCACCTCGCAGCCCTTCTTCTCGAAAGCAGCTGCAAGCTTGTCCGCCCCGCCGGCGCGGGCCAGGGCGTCGTCTGAGATGCGAACAGTCGTCATACGTTGTCTACCAGCTTGGTGATCGCCTGCTCGTCCAGGCGGATATGGAGGTCGTCACCCGTGCGCGCGGCGGGGCCGGCGCTGCACAGGCCGAGGCAATAGACGGTGGAGATGCGCACGCGTTGACCCGCCGCCTCCGTCGCGCCCTTGATCAGCTTTTCCACGCCGCGTGCCTTGCAGGCCTCGGCACGGCAGATCTGCACGTGCGGGCGGGGATCGGGCTGGGGCAGGTAATCGTGATAGAAGCTGACCGCGCCATGCACGTCGGCCCGGCTGATGTTCAGACCCTTCGCGATCAGGGCCTCGCTTTCCGCGTCGACGCAGCCGAATTCATCCTGCACGTCGTTCAGGATCGGCAGCAACGGCCCTTCGCGTTCGTGATGACGGGCGATGATATCACCCAGGATTTCGCTCTTGTCGCTCATGCCTTGAGCCTTTCTGCGTGCCACTTGATATGATCGGCGATGAAGGTGGAGACGAAGAAGTAGGAGTGGTCGTACCCATCCTGCATGCGGATCGTCGCATCCATCCCGGCTTTGCGGACCGCCTCTTCCAGCAGCCAGGTCTTCAGCTGCTCGTCCAGGAAGTTGTCTGCGCGGCCCTGGTCCACCAGCAGGTTTTCGATCCGCGCGCCCTCCTCGATCAGGGCGCAGGCGTCGTATTCGCGCCAATCCGCCTTGTCGGAGCCGATATAGCCGGTCAGCGCCTTCTCGCCCCAAGGGCAGTTCAGCGGGCTGACGATGGGCGAAAATGCACTGGTGGAGCGGAAACGCCCCGGATTGCGCAGGGAAACGGTAAGCGCCCCGTGGCCGCCCATGGAATGGCCGGAGATTGCCTGCCGGTCCATGTTGACGGGGAAGTTCTTCGCCACCAGCGCCGGCAGCTCTTCCTCGACGTAGCGACGCATGTGGAAATGCTTCGCCCACGGATCCTGCGTGGCATTGACGTAGAAGCCCGCGCCCTGGCCGAAATCGTATGCCTCGTCGTCGGGAACGCCCTCGCCGCGCGGAGAGGTGTCAGGTCCCACCAGGATCACCCCATGCTCGGCGCAGGCCTGGTGATAGTGACACTTGATCATCGCGTTTTCGTGCGTGCAGGTGAGACCGGACAGCCACCACAGCACCGGAAGCTTCTCACCCTCGCGATGCTCGGGAATGAAGACCTGGAAGGTCATGTCCGTGCCGGTGGAATCGCTGGCATGCTTGTACACGCCCTGGTTGCCTCCGAAGCACTTCGTTTCGCTGACGGTTTCGATGGTCATCGTACTTGCAGTTCCTCCTGCCTCTGCAGAACGCCCTGGCGCATAACGTGAGTGAGCGACCGGAAGGCCGATATGTCGTTTCGCGGATCTTCGGCGAGGACCAGCAGGTCTGCCGTCATCCCGGCGCGCAATGCGCCGATGCTGTCGCCCATGCGCAGCGCCTCTGCAGCGACGGGGCCTGCCGCCTGCATGATTTCGTCCGGCGTCATGCCGGCAGCCTGCATGGCCTCGAGTTCGTCGAGCGCCGAGGGGCCGTGCAGCGTCAGCGGGTTGCCGGCATCGGTCGCGAGCACGATGCGGTCCCCCGCGTCGCGCACGGCGCGCAGGTTCTGTTCCATCATCGCCAGTTCGCGCCCTTCGCTTTCCATGCGCTCGCCAAAGGGCGTCACCCGCCCGTCAGTTCGCGCCAGCACGGCATCGGTCGCGATGCCGGGATTGGCGAGCAGCTGTACAAGGTCTTCGTCAACGCAGCGATCGTCGTCCCGGTATTGCGCAGGCTCTCCGGTGGACGCGGACAGCAGCGCCAGCGACCAGTTGCGTCCGACGACAAGGGTGGGCGCATAGAAGGCATCGTTGGCCAGCAGCAGGTCGAGGAATTCCTGGTCGAGAGGCTGATCCGTGACACTGTGCACCAGCATCTTCGCGCCGGCCCGGAGCGCGGTCTTGGCAGCTTCCAGTTCGGTCGCATGGACGATCAGCGGCAACCCGACTTCGCGCGCGGCCTCGCCCGCTACCATCATCAAGTCGTTCAGGCGGTCCATGTCGTCCGGCGAGGCCGGAGCGACGAACCATACCTTCACGGCATCCGATCCCATGTCCCTGACGCGCGCCACGTCGGCGCGGATCTGTTCGGGGGTTTCCATCGGCAGGAAGGTGGGCTGGTCGGCCAGCGGACCGTAGCTGAAATGATCGCTCACCTCGTCGCTGACGTGCGTGATGAGCGGGCCCGCCGCCCGCACGTGTGCCCGGTCCGCGCGGCCTTCGCCGTCTGCGTGTTCGCCGGTGACGGTCCACGGGGCTCCGCCCACGTCGAACACTGCCGTCACGCCGCTGCACAGGTAGGCGCGGTGCCAGCGGCCCGGGTTGTCCCAAAGCGCCTGCACGGTATCGGCATAGGGGAGGACGCTGCGGTCGCGCAGACCGTCAGGACGTCCGTCGAGCCAGCCGGTCTGGGCGAAATGGACATGGGCGTCGACAAGGCCGGGGGTGACGAAACTGCCCGAGACATCGGTCACCCGAACGCCCGAAGGCAGGGGGCAGTCCGCTTGCGTGCCGGCGCAGGTGATCGTGCCGTTCTCCACGACGACCACCGAATCCTCGATCGCGGCGTTCCCCGTTCCGTCGATCAGCGTGCCACCCACGAGCGCCTGCTGCGCCGACGCGGAAGCGGCCAGTGCGGCGAGCGTGATTGCCATGGAGACGGAAAGGGAACGCACCGCGATCAGTCCTCCACGTTTGTCGTGAAGGCGCACAACTTGTTGCCCACCGGATCGCGCAGGTAGGCGCCGTAGAGCTTGTTCTCGCCCATGTCCCTGCGACCCGGCGCGCCTTCGTCGGTGCCGCCATTGGCAAGCCCCGCGGCGTGCCAGTCATCCACCTGCGCCTGCGTGGCAGCCGTAAGACCGATCGTGCCGCCGTTGGCGAAGGTTGCCGGTTCGCCGTTACGCGGCCGGTTCACCGAGAAGAACCCCTGCTCATAGGAACCGTAGTAGGATGCATCGTCCATCCGGTTGCCCGGGATGCCCAGCGCACCGAACGTCGCGTCATAGAACGCTGCCGATGCTTTGGGGTCGTCCGTTCCGACAACGATGTGGGTGTACATGCTCATCGTGGTCAGGCGTTCTCGGCGTTGGGGCAGAACACGCAGATCTTGTTGCCGTCCGGATCGCGCAGATAGGCGCCGTACATCTGGCCGGGGCTGTTCTCGCGAATGCCGGGCGCGCCTTCGTCCGTTCCGCCATTGGCGAGCCCGGCTGCGTGCCAGGCATTCACCTCGTCGTAGTTCTTCGCCTTGAGGCCCAGCGTCGCGCCGTTGGAAACGGTCGCTTCCTCGCCGTTGGCAGGCTTGCCCACGGCCACCGCGCCGCCTTCGTTGGCATAGATCGTGGCGTGGGGGAGTTCGTTCACCGCGGGCACGCCGATCGCGCCCATCGTTGCGTTGTAGAACTGGCGCGACTTCGCGACGTCGTTGGTGCCGAGAAAAACGTGGTTGAGCATCGGGTTGGTCCTCTCTCAGATAGCGCGCGCGAATTCACCTCGCTGCCCGCGATTCTCTTGTTTCATCACATAGCCGAAATTTTCAGCAATGTGAAAGAACGAATGTCCGTGCGACCCGATTTTCGCAATCGGGTCTTTGGTCGGCCCCGCTGTCCGGGCCTAGTAGACCACTACCGACCGGATGCTCTCGCCCGAGTGCATGAGGTCGAAACCCTTGTTGATCTCGTCCAGCGTCAGCGTGTGGGTGATCATCGGGTCGATGGCGATCTTGCCGTTCATGTACCAGTCGACGATCTTGGGCACATCGGTGCGGCCCTTGGCCCCGCCGAACGCCGTGCCGCGCCAGTTGCGGCCTGTCACCAGCTGGAAGGGGCGGGTGGCGATTTCCTTGCCCGCCTCTGCCACGCCGATGATGATGCTGGTGCCCCAGCCCTTGTGGCAGCACTCCAGCGCCTGGCGCATGACATCGGTATTGCCGGTGCAGTCGAAGGTGTAGTCCGCGCCGCCGTCCAGCATCTCCACAAGGTGCGCCACCACGTCGCCGGTTTCCTTCGGGTTCACGAAGTCGGTCATGCCGAACTTCTCGCCCCATTCCTTCTTCGAAGGGTTGATATCGACGCCCACGATCCGGTCCGCGCCCGCCATCTTGGCGCCCTGGATCACGTTCAAGCCGATGCCGCCCAGGCCGAAGACCACCACGTTATCGCCAGGCTGCACCTTGGCGGTGTTGGTGACCGCGCCAACGCCGGTCGTCACGCCGCAGCCGATGTAGCAGCTGGTCTCGAACGGAGCGTCGGTGCGGATCTTCGCCACCGCGATTTCGGGCAGCACGGTGAAGTTCGAGAAGGTCGAACAGCCCATGTAGTGGTGGATCGTCTCGCCCTTGTACGAGAACCGGCTGGTGCCGTCGGGCATCAGGCCCTTGCCCTGCGTCTCGCGGATCGCGCTGCACAGGTTGGTCTTGCCCGAAAGGCACATCTTACACTGGCGGCATTCGGGCGTGTAGAGCGGGATCACGTGATCGTCCGGCTTGACGCTGGTGACGCCGGGCCCGACCTCGCGCACGATACCCGCGCCTTCATGGCCCAGGATCGAGGGGAAGATCCCCTCGCTGTCCAGCCCGTCCAGCGTGTAGGCGTCGGTGTGGCAGATCCCGGTCGCCATGATCTCCACCAGCACCTCCCCTTCCTTCGGGCCCTCCAGGTCCAGTTCGACGATCTCGAGTGGCTTCTTGGCTTCGAAAGCTACGGCGGCACGGGTTTTCATAGATGGTCCTTTATCGAATTCGTGTGTCGTCAGGTGGCGGCCGGCGTCCCGGCTAGGCGGGCCTCCCGGTTACGGCATCGTTGTTGGGCAAAGGCGCTGCCTCGGCCAAGGCGGCGTCGCCTTCGTCGTTGGGCAGGAAGAACAGAAGCGCCGCACCGATTACCGCGCCCGAGCACATGATGAGCGAGACGGCGAGAAGCTCCGAGTCCCCCAGCCAGGTGAACAGGAAGCCGGCGATGATCGGCGATCCCGCCGCGCCAAGGCGCCCGACACCCAGCACGAAGCCGGTGCCGGTCGCCCTCGCATAGGCCGGGAAGCCCCGGGCGAAGGCGGCGTAGTAGCCCACGATCGCGGCGTTCAGGAAGAACATCGTGAAGAAGGCCGCGATGCGCCATGTCCACAGCGTATCGTGCCCGAGGCCGAAGTAGGCGACCGCGACCACACCGAGCAGCGCGGCCCCGATGGTCGGTCCCTTGATGTCGAACTTGCGCATCACGAAGCCGAACAGGAATCCCCCGAGTGCGCCGCCGATGTTGGCATAGGTGAGGCTGCTGGCCGCGTCGGGCTGGCTGAAACCTGCACCGGCCACGATCGTCGGAGCGAACTTCAGGATGTAGTAGAAGGTCAGCGTGTGGAACGCATAGCCGAAGGCGAGCAGCAAGGTGATCTTGCGCAGCCTGGGCTTCGACAGGATGTCGGTCACCTTGGGCTGTTCCAGCGTGGTGTCGATGATCGGCAGCGCCTCCACCGTCGGCTTGCCGAAGGCGGCGAGCGACTTGTTCATCTTCTCCAGCGCGCGCGAGGGACGCCGCGAGGCAAAGTAGGCCGGCGTTTCGGGGACAAGCAGCATGACCAGCGGGATCATCGCCGCCGTCACTATCGCACCGAACAGGAAGACCGCGCGCCAGTCGTACTCGACCAGCAGCCAGCCCTGCGCGGCGAAGCCACCGATCACGCCACCGATGGGATAACCGATGACGTAGAGCGCCATCGAGATGCTGCGGCCCGATTTGCTGGTGGTTTCGGCCACCACGGCGTTGGTGCTGGCGAGCATGCCGCCGATGCCAAGACCGGTGATGAAGCGCCAGACGGTTATCTCGACGATCGCTTGAGAGGAGTGGGCGAACCACATGCCGATGGCCATCACCACGAGGCAGGTGAGCATCGTGAGCTTGCGGCCGTACTTGTCCGCCAGGCCACCCAGGATCACCGAGCCAAAGCCCATGCCGACCAGTTCGGCCGAGAGCATGATTCCCAATGCGTCGCGCTCAACCCCCCAGTCAGCCGCGATTCCCGGTGCGGCGAAGGCGCTGGAAAGCACGTCGAACCCGTCGAGTGCGTTGAGCAGGACCATGAGTATCACGACAATGACCTGTCGTGTGCCCATGGGCGTATCGTTCATGACTGCAACGGGATTACCCCCGCTTGATGGTCCGGCCATATTGACTTTGTCCTCTCCCTTGAACGCCTCTATTCGTGGATTCTGGCGAGCATTTCCACCAGTTTCTCTAATTCCTGCCGCGTAAAGCGGCTTTTCAGCCAGGACTCGTGCTCCTCGATGCAGCTCTTCGCCTCCCGCAACGCGGCTTCGCCCTCGTGCGTCAGGTGCAGAGACTGCTTGCGCCCGTCGCTGCTCGATCGCTCCCGGCGCAGGTAGCCGCGCGACTGCAGGCGGTTGACGATTGTCATCGTCGTCGCCCTGTCCATGCGCAGCCGCCCGCCTACCTCGATCTGGGCGATGCCGGGGTTGTCGCCCAGCAGCCACATCACGCTCACTTGCTTCTGAGTCAGTTCGAGCTCGGCAAAAGTTTCCGTGAAGTGGCGATAGACGGCGCCATGGGCCAGCCGGATATGGAACCCGACAATGCCGTCCAACTCGCCGAATTCCGGCTCTGGTGTCTCGTCTTCTTGCTGGGTTGCTGTGCCGTGGGCCAAGGTCCTGCTCTCGTCTGTCTTGCGGATTTGTTAGTAAAGCATACAATTATCCGCAAGGAGAGGACGAACATGGCGCATTTTCCCGAAACCCCGAACTACACCGGCTTCAACACGCCCAGCAGGATCGAGGCGGATATCGCGAACCTGCAGCATACCGGCGAGATTCCACCCGAGCTCGACGGTGCCTTCTTCCGCGTTCAGCCCGATCCGCAGTTCCCCCCGCGCCTGGGTGACGACATTTCCTTCAACGGCGATGGCATGATCACCCGCTTCCATTTCCACGACGGCCAGTGCGACTTTCGCCAGCGCTGGGCGCAGACCGACAAGTGGAAGCTGGAGAACGAGGCCGGCAAGGCGCTGTTCGGCGCATACCGCAATCCCCTGACCGACGATGAGAGCGTAAAGGGCGAATACCGCGGCACGGCCAACACCAATGCCTGGCTCTACGGCGGCAAGCTGTGGGCGCTGAAGGAAGATTCCCCGGCGCTGGTGATGGACCCGGCGACG
This sequence comes from Aurantiacibacter hainanensis, assembly GCF_036321025.1. Lineage (NCBI taxonomy): Bacteria > Pseudomonadati > Pseudomonadota > Alphaproteobacteria > Sphingomonadales > Erythrobacteraceae > Aurantiacibacter > Aurantiacibacter hainanensis. The sequence continues at coordinate 225,444 of NZ_JAZAPB010000002.1, forward strand.
ATGGAGACGGTCGGGTACGAGAAGTTCGGCGGCAAGATGACCGGCGAAACCTTCACCGCGCATCCCAAGGTCGACCCCGACACCGGCAACATGGTCGCCATCGGCTATGCCGCCAGCGGCATGCATACCGACGACGTGACCTATTACGAGGTCAGCCCGGAGGGTGAACTGGTGCGGGAGGAATGGTTCAAGGTCCCGTATTACTGCATGATGCACGACTTCGCGATCACGCCCGATTACCTGGTGCTGCACATCATTCCCTCGGTCGGCAGCTGGGAGCAGCTGGAGGCGGGCAAGCCTGCCTTCATGTTCGACACCACCAGGCCCGCCTATCTCGGCATCATCCCCCGCCGCGAGGGGCTGAAGGACGAGGACATTCGCTGGTTCAAGCGGGACAACTGCTTTGCCAGCCACACGATGAACGCCTGGCAGGAAGGTTCGAAGATCCGGTTCGTGACGCCTGAATCGAAGAACAACTTCTTCCCCTTCTTCCCCGACATCCACGGCGCCGAGTTCAACCCGATGGAGGCCATGACGAGGCTCACCATGTGGACGGTGGACCTCGCCAGCAATGGCGACGAATTCGAGAGCATCGAGAAGCTCACCGATACCGTGTCCGAGTTCCCCCGCATCGACGACCGCTTCACTGGTCGCAAGAACCGCTACACCTGGGGCCTCGAGATGGACATGAGCCGTCCGATGGACGGGGAGGCGCGCTCTGCCGGCGGGGCGCCCATGAACTGCCTGTTCTTCCGCGACATGCAGACCGGCGAGGAGCAGCACTGGTGGGCGGGCGAGACCAGCACCCTCCAGGAGCCGTGCTTCATCCCGCGCTCGCCCGACGCGCCGGAGGGTGACGGCTGGGTGGTGCAGGTGTGCAATCGCATCACCGAGCACCGCAGCGACCTGCTGGTGTTCGATGCGCTGGAAATCGAGAAGGGCCCCGTCGCCACCATCAACGTCCCCATTCGCCTGCGCTTCGGCCTGCATGGCAATTTTGCGCGGAGCGAGGATATCGGTCTGGCGAAGACGCGCGAGGCCGAAGCCGCGTGATCCGGCAGGTGCTATCGGCTGCGGCGCTGCTGGGGCTTTCGGTCCCGGCAGCGGCCCAGGATGAAGAGTGGCGCCAGTGGGACGTTGCGCCGGCCTGCCGCGATCTGGCTCCGCTGGATGACGCGCCATCCGGACCCGACCTGGTCTATCGCGAGCCATCGCCCGCGACCATTTCCATGCGCCGGCAATTGCTCAACCCGGAGGTGAACTCATTCACCTTCCGCGAAATGAGCGAGGTCTGGGCCAATCGCCGGGTCAGCGCGTCCGAAACGCCGCGTTCCTGGCGCGAGGCAGAGGCGTTCGAAATGCCCGAAGGCTACGACGCCTTCGCGCAGTCCACCTTCACCGACGCGATGCTCGTTCTGCGCGATGGCGCGATCGTGTTCGAGGATTATCGCAACCGCTTTTCCCCGCGCGAGCGGCATATCGGTTTCTCGATGTCGAAGACGATCGTCGCCATGCTGGTCGGGCAGGCGCTCGAACGGGGCGAAATCGCCTCGCTCGATGATCCGGTCGAGCTTTACTGGCCCGCGCTCGAAGGCGGCGGCTACGAGGGAGCGACGATCCGCAACCTGCTGGAGATGCGTTCGGGAGCCGACATCGAGGAGCGCTATGATTTCGGTGAGAACCCGAGCCTGGCGGCATGCATCCACGAGACGGCAATCGTCCTGAACCGCGCCCGCTTTGCCGACTTCGGCATCAGGGTGGGACGGCGCGAGGCCCCCGGCACCAGTTTCAACTATGCGACGCTCGATACGGCCGTGCTCGGCCGTGTGCTGGAAAACGCGACCGGCACTCGGCTGGCGCGGCTGACCAGCGAGCGGTTATGGCAACCGCTCGGCGCACAACGAAACGCCTTCTGGCTGGCGGACGGCCCGTCGGGCCAGGGACGTTCTCTCGCAGGAATGGGCTTCAATGCCACCTTGCGGGATTTCGCCCTGCTGGGCCAGCTGATGCTGGATGACGGCAAGGTCGGCGATACACGCGTCCTGCCGGAGGGGTGGGTGGACCAGATGACGTCGATGCGCCCGCTCGACCCTGAAAGCCCGCGTCCGGGCTATGGTTTCCAGACATGGCAGCTGGGAGACGAGCCGGGGGCCTACTCGGCCATCGGTCTTGCCGGACAGTATATCTACGTCCACCCGCAAAGCCGCACGGTGATCGTGAAGCTCAGCCACTATCCTCCGGGTGCCGAACTGGACGGTGTGGTGGCGGATTACTTCGGCAGAATTGCAGCCACGCCGCTGCCATCGGAATGACGGGCGGCGGCGCGCAGGTTCCCGGTGAACTTACGGCCGAACTGCGCTGGTGGTGGCAGGGCGATGCGCCCCGCGGCGTGCAGGGCTGGTTCGCCGGTCTTGGAGAGGCGAGACCGGAACAGCGCCGCGATGTCTATTGCGTAACCGATCATAGGGGCTGGGGGCTCAAGCGGCGCGGCGTCGACGGCCCGTGGGAAAGCAAGATGGCTCTGGCACGACAGTGCCGTGTTCCCGGCCTTCCCGATGCGACCTTGTGGCTAAAGCAGGAAGTGGTGCGGGATAAGCATTCTTCCGACCCGGAACTCGTCGTCGAGAAGGATCGGCAGGTCGTGGCGCTGGAGGATGCCGAGGGCGAGCCTGCCTGCGAAATCGAGCTGGGCAGGGTCCGCGTGGACGAACGCGAGGAATGGAGCACGCTGTGTTTCGAAGCGCGGGCCCATTTGTCCGATCCGGTGGGCAACCTCGCACGGGCCTGGAACAATGACGGCGGTCTGCCCGAAGGACTGGCGAGTGGGTGGGCGGCGGCTTACCCAGAGTGGATCGCCCATATATGCAGGGAGAAGTTCTGATGATCGAACCGGGACTGGAATTCGTCTACGAGGCCGGCGGCGAGCTGGAGGCCCCGCGCGAGATCGGAGAGGTGGTGGACGGCACCCGCCGGATCATTCCGATCAAGCCGGGCGGCTACGTGAAGGGGCCCAGGATCAGCGGCAAGCTTATGGGGAATTCGGCGGACTGGCAATTGACCCGCCCCGACGGTGTGACCGTTGCCGATGCCATCTACGCCATCGAGACGGACGACGGCGCGCTCATCCAGATCCGCAACAAGGGGCTGCGCCACGGCCCGCCCGAAGTCATGGACCGGTTGCGCCGCGGGGAGGAGGTCGATCCTTCGGAATACTACTTCCGCACGGTGCCGGAATTCATTGCACCGACCGGGCCCTATGACTGGATGAACCGATCGATCTTCATCTGCTCGGGCGCGCGCTACGCCAACTCGATCAAGCTGTGGGTCTGGCGCGTTACCTGAACGTCGAGATTGCCGATCCGGAAAATGGAAGCGGCGCGTGAGCAACTGGCTCCCGCGCCTTTTTCCTTTTGTCCCGAGGGCGTAGCTCCAAAGCGAAGGGGGCGGCCCTTGCGAGCCGCCCCCTGCTTTTCCCGTGTCGGGAGTGCGACCCTGAGGCCGCGCTCTCCTTACCAGGTGACCTGGAAACCGGCGCGGGCGCCGACTTCACCTTCGTCGAACCCGATGCCGACGCCACCGGTGAAGGCGGCGTTGTCGCTGATGCGGGCAGCGAAGCTGGCCGAACCGGCAACGCGGTCGTTGTAGTAGCCGAAGCCACCGGCGAGGCCGAAGCTGTCGGTCGGCATGAGGACCGGCGATTCCATCGCAAGTGCCATGGCGACACCTTCGTTGGCTTCACGCACACCCTGCGCGTTCTCGGAAGCGAGATCGAACAGCGTGGTGGTCTGGCCCTGCAGCGTGGCGATGGCCTGCTGGTTGGCGGCGATGTTGTTGTTCGCCATGTTCAGGGCGTTGCCGAGGGTGGAGTCGGCACCGATCACGCCATCGGCGTCCACGGTCAGGACCGAGATGGCACCCGTCTGCGCAGCCGTGCTGGCCGCGATGTCGCCGATGCGAACCGAGCTGCCCGCACCGCCCAGGGTGACCTGGTTGTCGGCAGTGGTCGTCGCATTCGCACCGATCGCGGTCGAACCGGCGAAGTTCGCCGTGGCGTTCTGACCGAGAGCCGTGGCACCCGCGGCGTTGGCGTCGGTGTTTTCACCGATTGCCGTGGCACCGGCGGCCGTCGCGACTGCGAAGTGACCGAAGGCGCTGGTACGGTCGGCGGTAGCCTGAGCACCGTAGCCGTAGGCCGAGGAAGCAGCTGCCGAAGCGATGGACTGCGAGCCCGTCGTGGTCGAACGCGTGCCGAGGGCCTGCGCATCGTTACCGATGGCAACCGAGTTCGTGCCGGTGGCATCGACGTTCTCGCCGAGGCCGGTCGAACGCTCGCCCGAGGCTACTGCGAAGTAGCCAAGTGCGGTCGAACGGGCACCGGTTGCACTCGACTGGTAGCCGACTGCGGTAGCCGCGGCCGCGGTGGCTTCAGCGCTCGCGCCGATGGCGCTGCTGAAACGGCCGGTGGCCTGGGCATCGTTGGCGATGGCCAGCGAACCTTCACCCGTGGCATCGACGTTCTCGCCGAGGCCGGTCGAACGCTCACCCGAAGCAACGGCGAAGTAGCCGAGGGCGGTCGAACGCGTGCCGGTGGCACTCGATTCATAGCCGACTGCCGTTGCGGCAGCCGCGGTGGCTTCCGCACTTGCACCGATGGCGCTGGTGAACTCGTTCGTAGCCTGGGCATCGTTACCGATGGCAACCGAACCCTGGCCGGTAGCATCGACGTTTTCGCCGAGGCCGGTCGAACGCTCACCCGAGGCAACGGCGAAGTAGCCGAGAGCGGTCGAACGCGTGCCGGTGGCACTCGATTCGTAACCGATCGCGGTAGCGGCGGCTCCAGTGGCTTCGGCGTTACGGCCGAGGGCGGCCGTGAACTCGTTGTTGGCAACGGCACCGTCACCGACAGCGGTCGAGCCCTGGCCGGAAGCTTCCGACACGCGGCCGAGAGCGGTCGAGAACTCAGCCGAAGCTTCCGACTGCCAGCCGAAGGCCTGGGCACCAAGACCGGAAGCGATCGATTCCGAACCAACTGCTGTGGAGTGAAAGCCGGAGGCAATCGCTGTCTGACCTATAGCGACGGCGTCTTCATCGGAAGCAAAGGCACCGATGCCGACCGCAGTGGAATCAAGCGCCGTAGCGGTCGAACCCTCACCAACTGCAGTCGCGCCATCTGCGCTAGCAGTCGCCACGCCACCAAAGGCATTTGAGCCGTTGCCCGAGGCCGTCGCACCATCACCCAGCGCATTCGAGAAAGTCCCCGATGCGGTCGCAAGATAGCCAATGGCGGAGCTCGAAGTTCCCGACGCAGTCGCACCGTTCCCCAGTGCGGTGGAGTTTGAGCCGGAAGCCTCAGCGCTGACGCCTACCGCGGTGGACGCTAGGCCGGTGGCCGAAGAACCGCCACCCAGCGCGGTTGCAGTCGAGCCGGTTGCAGAGGCATCCCAGCCCAGGGCGGTCGAACCGAAGCCGAGAGCTTCAGCGCCCTGGCCGTTGCCGTCCGCATCGTTGCCGATGGCGATGGCGTAATCGGCGTCGGCTTCCGACATGTTGCCGATGGCGATCGACTGAAGGCCGTAGGCCTGGGCCTGCACGCCCAGAGCAACCGAGCGTTCGCCTTCGGCGATCGTGTTGGCGCCTACGCCGGTCGCGAGGCGGCCGGTCGCGGCGGCCTGGATGCCGACTGCGGTCGTGCCGTCGAAAGCGGCATTGGCTTCGTGACCGATGGCGGTCGAATTGATGAAGGCAGCAGTCGCACCCTGGCCAACGGCAGTCGTGCCGTTGCCGTTGGCGGTCGCATTTTCGCCGCAAGCGAGCGAATCAACGCCCGTGCCGCTGGCACCACCGACGGTGTCGGCAGCGTCGGCCACGCCGTTGTCGTTCGTATCGAGCAGACATTCTTCTGCCGACGCGGTGTCAGGGGTGGCGCCAAGCGTGGCCACGGCAGCGATGGCAAGACCCGAAGCGCTGAGCGCCATGGTGGTGAGATTGCCGAATGTCTTCGGTTCCGAATTACGCATTAAATCCTCCTGTTTGGTCGAACCGGGCCGAAATCAGCCGTCGCGACAGCAGGTAGGGGAATGAGTCAGACACTGAAATCGTTCCCCCATTGCTACACGCGATTTCGTGATCGCGGCGGTTACCCGATCCGGGCGTTGCGTAAGCTAGAAGAATTTTGAAGTTTTGCATGCCCAAAATGCAACGAATTCAGAAAAAATGTGCAATGCGGGTAATTTGCAACACGGGGCCACCGGCTCTCCGGCCAGCCAGGGTAGTTAGCAGGCGATGAACGCGGTCACGAAATCCGAAGGTCGAGAAGGGTCGGCTTGTCCGAATCAAAACTCCACTGCAGGGCCGCGTCGAGAGCCTCGGTCGAATCCACCTTGCGGCCAGCGATTCCATGGCCCTCTGCCAGTTTGACGAAGTCCAGTCCGCCAAGATCGCAGCCGGGTACGTGATTCATGCCGAATTCCCCGGAAAACCCGGTTAGCGCCGCATAGGCCGAGTTGTTCATGATCACGAAGCTGACCGCCAGGTTTTCCTGGAAAGCGGTGAACAGCCCCTGGATCGTGTACATCGCCGCCCCGTCGCCCAGAATGGCGATCACCTTGTCGTCCTGCGCCATGCAGACCCCGAGCGCGCCGGGCAGCGAGTAGCCCAGTCCGCCGCTGGCGCAGGAGTAGAAACCGCCCTCGCGCGTGATCGGCAGGGTCTTGTGCTCCGGCCCGCGTGCGGTGGGGGCCTCCTCGACGATGATCGCGTTCTCCGGGCGCAGCGCGGCGATCCGGCTGAGCACCCAGGCGGCGGTCATCTCCGCTTCGGGTTCGATCAGTTCATGGGTGGTGCCGGTGTAGTCGCGCTGGTTGGTGCGCTCCGCCAACTTGGCGAGGCCTTCGTTCACATCGCCCAGCACGCCGCCGCCGCCGGGCAGGTTGGCGAGGTGCTGCGGATCGTCGGACAAGGCCATCAGCTGCGCATGCTCGGGCCAGTGCGGCCCTTCGCCTTCCACGTGATAGGTGAACACCGGCGCGCCGGCGACGAGGATCGCGTCGAAGGGATCGAGCGCCTGGCGGATCTGGTCGCGCCAGGCGTTGAGGAAGCCGGCGAACTGCGGATGGTCTTCCGGGAATGTCTCTCGCGCCGCATAGGGAGCGGCGAACACCGCGCAGCCTGCCTTCTCCGCAAGCGCAATGGCGCAGGCCCAGCCTTCGCAGTTGGCAACGCCGGTACCCAAAACCAGGGCGGGGCGCTCGGCATTGTCGAGCATGGTAGCCAGTCGTTCTATTCCGGTGGCCGACGGAACGGTGATGGAATCGATGACCGGCAGGCCGGGCATGAGGCATTCGCGCTCCCAGTCGTCGACCGGGATGGAAACGAATACCGGACCCATCGGCGGGGTCAGTGCGGTGACAAAGGCGCGCACCAGCGCCAGCGGCACGTCCTCGGCCCGCGCAGGTTCGATGGCGAACTTCACGTAAGGGCGCGGGAATTCGCTTGGCCGCTCGGCATAGAGGAACGGGTCGAAGGGAAGGATGGAACGGGCCTGCTGACCCGCCGTCACGACGATGGGCGCATTGTTCTTCCACGCAGTGAAAAGGTTGCCGAGCGAATGCCCGGTGCCTGCCGCGCTGTGCAGGTTCACCAGGGCAGGCTTGCGCGCCGCACGGGCATAACCGTCGGCCATGCCCATCACCACCGCCTCGTTCAGGCCCATCACGTAGGGGAAGGGCAGGCCCTTGAGCATCGGCAGCTCGGTGGAGCCGGGATTGCCGAACAGGCGGTCCACGCCGAAATGGTCGAACACGGCAAAGGCGGCATCGCGAACTGTCGGCATGGCGTCAGACCTCTTCCCCGCCCTTGCGCGCCCGGCCAAGCACGCTGTCTTCATCCTTGCGATAGCGCCACAGCACGACAAGCAGCAGCCCGACAATCACCGGGCACACCGCGTTGACGGCAATGACCGCCTGACCAAGATCGCCGCCGTTCCGGTCGGAAACGATACCGACGAAATAGGGGCCGAGGCCCTGGCCCAGCAGGGTCATGAAGATGAGGTACGTGGAAAAGATGATCCCGCGCATGCGCGGCAGGACAAGGCCCAGGAGCAGGGTGTAGATCGGCGGCAGCCACAGTGTCAGGATCAGGCTGTAGATCACGAACCGGAGATAGAAATCTCCCACGCTCTCCGCGCTGTAGGTCCATACGCCGAAGAACGGGCTGATCGCCAGCGACCAGAAAACCAGCCACAGCATGCCCCTGCCGCCCATCTTGCGACCAAGGAAATCGGTCAGCGGTCCGGCCACCAGAGCTCCGATGGTGGCGAGCAGGGCCGACAGCAGGCCGAACTGCACACCGGCCTCTGCCGTGGTGAGCCCGAACTCGCGGATGAGCATGGAGGGGGTAAAGCCCATCACGCCGTAGTTGATGGCCGTCTGCAGTCCGCCCACGATCATGAGGAGGAGAAGCGAAGGATTTAGCGCCACGTGGAAAGTGGGCTTGTCGGTCAGGCGATAGTTCTGGAACAGGTTAAGGATCACGAATGCGCCGAAGCCGATCACGCTCCATTGCAGCACGTGCGGGCTGATGGCGAAGGCTCCGAAATCGAGCGGCGGACGCGGTGAAAAGGCAGAGGTTATCCGCACCATCAGGGTGCAGAATCCGATAATCACGGCCAGTCCGCCGAGATTGATTGCCCACTGCTTGGCCCTGGCATCGCGCCGCCACAGGTTCATCCAGTTGGTGCCCGGTGTCACCGCACCCAGCACCCCGGCGCTGGCCTTGAACGGAGCCGGGTCGGGCTTCGAGACGATCCCGTCCATGGCCCCGCGCTCGGGCTCGCGCAGCTTGTAGATCAGCCAGGCCAGCGGGAAGCCGGGCAGGGCGGAGACGAGAAAGGCGAACTGCCAGCCGGCAAAGTCCAGCGGGGCATTCCCGTCGGGGTAGCGCAGGTCCCACCATTCCGCGACCACGCCGCCGATTGCCATCGACAGGCCCAGGCCGAGGGCAAGGCCCACGCCAAGCCCGCCCATGGCGATGCCGCGACGGCCCTTGGGGAGGGAGTCGAACAGGATCGAATTGGCGGCAGGCTGCGTCGCGCCTTCGCCGATGCCCACGCCGAGGCGCGAGATCGCCAGCAGGGTGAAGCCCTGGGCAAAGGCGGCAAGTCCGGCAAAGAAGCTCCACCCGGCAAGGCAGATGGCGAGCAGCTTCGTGCGCACCCAGCCATCGACAAGCCGCCCCAGAGGCAGGGAGAACAGGGCATAGAACAGCGCGAAGACGGTGCCGTAGAGCAGGCCCATCTCGGCATCGCCGATGCCGAGGTCGTTGCGGATGTCGTTGGCGAGGATGGAGAGGATCTGCCGGTCGAGCAGGCTCATCATCTGCGCGCTGCTCATCAGGATGATGGCATGCCAGCCATAGCGACTGATGACCTGCACTCCGCCCGCCTCGCTCGCCGCCGGGGCGACGGGCGCCGCCGGGGCGGTTCCGCCGGCGGGCGGTGCGGTGTGGCTGCTCTCGCTCATATGCCGAACAGAGCCTCCGCATTGGTCTGGAAGAACTTGCGCTTGGCTTCTGCCGGAATGTCCATGGCGTCCAGCAGGCGCACCTCGTCCGGCACGTACTGGTAGGGATAGTCCATCGCGTAGCACACGCGGTCCTCGCCCATCACCTCTATCATCAGCTTGATGGATGCAGGCGAGGGCAGGCCGGAATTGGTGCCCCACACGTTGTTGCGCAGGTAGTGGTGCAGGCTGTGCTCAAGCGGTTTCAGCCGCTCGTACCGCTGGGATCGAACGCCCGCGTTGAACATGTAGTCGAAGCGGTCGATCCAGAAGGGCAGGCCTTCGCAGCCGTGGCCCAGCACCAGTTGCAGCGAGGGATAGCGATCGAACACCCCGGTCGTGAGCATCCGCAGCGCGTGGTAGCTGGTCTCCACCGCGAAGCCGAAGATCGCGCCCTCGAGCCCGGCATCCACCATGCCGCCGATCATGCCGTCGGGCGGGCCCTGGGGGTGGATGTAGAGCGGAATATCCATGTCCGCGCAGGCGCGCAGGATCGGATCGAACTGCGCCTCGTCCAGATAGTGACCATGGGTGTGCGAGTTCACTTGCACGCCCACGAAGCCGAGCTCTTCCTTGCCGCGCCGCAATTCCTCCGCGGACCATTCCGGGTCCTGCGGGCAGATGGCGGTCATGCCGACGAAACGGTCGGGATGGCGCTCGCAGGCATCCTTCAGCCGGTCGTTGGAACTGGTGACGATGCCCTTCGCCTCGTCGAGATCGAACAGCGACTGCACGCCGGGGCTGGTCATTGCCAGCACCGCCTTGTCGATCCCCGCCTCGTCCATGGCCGCAAGGCGCAGCTCGCCAAGGTCGAGCAGGCGTTCGCGGATGAAGGTCGTGCGCTCGCTGGGGCTGGTGCCATAAAAGCCCCACAGGCTGACCGTGCCCTTGTCGGCGCGACCTTCCTTCACCAGTCGCAGGATCGCATCGAGCTGCTCCTCGGTTGCGAAGGCTTCCTCGGTCGCGATGCGCAGGTAGCCGTGCTGGCCACCGGTCTTGAGTTCACTCGTCACGTATTACCTCATGTTGCTGGGCCAGATGCCCTGCTTGCCTGGTGAAAGGATGCCATTGGGATCGAGGCAGTCCTTGATCTTCTCTGCGAAACGACGCTGTGCGTTGTCGTTGAAATCGTAAAGGCCGGCCACTTCGTCCATGAAATCCAGGTGGCTGCGGTATTCGCCGAACCCCAGCTTCGCGGCCGGCTCCAGCATGGCCTTGACCGCGGCGTAGGCGTCGCGGGTCATCTGCTCGTTCTTGGTATCGAACACCACCAGCGCCACGTGGATCATGCTGCGCCGGCCGATGATGGTGGCGGCGGAATAGTCCAGCCCGTGCTCGTTCAGAACCCGGCGGCAAAGGTCGCGAATGGTGACGCCGTCCTTGCCGGAGATGGGCAGCGCGCAGGAGAAGCCGATGTGCCCGCCTTCCTCGCCGCCATACCACTTGGTCATCTGGTCCAGCGCCATGGCCGGGATCCCGGCCTGCACGTTGTGATGGGGGTTCTCGAATTCGGGCAGGTCGTGGCCGTCGAACTCCTCGAACGTCACCGAGCTGCCGGGAATGGTGGCAAAGGCCTTCTCGATCTTGGCGCGGTTGTGCGCCACGACCGGCGCATCGCCCTGCACCGAGAAGCGCATCACCCACCGCCCGAAGCCGGGCGTGGCGGCGATGCGGTCCAGCACCTCTTCCGGGATCGGGTCGCTGCCCTCGTACCACTGCCTGCGCTCGGAGATGGCCGAGGCGCCGCATACCGCATTCAGCAGCATCGGCTGGTTCGAGATCGTGCCGTTGATCATCAGCGGCCGCAGCACGTCGAGAAACTGCGCGAAATGCTCCTCGCTCGCCAGTGTGAACCAGCCGGGGGCATAGACCTCGGGCGGGTTCATCAGGGCGACGCCCATCTTGGTGACGATGCCGAAATTCGACTGGGTGAACATGCCATCCCAGCTGGGCCCGGCGGAATGTGGATAGACGAGCCAGTTGTGCGGATTGCTCATCCCGCCCATGCCGGTGCGCAGGATGTCTCCGTCGGGCAGCACCACTTCCAGCCCGCAATGCTGGCCCCAGTGATCGCCCAGCGGCGTGTATCCGACCCCGTGCTCCAGCGCATTGCCGATCACGGAGCCGCCGCCAAGGTCCGGGCAGCTCATCCACAGTTTGGACCCGGTGGAGCGCAGGTGATCGTAGAGATCGAAGAAGCGCACGCCGGGTTCCACCAGGGCGACGCAGTTCTCCTCGTCAACCTCAAGCACGCGGTTCATGCGCCGCAGCGACACGGTGAAGGTTTCCGAAACGCGCGGCGCGCCGCCGCCGTAGCCCTTGTTGCGGCCTTGGCTGCTGGTCCAGATCGGGGTGCCGTGTTCGTTGGCGATGCGCAGGACGGCCTGCACCTCCTCCACGCTGCCGGGCATCAGTACCGCGCCGGGCCTGTACCATTCGCCCGGAGGTCCGAAGGGGTCACCGTGATCGGAAAGGTCATCCTCGGGCAGGAGAACGTTCGCGCTGCCCAGCGCGTCCTGCATGGCCTGCAGGGCGGCACTGCTGATCGGTGATTTCGAAGCAATCGCGTCCATCGTTCCCCTCCCAAGGTCTGGCGCTGGTCGGTGCCTTCTACCCCTCGTGCACCGTCTTGACGACCATGCAGGCCTTCACGCCCTCCGGCCCGTCCTCGCTACCGTGGCCTGACCATTGCACGCCCTGGAACGGCGCATCGGGGCCAGCGATCATGTGGCTGTTAATGCCCATCATTCCGACCTCGATCTCGTCCGCCAGGCGGCGCTGGCGCTGCACGTCGCGGGTCCAGGCGTAGCCGGCCAGGCCGTAGGGCAGGCGGTTGGCCTCTGCGATCATGTCGTCCTCGGTGCGATAGGGATTGATCAGCGCCAGCGGGCCGAACGGCTCCTCGTTCATCACCTCGGCATCCAGCGGCACTTCGGAAAGCACGGTCGGCTGGAAGAAATAGCCCTGGTTGCCGATGCGCTCGCCGCCGGTGTTCACCCGCGCGCCCTTCGCCTTCGCGTCGGCAACGAATTTCTCCATCGCGTCGGGCCGACGCGGATTGGCCATGGGACCCATCTGCGTGCCGTCCTTCAGCCCGTCGCCCACCACGGTGGCGGCCAGTCGCTCGGTCATGCCGTCGCGGAATTTCTCGAACACGTCCTCCTGCACGATGAAGCGCGTGGGAGACACGCAGACCTGGCCGGCATTGCGCGTCTTGCCGGTCGAGGCAGTGGCCAGCGCCTTTTCCATGTCGGCATCGTCGAAGATCAGCACCGGGCCGTGTCCGCCCAGTTCCATCGTGGTGCGGATCATGTTGTCCGCCGCCAGCTTGGCCAGGTGCTTGCCGACCACGGTGGAGCCAGTGAACGACAGCTTCCGGATGATCGGGCTGGCAAGCAGGTGCCGGCTCACCTCGTCGGGAACGCCGAAGACGGCCTGCGCCACTTCCTTGGGCAGGCCCGCGTCGTACAGACACTGGAGAATTCCCAGGGCGGAGGCCGGGGTTTCCTCGGCGCTCTTGAGAATGATCGAGCACCCGGCCGCGACGGCGGCCGCCAGCTTGCGGCTGGGATTGCCGAGCGGGAAATTCCAGGGCGCGAAAGCGGCAATGGGGCCGACAGGCTCCCACCGCACCACACTGCGCTGACCCACCGGACGCACCAGTTCGCGACCATAGAGCCGCTGGCACTCGCCCGCGGCGAAATCGAACCAGCCAGCGGAGGCCATGCATTCGATCTTCGTCTCGCCGACCGGCTTGCCTTCCTCCATCGTGGCGATGCGCGCCAGTTCGTCCGCCCGCTCGCGGATCAGCGCGGCGGCACCGTGCAGCACCTTCGCCCGCTCAGCCGCGGGAGTGTAGCGCCACATCTTGTAGCCCTTCTGCGCCGTCTCCAGCGCCCGGTCGAGATCTGCGGCGTTCGCCAGCGGCAGCTCGGCCAGGGTTTCACCGCTGACGGGATTGACGACGTCGAAGGTGCGGCGGTCGCCGCCTGTCACCTTTTCGCCATCGATATCCATGTGAAGGCTGGGGTACTGGGTCATCGAGAAACTCCGTCATTTCGGACGTGATCGGGAAACCTTGGTCGCAAGCTCGGTCCGGTTAAACGAGTGCGCGCGCGGCGGGATTCAGCCCTTCGCCTTCTCTCGCGCCACGTCGCCTTCCCAGCGCTCCGCCTTCATTTCCTCGCCCGTGATCGGGTGCTTCATGTGGAAGGGGAGCAGCTTGTGCGTCGGCCACAGCCAGTGATCGTCGATCAGGGCGTCAGGCCCGCTCGGGTCTTCCGGGTAAAGCGTCTTGGGGAAGGGCACGTACTCTGCCTCGGTGTAGGCCCAGCCCTTCTCGAAATCGGCGTGCCAGTGGGGGAAGTAGTTGAGCACGTGGATGCGCCACTTGCCGTCGTCCCCCTTCTTGTAGGTGTTCTCGTAAAGGCCGCCTTCCCACCACTGGCGAACCTTCTCCCACGGCTGTTCGCCCTGGTAGTCGACGTGGCGACCGGCCTGCATGGTGCTGCGCCCGCGCAGCTTGGCGGTCTTGCCGTCGGGCTCGATATCCACGATCGTCTGGATTTGCGGGTGATCCAGCAGGAAGCCGTCGATCGGCCCGTTGTTGTTGTGCGTGAAGCGCTTGCGGAAGCGGTCGACGTAGAGGCGCCGCACGCCTTCCTTGCCCTTCCACACGCCGCCGAAGAAGCGCACTTCGCCATCGTCGGTGAACAGGTCCACCACCTGGTCGTACATGCATTTGTCGATAAGGTAGCCGTAGAGATACTGCAGCTTCTTCACGTCCAGTTCGTCCTCGCGGACTGTCAGGCGCTTTTCCATCTCTTCCAGCCGGGCTTCAAGCGCGGCGACGCGATCTTCGGACATCAACGACTCTCCCAATTCGTATGTTTCACTTACAATTGCGGGGACGCGCGATTAGAGTCAACGAGGGGTTGGAAAGAGGGAGGCGGATTTGCCGCGCTACGACGAAAATTACGCCCGCGACCGGGCCGAGATCGAGGATCTGCTGGCACGCTACCTGTTCGCGATGGACTGGAACGACTTCGATACCTACGCCGATTGCTTCACCGAGGACGGGACGCTGGAGTTCGCCCGCGGATCGGTGACGGGGCGCGATGCCATTCGCGAGAAGGCGCGCGGTTTCAAGGAGGCCATCGCGGGCATCTACACCGACGTGGACGGCAATCCGGCGGTGCTGCGGCACATCCTTTGCCATTCCGCCATCCGCGTGGAGGGCGACAGGGCCTGGCACACCGGCATGTGGTTCGAAACCGCCAACGACGGCCCGCGCGTGCCCGACGGAAGCCGCTTCACGCCCACCCTCGGCACCTTCGGCATCTACGAGGACGAGCTCGCTCGCGTCGACGGCGAGTGGAAGTTTACCTACCGCAACATCCGCAACGAATTTCTCTCGGGTCGCGAATCTCCCGCCGAGAATCCGGTCGTGCTGATGGACTGCAAGGCCGATGGCGCAGGTTAATCTCCGATCGGCTAGAGCGGGTCGCATGATCCGCTCGACCCTTGCCCTCGCCCTGATTGCCGCGCCCATTGCGGCGTTCGCGCAGACCCCGCCGCCGCAGCTCAGCCTCGATCACCGCATGCTGGTGCGCTGCTCGGCCGCCTTCGCCATCGTCGCGAACGGGCAGGAAAACGGGAACGAGGCGACGATGCGCTATCCCGACATGGCGCAGCGCGGGCGCGAATTCTTCGTACGCGCCTCGGCGAGGGTAATGGACGAGGCCGGGCTGGACCGCTCGCAGATCGAGGCGGCCCTTTCGGCCGAAGCACAAGATATCCGGAACAACCGCTCGCTGGACGATGTGATGCCGGTGTGCCTGACACTTTTGCCCGCAGAATAATCTTCGCCCGCGACTTGCCGATACTGGACCCGAAAGGCCCCTTCCGGCATTAGCAGGGGCAGGCATGTGGCAACTTTACCATTTCCCTTTGTGTCCGTTCAGCCGCAAGGTGCAACTGGTGCTTTCCGAAAAGAAGGTGCCCTTCACCCTGCAGCTCGCCTATCCGTGGGACGACGACGAGCGGATCCACGGCCTGAACCCGGCCGGAAAGACGCCGGTTATGCAACATGCCGAGCGCAACCTGGTGCTGGTGGATAGTCAGGCAATCTGCGAGTATTTCGAGGAAACCGAGAGCAAGAGCCCGCTGATTCCCGGATCGGCCGCCTCGCGCGCCGAGGTGCGCCGGCTTACCGCCCTGTTCGACGACAACCTTTACGGCGACGTGACGGAGCCGCTGCTCGTGGAGAAGATGAAGAAGCGCCTGGTCCTGCGCCAGTCGCCCGACAGCGGCATCCTTCGCGCGGCGATGCGGCTGACGCACGAACATCTCGACTACATCGACTGGCTGATCGACAATCGCCGCTGGCTGGCGGGCGCGCAGTTGAGCCTGGCGGACTTTGCCGCGGCGGCGCAGCTCTCGGTGATCGATTACCTCGGCGGTATCGACTGGTCGGGGCACGAGCCAGCGCACGGCTGGTACCGCGTGATGAAAAGCCGCCCCAGTTTCGCTCCGCTGCTCAGCCAGAAGATGGAAGGCCTGCCCGCGCCCCGGCACTATGCCGACGTGAATGCGTGATCTGCCTGTCGAAGGCGCTTCCGCGTTTTCGTCATCCGTGCTGTTCGCTCCGCCGCCATGAGGGACCTGCGCGTTCGCGCTTGCGGTTCGCCGGGCGCGAACCGATATCGGTCTTGACCGTTAGTTCCTGGAATGGCCCCGGCGCGATGCGCCCAAGCGCGACAGCGCTGCGCCCGGCGCTTGAAGGACTGAACCAACAAGGAGTCACGAAATGACGACGGAAAAGGTAGAACTCACCGAGGCCGAGTGGCGCGAGAAGCTGACGCCGGAACAGTACCAGATCCTTCGCCAGAAGGGCACCGAGCGCGCCTTCACCGGGAAGTATGAGAAGAACAAGGCAGAGGGCGAGTACAAGTGCGCCGGATGCGGCCAGCCGCTGTTCGAAAGCGAGGACAAGTACGACAGCGGATCGGGCTGGCCCAGCTTCACCGCCCCCGCCAGCGGCGACGCTGTGGAAATGAACCAGGACGCGTCTCACGGTATGGTTCGCACCGAGGTGGTATGCAGCAAGTGCGCGGGGCACCTAGGTCATGTCTTCCCCGACGGACCCGGCCCGGAAGGCCTGCGGTATTGCATCAATTCCGCCGCCCTGCAGTTCGAACCGGAGGATAAACCGGACGACTGACCGCTCTTGCCGTTCACGCTGGATTACGTTTGCCCTATGCATGATTGCTCCCAAATGCATGATCGGCGTGCCTTGGCGCGCGAACGCAGGAATTTGACGGTAGATGGCCAATCGGCGGGGCACGGGCTCCAGTAAAAGAGGATACAGGTCGCGCCGCGCGGCATCACAGGCGCGCGATCGCGAGGCGGCGGCGCGCGGCTGGAAGGCCGTGCTGTGGCGCTGGACGAAACGGGCCGCGCTGGCGGGCACCGTGGCCGCATTGCTGGCCGCCATCGGGCTCGCCACGGCGGTATTCTTCGCCTCGCGCAGCCTGCCTTCCTACGCTTCCCTGCGGGAAAGCCAGAACGGCCAGACCATCCTGGTGCGCGCCCGCGACGGTTCGCAGATCGTGGAACTGGGACCGAGCTACGGCCAATGGCTCTCGTCCGACGAAATTCCCGAGGTGATGAAACACGCGATGATCTCGGTAGAGGATCACCGCTTCTATTCGCATTTCGGTGTCGATCCGATGGGGCTTGCGCGCGCGGTCTACAATGCCGTTTCGGAAGATCGGCAGGTCAGCGCGACGTCGACCATCACCCAGCAGCTGGCGCGCAACGTTTTCCTAAATTCGAACCGCACGCTTGATCGCAAGCTGCGCGAGGCCGTGCTGGCGATGGCGCTGGAATGGCGGTTCTCGAAGGAGCAGATCCTCGAGCTTTACCTGAACAAGGTGTATTTCGGAGGCGGCGCCTACGGCATCGATTCCGCCAGCCGCAAGTTCTTCAGCCACTCCGCCCGCGAGCTCAGCTTGGAAGAGGCGGCGATCATCGCGGGACTGGTGAAGGCGCCCAGCCGGTATTCGCCCACGGCCGATATCGATGCAGCGGTCAGCCGCGCGAACGTGGTGGTGGACCAGATGGTGCGCTACGGCGATCTCGACCCGGCGGTGGCCCGGCAGGTGAACGTGGACGCGGTGAAGCTGTCCACTACCGAAGGGCAAAATTCCATCCGCTATTTCACCGACTGGGCCTTGCCCCAGCTCGACCTGCTGCTGCCCAGCGAGACGTTCGAGCCGATCGAGGTGTGGACGACGCTGGATGTCGGTATGCAGCGCGCCGCGACGACGGCGATCCAGTCCAATGTCCCGGGCGACGCGCAAGGCGCGCTGGTCAGCCTCGACCGCGACGGGGCGATCCTGGCGCTGGTCGGCGGCACCGACTACGTCACCTCGAATTACAACCGCGCCACCGACGCCATGCGCCAGCCCGGATCGTCGTGGAAGCTGTTCGTCTATCTCGCCGCGCTCGAAGCGGGCTACACGCCTGACGACCGGGTGCAGGACGTGCCGGTCACGATCAACGACTGGTCGCCGCGCAATTCCGGCGGAACCTACGCCGGCGAGATCGACGTGCGATCGGCCTTTGCCTATTCCAAGAACACCGTCGCCGCGCAGCTGGGCAACGAGGTGGGCTTTTCCAATGTCGCCAGCATGGCGCGCCGGTTCGGTATCACCACTCCGATCAGCACCTATCCCTCGATGGTGCTGGGCACCTCGGAGGTGCGCCTCATCGACATGGTGCGGGCCTTCGCCGCGGTCTCCAGCGGCGGCCGATCGGTGGAACCCTACGGCATCCTGCGGGTGACCACGGCGGATGGCGAGGAACTGTATCGCCATCAGGACGGGCGCGCCTATACGCTGGTGCCCGACTACGTGGCTGCCGGCATCACCGACCTGTTGCAGACCGCCGTTGCCACCGGCACGGGACGCGCGGCACAGATCGGTCGTCCGGTGGCCGGCAAGACCGGCACCACCAACTCCAACCGCGACGGCTACTTCGTCGGCTTTTCCAGCGGCATCACCACCGGCGTGTGGATGGGCATGGACGACAACTCGCGTGTGCCCGCGCTGCAGGGGGGACGCGCTCCCGCGCAGGCCTTTGCCGCCTTCATGCGCTATGCCGTGAGAGACCGTCCGGTGGAGGAATTCGACACCGACCTGCAGTTGCCCGAATGGCAGCTCGAGCCCGATGACGAGTTCTACTACGGCGAGAACGAGGACTACTACTTCTACATCGACGAGCAGGGCAACCTGGTCGATCCCAGCGGCACGCGTGGCCAGTACGGTGAAGGCTTCGATGTCGAGGGCGAGGGCGAGAACGTGGTGCGCGATCCGCTCGATCCGCGTGGCATGGAACAGCGGCCCGCCCCGTCTCCCGCGCCCACCCAGCGTCGTGGCAACGCGCCGCCGGCCGCAAGCGACGATTTCCTGGAGCGGGCGACCGGGCAGGATTTGCCCGAGGACAATCCGCCGCGCCCTCGTCAGCGCGACGAGGCGATAAACGAACAGCGTTTCTAGGAGCGCCCCGGTCAGTTCGGGGAAAAGGTTGCCGGGCTAAAGCGGCAATCGGGTTGTGAACGGCCCGGAACCGGCCTTGTCCACCTTTGCCAATATGGCTTGAAGTCGCCTCCCCGTGCCGGTGCACAGGGAGGCGATATTTCATCAGTTGTCGAGGAATCGCACGGGGAGCGACTGGGTCACGCCCTGGCGAGAGCGTACGCGAAGCAGCACGGCTTCGCGGCCATCCGCCTGGACCTGCCGCAGGATCGCCTCGAGCTCTTCCACGTTCGCGACCGGACGGCCGTTGGCCGACAGGATCATAACCCCGCGAGAGAGGCCGCGACGGGCGGCATCCGAGTTGGGCGCGACGGCGGTGATGGCAAGACCGGTCGTGTCGGCCGGCTGGCCGAGCTGACGCGCGATCTGCGCGGTGATTTCCACCGCCTGGATGCCCAGCAGGTCCTCCATCAGTCCGCCGCCCTCTTCGGGCACCGGCTGCGGCGGGGTGGCCTCGTCGTCGTTCTGGAACATGTTCTGCCGCAGCAGTTCTTCCTCGCTCGGGCGACGGCCCACTGTCAGGTTGACACGGCGACGATCGCCATTGCGGATGAACGTTAGCGGCACGGTGGTGCCCGGACGGATGTTGGCCACGATGCGCGACAGCGTGTTGTCGGGGGTGACTTCCTTTCCATCGACCGAGATCACGACGTCACCGGGCTGGAGTCCGGCAGCTTCCGCCGCCTCGCCCGGCTGCACGCCCTGCACCAGTTCGCCGACGCCGTCCTCGATACCGAGCGCTTCCGCGATGTCCTCGTCCACCGGCTGGATCTGCACGCCCAGGTAGCCGCGCAGGATTTCCTCGCCCGCGATCAGCGATTCGATGATCGGGGCGGCATCTTCCGCCGGAATGGCAAGGCCGATGCCCACGCTGCCGCCCGAGGGCGAGAGGATGGCATTGTTGATGCCGATAACATTGCCCTGCATGTCGAACAGCGGGCCGCCGGAGTTGCCGCGGTTGATGGCGGCGTCGGTCTGGATGAAGCTATCGTAGGCACCGCCCTGGCCGGTGGTGCGCTGCACCGCCGAGACGATGCCGCTGGTCACCGTGCCGCCGAGGCCGAAGGGGTTGCCGATGGCGATGACCCAATCGCCCACGCGGGCCTGCGCGCTGTCGCCGAAGTTGACGTAGGGAAACGGCTCGGGCCGGGTGATCTTGAGCACCGCCAGGTCGCTCTGCGGGTCGGTGCCCATCAGTTCGGCCTCGTATTCCTGCCCGTTGGACAGGGTGACGGTCACTTCCTCCAGCTGCGCGCGCTGGTCGGGAGAGACGACGTGGTTGTTGGTCACCACGAAGCCGTCCGCCGAAACGATGAAGCCCGAACCCAGCGACGTCGCCTCGCGCGTCTGCGGGCCGTTGTTGCCGCGGGGCTGGTTGAAGAACTGGCCGAACGGCGTGCCCTGGAACGGATTCTGCGCCGGCGGAATGGTGATGGACTGGCGAGTGGAGATGTTCACCACTGCCGGTTGCAAGGCCTCCGTCAGGTCGGCGAAGCTCGCAGGCGCGCCTTCGACGGGCACCGTGTTCTGAATCTGGATGCGATCGTTCTGCGCGACCTGTGCTCCGGCGGGATAGCCGGTCATCAGCGAGATCGCCGCCCCGCCTACCAGCAGGGCCGATGTGATACCGTAGGAATAGCGCACTGGCTTCACGTCCTTTGTGTCCTTTGTCTCTGGCGTCCTCTCATGATCTTCGCACGAGGGGGCAATTGGTTCCGTCCTGAAGCCGCGATTTCCAGCGCATGACGGCTGAACACGCGTTTAACGACAAATGTAGTCGACGCTCCGCGGTAACGGTTCAGCCGCCGCGGAACTGCCTCAGGTATTCGCTGTCCGGGCTCAGGATGATCGCGCTTTCGCCATCGCCGGTCTCGAACGTCGTGCGATACGACTGCATGGCGCGATAGAAGTCATAGAACTCCGGATCCTGGTTGAAGGCCTCGGCGTAGATGCTCGCGGCATCGGCCTCGGCTTCGGCGCGGATGATCTGCGCATCGCGTCGCCCGCCCGCGCGGATCGTCTCGGCCTCTTCCTGCCGGTCCGATTCCATGCGGGTGAAGGCCGCCTGCAGCGGAGTGCCCTGCGGCAGGTCCGCGCGCTTGATGCGCACGTCGAGCACCTGGGCACCGTACTGGCGCGCCTGCTCGTCCAGCTCGCGCCGGATGTTGATCATCGCGGTGCCGCGTTCCGGGGTCAGCAGGCTGGCGAAGGTGCGACGGCCCAGTTCCTGCCGCAGCACCGAGATCAGGATCGGTTCGAGCTGGTTGACCAGCTGCTCCTCGCTCGATGCGCTCTGCACGAACAGCACGGGATCGAAGATGCGATACCGGGCGTAGGCGTTCACTTCCAGACGCTGCTGGTCGTTCGACAGCACGGTCTCGCCTTCCATGTCGAGATCGAGCACGCGGCGGTCCACCATCTGCACGCGTTCCACGATGGGAATGCGCCAGGTGAGGCCCGCACCGGTGGAGCCATAGGGCTCGTCCGGATCGAAGCGGTTGATCACGCGGTCGGGTTCACCGGTGCGGATCACCACGCCCTGATGGGTTTCCGGCACGATCACGAGCGTGCTCATCGCCAGCAGCAGCACCGCGAACACGGCGATGATCGGGCCCTTGTAACGTTCCCACATCTTACTGCCCTCCCTGCTGGCCGGGGGCGACGGTCAGGGACGGTCCCTGGTTCTGGCCCGATCGGCGCTGAACCTCTGGCAGCGGCAGATAGGGCACCACGCCGTCGGCTTCGACGATAGTCTTGTCGGTGTCGCGCAGGACGCCCTCCATGGTTTCGTAATACAGGCGTCGCCGGGTCACTTCCGGAGCCAGGCGATACTGCGAGTAGATCTCGTTGAATTCCGCCGCGCTACCTTGCGCCTGGGCGAGCAGCTGCTGTTCGTAGCGGCGCGCCTCGTTCAGGTTGCGCTCGGCATCCTGGCGTGCGGCCAGCACGTCGTTGAATGCCTCGATCACCTGCTGCGGAGCTTCGGTCCGGGCGATTTCCACGCCCTGTACCGCGATGCCGGCACCGTAGGTATCGAGCAGCGTCTGCATCCGCGTGCGCACCCGCGTTTCCACCTGTTCGCGGCCCGCACCCGACAGCACGGTGTCGAGATCGGTTTCCGCGATGGCGGCGCGCATGGCGCTTTCGGCGGCCTCGCGCAGGGTTTCCTGCGGATCGGCAAGCTCGAACTGGTACATGACCAGGTCCTTGATGTTCCAGCGTACCAGGTACGACAGGTCGACCAGGTTCTGGTCGCCGGTCAGGATTAGGTTTTCCGCCCCGTCACCAATGGTCTCGCGGCGGATCTCGCTCACGTTCTCCACCGTCACGGTCTGGATCGGCCAGGGCAAGGTCCATTCCGTGCCAGGGTTGAGAGTGCGGGAATACTTGCCGCCCAGCCACATGGCCACGCCCTGCTCGCGCGGCTGGATGAAGTGAAGCGAGGTCGCCAGGATCCACACCGCCGCGATCGCCGCCATGGCGATCGGGAACCAGCTGCCCCCACCGGGGCGCTGCGGCAGGCGGAAGTTGGGGCCTCGCGGGCCGCCGCCTCCGCGCCGACGCGGACCTTCGGGCCCGCGGTTCTTGAAAATGTCCTCTATGTTGGCGGAGCGGCGCGGACGATCGGAATTTCCGGTGCCGCCGCCAGGCAGCCACGGATTGCGCGGACCGCGCGAAGGCGGCGGATCGCCGCCATCATCGCCCTCGCCCACCGGCGTATTGTCGCCGCTATCATCTCCATCGCCGGAGCCGCCGCTTGGCTTGCCCCAGGGATTGCGCTTTCCAGCCATCGCGAGGCCGAACCTTTCGAAAAACCCGCCCAAAGTCGTCATGCTATTATCTATAGGTAGGCTTTGCGCAAAAAACAGGGGGTCTTAGGCCCAATATTGCTGACCTTGCCCGCCAGAGGCGCTAGCAGTCCCCGGCATGAGCAGCGAAGAAGCTATAAGATCCGCCATCCCGCCTGAACTTTCGGGCATGGTCCGCTCGGTGAAGTTCGCCGATGGCGTGGCCACCATCATCGCCGACGCAGGAGGGCTGGGCCGCAGTGCCGCGGCGCAGTTGCAGGGCGAGCTCGAGGAAGCCGTCGGCGCGGTCGACGGCGTGGAGGAAGTGCGCGTCGCGCTGATGGCCGACAAGGTGCAGCGGCAGATCATCGTGGTCGGATCGGGCAAGGGCGGGGTCGGCAAGTCGACCCTTACCACCAACCTCGCCGTCGCGCTGGCCAACGAGGGCATGAAGGTCGGCGTCGTCGATGCCGACATCTACGGTCCCTCGCAGCCGCTGCTGCTGGGAACCTCCAACGAGAAGGTGCGCGCCGAAGGAAAGACGCTGATCCCGACGCAAAGCGAGTTCGGGGTAAAGGTGCTGTCGATGGGCCAGCTGGTGGAGACCGGCAAGGCCATCGCCTGGCGCGGGCCGATGGTGGGCAGCGCGCTGAGCCAGTTGATGGACGCCGACTGGGGCGATTGCGAACTGCTGCTGGTGGATCTGCCGCCCGGCACGGGCGACGTCCAACTGACCATGCTCCAGAAGTTCAAGCCGGCGGGCGCGATCGTCGTCTCCACCCCGCAGGACCTTGCCCTGATCGACGCCACCCGCGCGCTCGACCTTTTCCGCCAGGCGCAGGTGCCGATCGTGGGGCTGGTCGAGAACATGGCCGGGTACCTGTGTCCGGAATGCGGCGCGTTGAGCAACCCGTTCGGCCAGGGCGGCACCGAATCGGCCGCGCGGGCGCTGGGCGTGCCGTTCCTCGGGCGGGTGCCTCTGGCGATGGAAATTCGCGTGGCCAGCGATACGGGGCAGCCGCCCACCGCCAACGATAGCGAGCATGGACGCCCCTTTTCCGAGATCGCGGCGCAACTGGCGCAGTTCCTCGGGTCCGCGAAGGGCTGACGCGTGAAGGTTTCGCGGCGGGGATTGCTGGTGGGAGCCGCAGTGGGCGGCGGCCTGCTGGTGGCATGGAGCCTTCTTCCACGCAGTTTCGAAAACCCCCTCTCCCCCGGCGAGGACGAGTTCGCCGTCGATGCGTGGCTGAAAGTCGGCGCGGACGGCGTGATTACCGTCGCAGTGCCGCAGCTGGAAATGGGGCAGGGCGTCACCACCCTGCTGCCGCAGATCGTGGCGATGGAGCTGGGCGCCGACTGGCGCCAGGTGGCGGTGGAGCCCGCGCCTGTAAGCGGAGCCTATGCCAATATCCCGCTGGCCGCGGAATGGGCGCCGCTGTGGCAGCCCCTTATCCCCGCGCTTGCAGACGAACCCGATGACCTGCTGCTGCGAAGCTGGGCGCAGGACGCGCGTTTCACGGTGACCGCGCGCGGGACGACGCTGGCCGCCTACGAGAACGCCTGCCGCGATGCCGGGGCCGCGGCGCGCGCCATGCTGGCCATGGCTGCGGGCGAGCGGTGGGACGTGCCGTGGGAGCAGTGCCGGGCCGAGAACGGCTTGATCTACCATGACAAACGGGCCGCCAGCTTCGCCGAACTGGCTCTGGAGGCGGCGCGCTTCGACCCGCCCGATCCGCCGCCCCTGAAGACCGATCCGCCGGCAGAGCCTGCTCCCCCGGCCGGAATGGATACAGGCGACGTATCGCCGGCCTATCCGCGGATCGACCTGCCATCGAAGGTGGACGGCAGTTACGTCTTTGCCGGCGACGTGCGCCTGCCCGACATGGTTTTTGCCGCCATTCGTCACGGTCCGCACGACCAGGCGGAACTGCTCGATTTCGACCCTGCCTCGGCAGGCGGACAACGCGGACTGCTCCAGCTGGTGAGGGGCAAGCGCTGGCTTGCCGCCATCGCCGAGAGCTGGTGGGCAGCCGACCAGGCCCTGGAAACCATCGGCCCGCGCTTCGGCGTCGGACGGACTGTGGACAGCGGCGGCATGATCGATGCCCTGCACGGCGCGCTGGAAGACGGACCGGGCACGGTATTCGAAAAGCGCGGCAACGGGATCGAGGGCTACGTCCCCAACATGGCCCGCCGCTACGATATCGCCCCGGGCGTCCACGCGACGATGGAAACGACCAGCGCCACCGCACGACTGACCGATGGCACGCTGGAACTGTGGCTCCCCACCCAGGCCCCCGAATCGGCGCGGCAAGCTGCGGCGAACGCGCTCGGAATCGGAACGGGAAAGGTGGTGCTATATCCCGTGGCCGCAGGGGGCAGCTTCGATCGCCGCCTGCAGAACGACGCGGCGATACAGGTCGCTCTGCTGGCACGCGAGGCTGGCAGGCCGGTGCAACTGACCTGGTCGCGCGAGCAGGAGATGGCAGCCAGCTTCCCGCGTTCGCCAGCCAGCGGATTGATGGCCGCGGAAACGGACAGCGAAGGCACCATTCGCACGCTCCGCGCCCGCGTCGCCAGCCCGCCGACAATGCGAGAATTCGGCCGCCGCCTGTTCGAAAACGAAGTGACCTGGGCCGCCATCGATGCGCTGGAAGGGGAGGCGGACAGTTTTGCCGTATCCGGGCTGGCCGGACCTTACGGCGTACCCAATCTCTCCGTCGAGCACGCGCCGGTCACCCTGATGCTGCCGACGGCCCCGATGCGGGGCCAGGCGGACGGCTACAATTGCTTCATGCGCGAGAGCTTCCTCGACGAAGTGGCGCAGGAGCACGGACGCGAGCCGATGAGTTATCGCATCGCCATGCTGGGACAGGATCCCCGCATGGCCGACGTGCTGCAGCGCGCCGCGCGGCTTGCCACGTGGGACGGCGGAACCCCGGGGAGCGGGCAGGGCATCGCCTGCCACCGGATGGACCTGCTCGATGCCGCGGGCCGCATCGCCGTGGTGGCGGAGGCCAGTGCGGGAGAGGGCGGCGTTAGGGTGCGTCGCCTGTTTGCCTGCGCCGACATCGGGCGCGTGGTGAACCGGGACCTGGCCCTGCAGCAGATCGAAGGCGGCATGGTCTTCGGGCTTGCCATGGCGCTGGGCTGCTCCACCGGATATTCCGAAGGGATGCCGACGGCGGAGCGACTGGCGGCGCTTGACCTGCCGACCCTGGCCGACTGTCCGCAGATCGAGATCGAGCTGGTGCAAAGCGATGCCGCGCCCTTCGATCCGGGCGAAATCGGCGTTCCCGCCGTCGCCCCGGCGGTTGCCAATGCCTTTGCCAGCGCAACAGGGGTTCGCCTGCGAAGCCTTCCGCTGCTATCGGCGCTGCCATGACCTGGACGAAGCAGCGGCTGCCGGCCGACCATCCCCCCGTCGAAAGTGGCCGCATCGGCGTGCTGGTGGTGAACCTTGGCACTCCCGAGGCGCCGGAGACCGGGGCCGTACGCCGCTACCTGGCGGAATTCCTTTCCGATCCGCGGGTGATCGAAATCCCCTCGCTGCTGTGGCAGCCCATCCTGCGGGGCATCATCCTCAATACCCGCCCGCAAAAGAGCGCCGAGGCCTATCGCAAGGTGTGGACCAAGGCCGGATCTCCGCTGGCCGCCATCACCGCCGACCAGGCCGCCGGCTTGCAGGAAAGGCTGGGCGAAGCGGTCAAGGTGGACTGGGCCATGCGCTATGGCGAGCCATCCATCCCCGCAAAGCTGGAGAAACTGGTGGAGGCTGGCTGCGATCGCATCCTGCTGGCTCCGCTCTACCCGCAGTACTGCGGCGCGACCACGGCCACCGTGGTGGACAAGGCGGCGGACTGGCTGCGCAGCCGCCGCTGGCAGGCCAGCCTGCGCACGCTGCCGCCCTATCACGACGATCCCGCCTACATCGATGCCCTGGCAAGCGACCTCTCGCGCCAGCTGGACGCGCTGGATTTCACGCCCGAGGTGCTGCTGCTGTCGTTCCACGGCATGCCCGAGCGCACGCTGCTGAAGGGCGACCCCTATCACTGCCACTGCCGCAAGACCGCGCGGCTGCTGGAGGCGGCGCTGGCCCGGCCGGACATGCGGATGGTCACCACCTTCCAGAGCCGGTTCGGCCGCGCCAAGTGGCTGGAGCCCGCCACCGACACGACGCTGATGGAAGAAGCCGCCAGGGGCACGAAACGCCTGGCCGTCGCCGCGCCGGGTTTCTCGGCCGATTGTCTGGAGACGCTGGAAGAGCTGGCCATCCAGGGCCGCGAACAGTTCGAGGAGGCGGGCGGAGAGCAGTTCGCCGCGCTGTCCTGTCTCAACACCAGCGATGCGGGCATGAGGATGCTGGAAGCGATCCTGCGGCGCGAATTGGCCGGATGGATCTGACCTTTGCTGCCGCCCCGGGCGGAGCCATGGAGTTCCTGCTCCTGTTTGGCGTCGTCTACGCCATCAACCTGTTGCCCGCATTCGGGCCGCCGACATGGTCCGTCATCGTGCTGTTCGGGCTCAATACCGACATGCCGTTGCCCGGCATCGTGCTCTGCGGCGCGCTGGCGGCTGCCCTGGGGCGCTTCACGCTGGCGCATGGCTTTCGCCTGCTGGCGAAGTACGTGCCCGAAAAGACGAAGCGCAACCTTGCCGCAGCCCGCGCCGCTTTCGAAAGGCGGAAGCGCCATGGCATTGCCGCACTGGCGCTGTTCGCGGTGTCCCCCGTCCCCTCGGCGCAGCTGTTTGCGGCCGTCGGCCTGACGGGGATGCCGGTCGCTGCTTTCACGGTTGCCTTCTTTGCCGGTCGGCTGGTGTCCTATTCGATTTATGCCGGGTCCGCGCAGTTGATCGCCAGTACCTCGCTTGGCGACGTATTCCGCGATTCGCTGTCCAGTCCTCTCGGCATAGCCTTGCAGGTGCTGCTGCTGATCGGGCTGGTGCTGCTGCTGCGGATCGACTGGGAGAAGAGGTTCGGTCCGGCGCCCGAACATGCGCACCGGGACGAGACGGCGAGCTAGAAGTCGATCGCGATGCCCTTGTGCACCCAGTCGCCATAGCGGGTGGGGCTGAGTTCCTCGTCCACCTCGCCCTTTTCGGGCTTGGGCGGCGGGTCGTTGGTCCAGTGAGCGGGCTTCTCGAAGCCCTTCTCCGTTTCGGGGGGTCGCTTGGTCGCTCTTTTCATGACGCCTCGAAGATGGGCGCTCTGGCGCTGCGGCGCAACTGGTCCTAGGGCCGTGCCCATGGCGAAGACTCCCGGATTGCTCCCGCGCCGTGCCGCGCTGAAGATGCTCGATGCCGTGCTGCGGCGCGGCGAGACGCTGGAGCATGCAGGCGGCGCTGCCAACGGATTGCCCAGCTTTTCCGACCGGGCGCTGGCCCGCGCGATTGCCGGCGAAGTGCTGCGCTGGCTGGTGGATTTCGACGCGATGATCGATTCCGCGACGCGGGACGTGCTGCCCGACGATGCCAAGGCGCGCATGGTCCTGCGCATGATGCTGGCCCAGTGGCTGCGGCTGGAAACCCCGCCCCATGCCGTGATCGCCACCGCGCTGCCGCTGCTGACGGGCGGGCCGAAGCGGCTGGCGCACGGCGTTTTCGCCACGCTGACGAGGGCGGAGACGCGCCTGCCCGATGCCCCGACCCTGCCGCCGGCCGTGGCGGAGCGATGGGGCGAGCGGGCAGGGGCAATCGCCGCCGGCATCGCCGTGCCGCCACCGCTCGACCTGCGCCTAAAGGCACCCGGCCTGACCGACGAGATGGCCACCCGGATGGACGCGACCAGCCTTGCCCCCGGCCATCTGCGCCTTCCGCGCGGTACTGCCGTGGAAGACCTTCCGGGCTTCGACGAAGGCAGCTGGTGGGTGCAGGACATGGCCGCCGCAATTCCGGCCTCTCTCCTGGGCGAAGGGAAGGGCCGCCGCGTGCTGGACCTGGCCGCCGCGCCGGGCGGCAAGACGCTGCAACTCGCCGCCGCCGGATGGGAGGTGACCGCGCTGGACATCGATCCCCGACGCATGACGCGCCTGCGCGAAAACCTCTCGCGCACCGGCCTTTCCGCCCACACGGTTATCGCCGATGCGCTGGAGTGGGAGCCGGACGAGCCGTTCGACGCCGTGCTTCTGGATGCGCCGTGCACCGCCACCGGCACCTGCCGTCGCCATCCCGAGGTGGTCCACCGCATCGGACCGCGCCAGATCGCCGCCATGGCCGAATTGCAGGCGGCGCTGCTCTCCCGTGCCAGCGGCTGGGTCAGGCCCGGCGGCACGCTGGTCTATGCCACCTGTTCGCTGGAGCGAGAGGAGGGCGAAGCCATCGCCGAGACCTGCACGCTGACGCCCGACCCCGTCCGCGCCGACGAATTGCCCGCCGGGCTGCAGCCGACAGGCGCGGGCCATGTTCGCACCGATCCGGGAATGTTGCGGGACGAAGGCGGGCTGGACGGCTTCTTCATCGCGCGGTTCACCAGGCAAAGTTGAAGGACCCGACCTCGCGACGATGATCCCTTGCGGGAAGCCCGAGCATTTGCGGGCATCAGGGCGTCCAGCACGAAGTTGGCAGATGTGCGCCGAAAACAGTTGCCAGCTATGGTTAACGAGCGCGGGCAAGTCATGGCGTGCGCACCCTGGAAGCACTCAACAGGCGTAGGAAAACGGGATTAACTCGAGTCCGCTTGAGGTGATTCAGGTTTCGCCGGATGCACGTGCTGAAGCGGCTGGGCGGCAGGTCCGCTAGCGACACGTTAGCGCTCGGTCAGAAACACTCGAAGTCGTCGCCCGAAAGCGGGCGGCAATAGTCGCTCCAGTTGCCCGACGTTCGCCATGCCTCGACAAAGCCCAGGTCGGTGACAAGTTGCTTGAACCCCTCGGCACGCCGAGCCGCTGCAAGGTTCGGGTTCCACAGCGTGAAGAGCATGTTCCCACCGGGCTTGGAGAAAGCAATCCGGGCGAGGTCGAGCGCAAGCCCCGGCCTGTTCTCGTATCCGGCGAGGATCATCGGACCGCTGGCAACCTGGGCCTGGCCCAGTTCGGCGTATTGCGATCGAAGTTCGGCAAGCGACATCCGCTCAAGCCGCGCGGCGTCGAAGTTGGAGATCAACTGGCTGAACTGGGCAGGGCCATGCCGGTCCAGCAATGTCACCGCCTCATTCGGTTGATCGAGAGAGAGCAGGCCGGTCGCCACGTGCCAAACGTGCGCCTCGACATTGCGGTCAGGGTCTTCCGCCAGCTGCAGGAACAGCGAATGGGCCTGATCCGGCCGCCCGGCATAGACGAGCTCGGTGGCCTGCCAGGGATTGTATCGCGCCACGGGGTCTATCATTTCCGCCGACCGCTGGTGGGCCAATGCATCTTCGATGCGCCCCAGCACGAGATCGTGCACGGCAAGCTGATACTCGATTTCCGGGCTGTTTCCGGGATCGAGTTCCTCGGCCCGCGCAAACGCGCGATCTGCCTCGACCAGGTTGCGGACGGCCACGTGGTACCAGCCACGGGCGACATGGGCGTGGGCCAGTTCGGGACGTGCCTCTATCGCGCCGCGCGAGAGGGCATCCATGCGGGCGACCAGGGACCGGACGGACGCGGAACTGGGCGAACTGACTATGGCGACGCCCAGGTTCTGGGCCAGGGCAGAAAGGGCGACGACATAATTGGGGTCGAGTTCGACCGCTCTTTCCAGATAGCGCCGCGAAACCGAGGGATTGAGGTCGAGCGAGTTCGCGCGCCACTGCAGATAGGCGGCAAAAGCCTCCGGATTGTCGGTTCCGCCATAACGGCGGGAGTTGCCTCCAACATCGAGCGAGACGCTCAATGCGTCGCCGATCGACGCGGCGATCAGTTCCTGCATCTCGAACAGACCGATGAGATCCCGTTCGTAGGAATCGATCCAGAGGACCGCGCCGTTGGGCTCTTGCAACCGGACGGTGACGCGAACCCTGTCCCCGTTCCGGGCGACACTGCCGGTAATCTTGTGCGCTTGCTCGAACGGTCCGGAAGTCACTGGATCATTGGCGCCCGCCGAGCCGATAATCAGCCCGTCGACCTGTCGCAGCCGCGCGATCAGTTCGTCGGTAATACCCCGCGCAAGGGCCACATCCTGCGCGTTAGCGGAATCGCTCGCCTCGAAGGTGCTGACCAGCAGGGCGATCTCTTCATCGCTCTCGTCTTCGCCGAGCATGAGCGTGCCACCCCAGGCGAGGAGCGACACGAGCAGTAACGCCACCAGCAGCAGCAACGGCTTGCGCCGCAACTGGCGCGATCCGGATGCCGCACCAAGGCGATCGGTAGCGGGCACTGGTGCCGTTGCTTCACGTGGTGCGTGGCAATCCGGTTCGCTGGCCCTGAGTTCGAGGTGATATCCGATCCCGCGGATCGTCTGCAGCCGATCAGCATCCTCCCCAAGAGCCTTGCGAAGGGCGGTGACATGCACCTGGAGCGCGTTCTCCTCGACCGTCACGTCCCCCCAGACGGCCTCCATCAGCTCGTCCTTGGTGACGATCTCGCCGTTCGCTGCGGCCAATACGGTCAGAATTTCCAGGGCGCGGGGACCGAGATGGATGTGTTCGCCGTCCAGCAGGAGCTGGCGATTGGGCTGAAGCACATGTCTGCCGATCTCAATCTCGGTCACGCGGCATCCCCTTTCTGCCACTCGCTCCCTTTGAGAATCATACGCCTCGGAATATCGGCGCGCAATTTTATATGCTCCGGTGAATAAACGACGCGTCTGGATCGAATGTATTTCAGGGAAGCATCGTCATGATCGCATGGGTTTTTCTCTCCTGCCTTCAGCGAAACAACAGGATTCAAGAAAACTTCAAGTAATCATCAACCAAGCGCCAGCGCACAATTTTCCGAGTCGATGCACAACCCGATCTCCACGGGAGCGAAGTTCATCGCAGCGTCACTCCCGAGGACCGGTTGGCGGCTTACCTGTCGCCTTCATCGTCGAACAGGAAGGAACCAAATCATGCGCAACATTATCATCAGCTCCGCCGTGGCCGCGCTTTCGCTGGCCGCCATCTCCACTCCCGCCGCTGCGCAGGAGCAGGTTCGCACGGCCTACGTCGAACATGCCGATCTCAACGTGGGGACCGAGAAAGGGATGGAAACGCTTCAGAACCGGGTGCGCGCGGCTGTTCGCCAGGTCTGCCCGGCTGCCGAATACGGCCCCGTGAGCAGGACGCTGGATGCCCGTCGGTGCTCCGACTTCGCCATGGAAGCGGCGCAGCAGC
The DNA here is from genome assembly GCF_036321025.1 of Aurantiacibacter hainanensis. Taxonomy (NCBI): domain Bacteria; kingdom Pseudomonadati; phylum Pseudomonadota; class Alphaproteobacteria; order Sphingomonadales; family Erythrobacteraceae; genus Aurantiacibacter; species Aurantiacibacter hainanensis. The sequence goes on from NZ_JAZAPB010000002.1 coordinate 257,620, forward strand.
AGATCGCCCAACTGCGGCGCGGGACGGTCGAGATCCTGGCGGTCCGCGCTCCGCAGCGCAGCGACATCCGCAGGCAGTAACCGGCCATGCTCCTGGCCGGGCGGCGGCACCGGTAATGGCGCCGCCGCAGATATTCAGGAGGACGCAAGGAAAAGGGAGAGCCAGCACCTCGCCGGCCCTCCCTTTCCTGCTGTGACATATAGTTCAGCCCCGCGCCGATAGCGCCCGTCAGCTCTTCACCTTGTCGGCAAAACTCTTCCTGAGCTTCATCAGCTTGGGCGGGATCACGGCCATGCAGTAGGGGTTCCGCTGGCCTTCGCCTTCCCAGTATTCCTGGTGGTAGTCTTCCGCCGGATACCAGCTGCCATCCTCGATCGTGGTCACGGCCTTGCCGTCGTGGCTCTCGTTCCAGCGCGTGATGGCCTTTTCCGCCTCGACCCTCTGATCGTCCGTCAGCGGGAAGATGGCGCTGCGGTACTGCGTGCCCACGTCGTTGCCCTGGCGGTTGAGCTGGGTCGGGTCGTGCGTGCCCATGAACATGTCGTAGATTTCCGGCAGGGTCACCGTGCCCGGATCGTAGGTGATCTTCACGCCCTCGGCATGCCCGGTCGATCCGGTGCAAACCTCCTTGTAGGTGGGGTCCTTGGTGGTGCCGCCGATATAGCCGCTTTCAACGCTTTCCACGCCGATCACGTCCTTGAACACCGCCTCGGTACACCAGAAGCATCCGCCTGCGACGATTGCCGTTTCGCTCATCATAATCTCCTTCGGTCTGCCAGATGGGTACCAATGGTCCGCTTGTCATCCCGTGCCGGCAGCGTAGATTGCGCGCAATATCGATCCGGGAGATTGAAAGACATGCGAATTGCCCCCCTTGTTGCTGCCGCCGCGCTGACGTTCGGCACTCCAGCACTTGCCGACCATCACGAAAGCCCGTCGCTGGAAGAGGTTCTTGCGATGGACACGCGCGCCCAGGATGCTGCGCGCGATCAGTATCGCCATCCCGCAGAGACGCTGGCCTTCTTCGGCGTCGAGCCGACGATGCGCGTGGTGGAATACGGCCCCGGCGGCGGCTGGTACACCCGCGTGCTGCTGCCGTGGATCGCGCCGCACGGCACCTACATGGCCATGCAGCCCGACACCGGCGAACCCGAACCGGGAGAGCCCGCCTGGGCCGAACGCTTCACCGCCATGGCCACCGGTTCCACAGGCGTTTCCGCCGATGCCATCACCGCATTCGAGACCGACGAGATCACCGAGGACATGCACGGCACCGTCGATCGCATCCTGGTGTTCCGTTCGCTCCACGGCATGCTGAACAGCGAGGGTGCGGATACCCAGCTTCGCGCGATGCGCCGCCTGCTGGCTGACGATGGCATGGTGGGCGTGGTGCAGCACCGCGCGCCGGAGGATGCGAGCTACGACGATGCCGACGGCTCGCGCGGATACCTGCGTCAGGCGGACGTGATCAAGCTGTTCGCCGTGCACGGCTTCGACCTCGTCGCCGCCGCTGAAATCAACGCCAATCCCGAGGATCCCGCCGACTGGCCGGGCGGGGTGTGGACCCTGCCGCCGGTTCTGTCGGGCGGCGACACCGATCGCGAACGGCTGGAGGCGATCGGCGAGAGCGACCGCATGACCCTGCTTTTCCGAAAGGCCGACTGATGCGTATTCCTGCAATCCTGGGAGCCGCCGCCGCGCTGGCCTGTTCCGTTCCGGCCCTGGCCGACCATCACGAGGGCGACCGGCCCACCGCGATGGAAAACGCGCTGAACCTGGAAAGCGTGCTGCTGCACCCGCGCCGGGCGGAGGACCGTGTGCGCGACGAGTTCCGCAACCCGGCCGAAACCTTGGCCTTCTTCGGGGTGGAGCCGGGCATGACCGTGGTCGACTACATGCCCGCCACCGGCTGGTATTCGCGCGTGCTGATCCCCTACCTGGGCGAGGAAGGCACCTACATTGGCCTCAATCCCGAACTGCATCCCTCGCTGACCGGATACTGGGACATGTACCGCGACGCGGCGACGAAGATTCCATCCGACGCGCAGGGTTGGGTGGGCGATGACGGAGCCGAGGTCGTCGGGCTCAACACCGGTGACGATGCGCTGGAAAGCCATGCCGGCACTGCCGACCGCTTCCTGATCTTCCGCGAGGTGCACAACATGCGCCGGTTCGGCTGGCTGCACGACAGCCTGGTCGCCGCGCGCACCATGCTGAAGGACGACGGCCTGCTGGGCGTTGTGCAGCACCGCGCCGATGCCGATGCCCCGGCGTCCTACGTGCTGGGCGACAATGGCTACCAGCGCGAGCAGGACGTGATCGCCCTGTTCGAGGCCTACGGTTTCGAACTCGTCGCGCGCAGCGAGATCAACGCCAACCCGTCCGACCCGGCCGACTGGGACGGCGGCGTGTGGAGCCTGCCGCCCAGCTATCGCGGCGCAGCGGAAGGGAGCGAGGAACGCGCCCGCCGCGCCGAAATCGGCGAGAGCGACCGCATGACCCTGCTGTTCCGCAAGCGCGCCTGATGCGTGTTGCCCTGCCCATCGTGGCCGCCTTCGCGCTGGCCGCCTGCACGCCCGAGCCGGAGCCGGTCGACACCGATCCCGTCGGCCTGGTCTCCGCTCCGCAGCTGGAGGTTATCGAGGCCGCGATGGAGGAGAGCGCGGCGGGCTGGAACGAAGGCGACATGGATCGCTTCCTCGCCATCTACTCGAGCGCCAAGGATACCAGCTTCGTGGGGTCCGGCGGTCTGATCCGCGGCGCAGAGGCGATGGAGGAACGCTACCGCGAGGCCTACGACTGGTCTCAGGCCGACCCTGCCGAGCGCGGCGTGCTGACTTTCGAAACCGAGGATTTCCGCCCGCTCGGCAGCGACTACGCGCTCTACATCGGCCGCTACACCCTTACCTATCCCGACGACCGCGAACCGGCGACCGGCCTCACCAGCCTGATCTTCGCGCGCGAGCAGGGCGGCTGGAAGATCATGGCGGATCACAGCTCGTAGACTTGGCGTGCGCACGCGGGTAATTGCCCCGTCCATGACCATTCTCAACGTCTCCGCGCTGCAGCTCGCCCTCTTCGACGAGGACGAATCCGCCAATATCGAAGCCGTTTCCGACCTGGTGGCAGAGGCTGCCGGGAAGGGCGCGCAGGTGGTGCTGCCCCCCGAACTGTTCTCCGGCCCCTATTTCTGCCGCGAGGAACAGGACGAGTTCTTCGCCCTCGCGCGCCCGACGGCGGAGCACCCCTCGGTCATCGCCATGCAGGCGCTGGCGAAAAAGCTGGGCGTGGCCATCCCCACCAGCTTTTTCGAGCGGGACGGCCATCACTATTACAACACCCTCGCCATGATCGACGCCGAGGGCGAGATCATGGGCACCTATCGCAAGAGCCACATTCCCGACGGGCCGGGGTACGAGGAGAAGTTCTATTTCCGCCCCGGCAACGACGGGTTCAAGGTGTGGGACGTCTTCGGAGCCCGGATCGGCATCGGCATCTGCTGGGACCAGTGGTATCCCGAGACCGCGCGCTGCCTGGCGCTGCTGGGCGCGCAGGTGCTGTTCTATCCCACCGCCATCGGCAGCGAGCCGAAGGATGCGGATATGGATACCAGCCGCATGTGGCGCCGCGCGATGATCGGCCACGCAGTCAGCAACTGCATGCCCGTGGTCACCGCCAACCGGATCGGCCACGAGGGTTCGCAGGAGGCGGGTAACACCTTCTACGGGCACAGCTTCATCTGCGACGAGTGGGGCGACATTCTGACCGAGTACGGCCGCGAGGAAACCGGTGCGCTGGTAGCGCAGCTGGACCTCGATGCCGCGCGCAAGCACCGCGCCAGCTGGGGCTTCTTCCGCGATCGGCGCCCGCAGCTCTACGGCCGGATCGCCGAGGATATCTGAGGCAAGCGCCCCTTTGCCGGGGCATCGGGGGTGGGCATGAAGAAACACCGCTACATCATCGCCGTCGGATCGAACCAGCGGCACCCGCATTTCGGCCCGCCCCGCGCTGTGGTGGCGGCGGCGATGGACATCCTCGACGAGACGCTGGGCAAGGTGAGGGCGCGCTCGCCTATCATGGACAGCGCGCCCGTCGGTCCTTCGCAGCGCCGCTACGCCAACGCCGCGCTGCTGCTGAAAAGCAAGCTGGAGCCCGAAGGCCTGCTGCATTGCCTGCAGGAGGCGGAGGCTGCCTTCGGCCGCGTGCGGCGCGGACAGCGCTGGCGCGCGCGGGTGCTCGATCTCGACATCGTGCTGTGGGATGGCGGAATCTTCGCCTCGCCCGAATTGCTGGTTCCCCACCCGCTGTTTCGCCAGCGCGATTTCGTGCTGCGGCCAGCCGCCACCGTCGCCCCCGACTGGCGCGATCCGCTGACTGGCCTCAGCGTGAAACACCTGCTTGCCCGCTTGACCAGCCACCGCCCCACCCCTAGGTGAGCGCGCGCGGCACCTGCCGCCACACCCGCAAGGGGGCCCTTAGCTCAGTCGGTAGAGCAACTGACTTTTAATCAGTAGGTCGCTGGTTCGAACCCAGCAGGGCTCACCATCACTTCGCAAAGTTCGTCCGGCAGCCGGAGTCGCGCAGGCGCCTCCCGGGTGCTCGACAATGCCTAGATGCGGTTCATGTCTAGAGCGCTTCGCTCGCCCCTCCAGACCCGGTCGAACGCCTGTGTCGCGGCTGCGGCCTCGGGCCGGTGGCCGAGCCTGCGTTCGGTCTGCGCCAGGCCGTAGAGGGCAAGGGCGTTGTTGGGCGCATCGAACAGCGCGGCCCTGAAGGCCTTTGAGGCTTCTTCGAAGTCTCCCGCCTGGAAGTGTGCGGCGCCCAGCGACTGGTTGACCGGGTAATACCAGAATGGCGGTTCGTTGTAGGGGATCGAGGTCTGCAATTCCGCGGCTTGCGAGAAGTGCCTCACCGCGTCCGAAAACCGGGATTGCGCCATGGCTTTCCGGCCCTTCGCCACTTCTGCGGCGAGGCGGATGATCAGCGGGGCGGGGAAGCCGTTTGCTTCCAGGTTCGTCACGTCCTCCGCCGTTTCGAAAGCCTCGAGTGCAGCCAGTTCGGTGTCGAAGGCGGCAAAGTCGCCCGCCTGCGCGTGGGCAACGGCCCGGGCATAGCGGCGCATGGCGTCAACATAGTCGAGCGCGTGCGCATCTTCCGTGAGCGCGAGCGTCGCCGCCGGTGAACCGTACTGGCCCAGCGCGAAATAGGGTGCGGCGTAGATCGCCTGGACCCACGGCAGATCGCGCCCGGTATCCACGTCGAGAATGGATTCCAGCTTGGCGGTCTGCTCCACCACCGTCCTCACGTCTCCCATCATCTGGGCCGAGGTCAGCAGGAAATGGACGTTGTGCGGGTAATAGCCGAAGCGCACCAGGCCATCGTCTCCGACATCGGCAAGATAGGCCTCGTCGGCGGCGACAGCCTCCATGTTGGCATCCATCGAATCGCGATAACGGCCAAGCCGGTAATAGATGTGCGAGGGCATGTGGACGAGGTGGCCGAACGCCTTCGGGCCGGTCTGGCGCAGCCTGTCGGCGGCGGCTTCGGCTCGCTCGGGCTCGGGCAGTTCCAGCAGGTGGATGTAGAGGTGGGAAGCCTGCGGGTGCGTGGGATTGCGGGCCATCACCCGCTCGATCAGGTCCACGGCTTCCCCGATCAGCGGGCGCGGCTGGCCGGAAGCGGCGTCCCAGTAGTTCCAGGGCGTCGTGTTCATGCTCGCTTCCGCCGCCAGGATCGCCAGGTCGTCGCTGTCGGGATTGCCTTGCGAAATGGCGAGCATGGCAACCGCGTAGGCGCGGTCGAGCGCGGCACGATCGGCATCCGGGTCGGGCGAGTATCGCGCGGCCTGCGCCTCGATCAGCTGCATGGCGGCGGGGCCGGCACCCGGTGCCAGTTCCCTCGCCCGGTCGAGCGCACGAAGGGCGGCCTGGTTCTGCTCGCTGTCCATGCCGGAATTGATGTTGGGGCCATTGGCCATGGCCTCGCCCCACCAGCACATGGCGCAGGAAGGATCGACTTCCCGGGCGCGCTGGAACGATCGGATGGCCGCGCGGTGGTTGAAGCCATAGGCCAGCGCCAGGCCCTGGTCGAAGTAACGCTTGGCCAGCGGATCGACGTCCCCGACAGGCAGGTCGGATGGAGAAACGTCCGAATAGAGATTGATCGCGCGCGAACCCAGGCCCTGCTGCTGTGCCAGCGACCGGGCCAGCCGGAGCCTCGTGTCGAGCGTGCCGCCGCTGGCATCGAAGCCGCGGCAGGCCAGGCGACCCGTCAGGGACGGATCGAGAGCCTCGAGCGACTGCGCCGAAAAACCGGCGGGCTGACTGGCAGAGGCGCTTCCGACTGCGAAAGTCGCCAATGCTGCGGTGGAAAGCATGATCGTGCGGCGCATATTCGGTCTCCCGGCTGCGCGACCCCGATTGCCTTCATAGCAGATCGGCGCCCTTCGAGCGACGCCCGCAACGGTCCGGAGGCGAGAAATGTGTCCCGACACCACCTGCGGGTTCATTTTTCACGTTCTTTTCACGCCCGATCACCGGAGCGATCACATAGCCTGTCTCACAAGGACGGCGTTCGGCAATTCCGTCGGACAAGGACATGGAGACAGACAATGAGCAGCAAGACCATCAAGACCACCGCCGCGGCAGCCTTTGCCGCCCTTTTCGCCGTCCAGGTTGCCGTACCCACGGTCGCCCTGGCGCAGGAAGAGGTTCGCCAGCAGTACGTGGAGTACGGCGATCTCAACCTGCAGACGCCCGAAGGGATCGCAACGCTCGATTCCCGCATCGAACATGCGATCAGCCGCGTTTGCCGGGTTCCCAGCGCCACGACCCTGAGCGAACGCATGCAGGTGAAGAAGTGCGAGCGCGAAGCCGAAACGGGCGTCGCCGGACAGCGCGAATTCGCCATCAACCAGGCCCGGGGCTCGGTCGAACTCGCCGGCGCCGATGGCGACCCGAACCGCCCGTCGCGGATCCGCCTGGCTTTCGCCAACTGAGCGATGGCAATCTTCTGCATGTACGCGGGTGTCGTCTCGGCGGCACCCGCGTCTTGCCTTGTGAACCGACACAGGGCAGATTCTGAGCCAGTGCGGGCAGACCTGCTGGCCAGACTGTCTTTTCGCCCGCGCAGGGAGGGGGATACCTCGCGTGGCAGCTACGACGGCGGATCGACTTGCGGCGTCACCCGAACAGCAGCCCCAGATCGTCCTGCTCGGCTCGTTCGCGATCAGGGTGGGCGGCCAATCGCTGGACCTGCCCGGGCGCAAGGCCCGCGCCATCCTCGCCTACCTCGTGCTTTCCCCCGAACGTGCCGCCTCGCGTGGCATTCTCGCATCTCTCCTGTGGACCGACCGCGGCGCGGAGCAGGCGCGCGGAAGCCTGCGCCATGCCCTCATGGAACTGCGCGACCTGCCGCGATTTTCCGATGCCCTGGACATGGGGCGCGACTCCATCGCCCTGACCGAAGGCCGGGTGACGAGCGACCTCGAGCAGATACGGCAGGCCGCCGCACGCCGGGATCTCCCCCGTCTGGCGGATGCGCTGGACCTGGTGCAGGGCGAACCTCTGGAAGACCTGATCGATCTCTCGCCCGGTTTCGACGAGTGGCTCGCGACGGAGCGGACGAGGCTGCGCGACCAGCTGATCGGAGACGTGCTGGACGCTCTTGGCGAGGTGGATGTCAGTGACATGAAGCACGCCCGCAAAATCCTGCGCAGTCTCGACCGCCTCGATCCCGCGAACGAGGAAGCCGTACGGCTGGGCATGCAGCTTGATCACATGGCCGGCGACGCAAGCTCGCTGCACCGGCGCTACCGCGAGCTGCAACGCTGCCTGAAGGCCGAATTCGATGTCCGGCCTTCGCGACAGACGAGAGCCCTGTTCGATTCCCTGACCGGCGCGGAGCCGCACTCCACCGATGCGGACGCGACCGGGACGGCTTCCGCGCCCGCATCGCCCGGCAGGCTGATCGGAAAGAGCGACCTGCTGCCACTGGTGCTGGTATCGTCCTCGCGCTCTGCCGATGGCGAGCTGGAATCCTTCGCAAGCGCCTGCGCGGTCGACATCTGCACGGAAATCCAGAGACTGCAGAGCGTCGAGGTAATCCACCTCGCCCACGAGCCCGCGACGCGCACGCTTGCCGAGGCCGAGAACGCGCTCGCCATCTATTCGCTGTCGCTGGGAGTGTCGAAGCTGGGCGAGCAGATGCGCGCCAGCCTGCAACTGGCCGATGCCGCCACGCAGATCATCGTGTGGGCGGAGAAGCTGCGGGTGGAGCAGGCCGATTTCGACACGCTCGACACGCTGGTCGAGAAGGCCTGCGGCGCTGTCCTTTCGGCAATCGACCGCGATCTTCAGCAGAAGCTGGCTTCTGCGGAGGAGGGGGGCGAGAGCGACCGCGACAGGTTCACCCGCGCCAGGCTCCTCATCCGGCAGGCGGGCGACCTGGAGTCCGTCCGGCGCGCGGTGGACCTGCTGGAAGGACTGGTCGAGAGCGATCCGAGGCACGTCGGCGCCAGGCTGCTGCTCGTGCGCATGTACAACACCGATTTCTGGCAGCAGCTGTGCGGGCACGACGTGCAGGCCTTCCGCGCCAAGGCGGAAGAGCACCTCGCCGCGGTAGCCAGGCTGCATCCCGAACAAAGCGAACTGCACCTTCGCAAGGGCTGGTGCGAGCTGCGCAAGGGCAATCTCGACCTTGCGCGGCGGGAATTCATGGTGGCGCTCGAAAGCCTTCCGCGCGATGCGGATACGGTCAACATGTGCGCCTTCGGTTTCTGCCACCTGGGCGAATTCGAACTGGCCGAGGACCTGATGCAGCGCGCCTTTCGCCTCAACCCCTTCCCGCCCAGCGACTATCATGCCGACTATGCCGTGATCGCGGCCCTGCGCGGCGAAGCGCGGGCTGCGGAAGACCACTTCATCGTGTCGGGGGAAATCGGCCTGCAGTATACCGCGGTCAGGCTCGCCAATGCCACGCGGCTCAATGGCCACATGAAGGACCTCGTCCCGGTCGCGGAATCCTTCGCTTCCGCCTTTCGCAAGGCCTGGCAGCGGAGCGAGGCGCCGACTCTCGACGACGTCGACGAATGGCTGGACGCGACACTCCCGCTATTCCCGCTGGAGAACAGGAATTTCGTCAAGAATGGACTACGGGAGATGCTCCGGCCATGCTGGTGATCAGGCGGTCGTAGTAGATCGTATAGGGAGGGGCGCACGGCAGCCGCGTGGCAGATGGTCGCGGCTCGCGCAGCACGTCGAACAGGGCCACCGCGTCCATGCGCTTGAGCGAAGGCATGCGTTCCAGTTCCTGCACCGCGACGGGGAAAGGGCTTCCGGTGCGCTGCCGGAACCGTTCGCAGCAGGCTTGCCAGGTGCGCTGCGGATAGGGCGTGGTTCGCACGATCCTCTGCATCATGCGCCGGTCGTGCTCGCCCAAGTCCAGATGGGCGAGCGTGAATTCCGCGTCCACCAGCGCCACGCTGAAAGGCTCGAAACCGAGATAGGCCGGCCCATGGTGGAGAAGCACGGCATCGTCGCGCGTGATGGCGCCGTGGGCGTAGCCCGCGAATATCTCTCCCACCCCCACCATGCCGTAGGGCGCCAACTCGGCGGCGCGGATCGCCCCCAGGCTGCTTGCGCCCAGCACGCGCCACCCGGCTTCGAGCAGGCTCAGGATCTCGCGGTGCCACACGGTTCTCGCCGTTCGAAAGACACCGTCGACCAGCGCGACGGTGGCTGGCGGCTCCGCCAGCAGGGCAAGAAGGTCGCCGCAGGCCGCGGGAGGGCGCAGCTCGATGTGGTCAGGGCATTCCAGGCCGTGCACGCTCGGGCCTGCGAACACGATCTTGCGGTCCCGGCGATCCGCGCGGACCGCTTGCGGAGCGCGCCGTGCCGGGGCATCGCGCCGCTCCCGGTTGCGCCGCGCGCCATCGTGCAGCCCGGGTGCCAGGCAGTGCCACAACTCGATCTCGTCGGTCGGCAGGTCGTGCCGGTAGGCAAGGACTGGCAGGTCCGTGATCGCCGCGACAGCACGCAGAAACGCGCGGACTATATCCCCCGCATCCCGGTGCCGGGATGACGGCAACTGCTTCCAGTCCTTGCGCCCCTCGCCGAATCCGAGGGACGCGAGCATCAGTGCAAATTCCTGCTTTCGACCGTCGATATAGGCATCGGCCCTGATGTCGTCCCGCGCGCCTGCGAAAAGCGTGGCGCGGGACTGCACCGCCTCCAGCAGGGCCTTGGCAAGGGCGATCCGCTTGTCGGTGTGGCAGGCGCTTCCCGTGGAGGGGGCAAGATCGTCGAACTGGCGCCTGTCTTCCGTCAACAGGCACTGGAAGGCGCTCACTCCGAACGGTTTGCCCACGCTCCAGGCGCGAAGCGAAAAGCCCGCTGCCCTGGCGCGCGCGATCAGGCTTTCCAGCAGGGGATCGTCGATGCTGTCGAGCTTCACCTGACACGACACTCGTTCTGCGGGAGAAAGGGACGCGAACCAGGCGCAGCAATGGTGCTCAAGCAGTTCGGCAAGGCCCGATGCGATTGCCTCGTCCCGCGTATTGCCGCACGCCAGGCCGTTAGACGTCGCCGGGCATTCGAGAAGGTCGCCGGTGAAATCGAGGGAGAGGAGGTCGAACGGAACCGGCCGCAATTCCCCCGAAGACAGGTCCTCGGCCTGCAGCCATGCGCGATCGAGATGGCGGGAAAGGGAGATCGCCAGCGGGTGTCTCTCCCCATGCCAGATTGCCTGGTCCGCCGGACTCAAGCTTTCGAGCGGCCGCACCGGGCCATCAGCCTCAAGGTTCTCCGCCGCCCACAGCTCCACCGATTCCAGCAGTGCCGAAACGACCGCGGCACTGGGGGTCAGCCCCTTGCCCTGCGCAACGCACAGGGATCGCGACCATGGCCTGACGGCCTGGCAGACAGGAATGCCGGGTACGCCGAAGGCGGTAACGTCGGCCACCCGGGTCACGCCCGCTGCCCTGGCGACCGCTGTCGCGGCCTTCAACGTGTCTTCAAGGGTTCGAGCGCGAGGCTCGAGGCTCACTGATTCTTGCCGGACTGGAAAGAGTAGAGTTCGAATGTCATGGGCAGGGCCTGCAAGTCGGAGTCGGCAGGTACCGCGCGAAGACAATCCCGTTTGAACAGCTCCTGGATGCCCTGAAGCGTTGCCTCGGAAACCTTGTCCGGATCAAAAGAGGCGACGGCTCCGCAAAGAACGTACCGGGTCTTGCCGCTTTCCACGATCTCTACGAAATAGTGATCGGGGGTCGCGGACTCGCTTCCACTTCCAGCACTCATAGTCACCTCCCTGTATTGATGCAGTGGGAGGTGAGTATAGCATGGAACTTCGCGCCTAGAAATGCGCGCTAACAGCCTGCTATTGTTCGAAACCTGAGGAGAATGACTATGAAGCCGGCGGCGGGCTCAGGTCTCGTCGGGCACCGCCGCCAGCAGTGCCAGCAGCGCGAAGCTCGCCAGCCAGTGGGAGCCCATGTAGTCACCGTCCACCGCGTGAAGCGAGGCTGCGAAGTGCTCGTCGGCAAGCTTGCGCAGAGCCTCGGCTCGCGGCGCGGCGCCCAGCCGCCGGGCCATCGTCTGAAGGGCCCACGCGCGGCTGAGGTTGAGGCCGTCGAGATGCGCCAGCTTGCCGTCGGTAGGATCGGAAACGGTCACGGGGTGACAGGCATCCTCCAGCCAGCCGCCTTCCGGGAGGACGCGGTCGAACCAGTCGGAATATTCATCCGGCGGCAGGACGCGCTGCATCAGCAGCGCCACCGAAAGCACCGGCGACAGGAATGAATCGCCCCCTATGTCCCAGCCGCGATATTCGTCCAGCTGAGCGAAATTGGCCTTCGCGTAGTCCTCGATCAGGCCGCGCAGTGCAGGATCGAACTGGTTCGCCCAGTCATGCGCCAGCGTAAGGGCAAAGGCGGTGTTGGCGTGGGTGCCGGTGGTGATGGGATAGGTGAGCTTGGGCAGGTAGTCCTTGAACCCTGCCGCGAAATGCCTGGCAAGCGGCTCCAGCAGCGTGGCCCAGTCGCGATCGTCACGGCGCGCCGCTTCGCTGTGCAGGGCGAGCAGCCAGGCCCAGCCGTAGGGCCTTTCCCACCCGCGCGATTCCGGGCGCCGTGCATAGGCCAGTTCGCCCGCCAGCTTATTGGCCGTGAAGGTCTCCGCCGCCAGCGCATCGACCTGCGCGGCTTCGGGCATGTCGGGAAACAGGCGGCGCAGCGTCAGCAGGGTCCACCAGCTGTGCACGCAGCTGTGCCAGTCGTAACTGCCGAAGAACGCCGGATGCAGTTCGCGCGGCGTCTTCGCGTCGAACGGCCCGTTCATCACTTGCCCCAGCGAGTTGGGATATTCCTGCCCCACGTGCCCCAGCGCGGTGCTGGCGAAGCGGCGGGCGATGGTTTCGTCGAGTTGTCTCATGCCTTGCCGTAACCTCCTCCGCCCGGAGTGCGGATGATCATGGTGTCGCCGGGAGCCATGTCCGCGCCGCCTGTCGCTCCCAGATCGAGCGAGGAGCCATCGGCCCTTTCGACATGGGTTTCGCCGGGCAGGGCATCGCCGCCCCCGGCAATACCGCGCGGCGCCACCTTGCGGCGATTGGCGAGGATCTGCGCCCGCATGGGCTCAAGGAAGCGGATCGCCCGCTCCACCCCTTCGCCGCCGTGCCATCGCCCCTTGCCGCCGGAGCCGGACCGGATGGCGAACCGCTCCACCCGCACGGGCAGGCGGGTCTCCAGCACTTCGGGATCGGTCAGGCGGCTGTTGGTCATGTTGGTCTGCACCGCGTCGGTGCCGTCGTGTCCGTCACCCGCGCCGGAGCCGCCGGCTATGGTCTCGTAATACTGGCGCGTGTCGTCGCCGAAGGTGAAGTTGTTCATCGTCCCCTGGGCGGGGGCGAGAGCGCCGAGCGCGGCGAAGATCGCGTCGGTCACCACCTGGCTCGTCTCGACATTGCCCGCCACCACCGCCGCGGGCGGTTCGGGTGCAAGCATCGAGCCTGTCGGCACGACGATCTCCACCGGGCGCAGGCAGCCGTCGTTCAGCGGAATGTCGTCGTCGATCAGGCAGCGCAGGCAATAGAGCACGGCGGCCCGCGTGATGGCGGCAGGCGCGTTGAAGTTGTTCGGCAGCTGGTCGCTGGTTCCGGTGAAATCGAAGCGCGCGGTCTGCGCATCCTGATCGATGCTGACGGCAACCGAGACCTGCGCGCCGTTGTCCATCGCGTAGGTGAAGCTGCCGGAAGTCAGCCGCTCCACCAGCGTGCGCACGGCCGCTTCGCCGTGGTCGAGCGCGTGGCCCATGTAGGCGACCAGCACCTCGCGGCCATGCTCGCTCGCGGCATCCCCGAGGAGGTCCGCGCCGCGCGCGCAGGCGGCCAGCTGGGCCTTGAGGTCGGAAAGATTGCGCGCCGGGTTGCGCGCCGGATGCGTGCCGGAGGTCAGCAGGTCGCGCAGGTGCTCGGCGCGGAACTGTCCTTCGTCCACCAGCAGCACGTCGTCGAGGCGGATGCCCTCGTCGGCGATGCTGGTGCTGTCGGGCGGCATGGAGCCGGGCGCGGTGCCACCGATATCGGCGTGGTGCCCGCGCGCGGCGACGAAGGCATCGGGCTGCACGCTGTCGTCGGAAAGGAACACCGGCACGATCACCGTGACGTCCGGCAGGTGGGTGCCGCCGGCGTAGGGATCGTTCAGGCAATAGGCATCGCCGCGCCTGATGCCGCGCTCGCTTCCGGCGCGGTTGTCCACCACCCGGCGGATGCTGGCCGACATCGAGCCGAGGTGCACCGGGATGTGCGGTGCATTGGCGATCAGTTCGCCTTCACCGGTGAACAGGGCGCAGGAGAAATCGAGCCGTTCCTTGATGTTCACCGAGCTTGCGGTGCTTTCCAGCACCACGCCCATTTCCTCCGCAATCGCCATGAACATGTTGTTGAACACGGCAAGGCGGATGGGATCGACTCCGGTTGTCTCCGGCCTGCCTGCGATAGCGGCATGTTCGCGCGGGGCGGTGCGCTTCAGGATCAGCGAACCCTCGTCCGCCAGGGTGGCGCGCCACCCCTTCTCGACGATGGTGGTGGAGCCGGGGTCGGGGATCATGGCCGGTCCGTCGAGCGACTGGCCGGGCGTGAGCGAGCCGCGTTTTTCGACCACGCTCTGGCTCGCCAGCCCGCCGCTGGTGCCGCGCCCCTCGACGCTCAGGGCTTCAAGCACCACGGGAGCCTCTTCGTCCGACCAGCCGAAGCGGCGGCGGTGCTGCTCGCGAAAGCGGGCGTCCGTGTCCGTGCCGTGCGGCAGGTCGAGCGTGGTGTCGCTGCCCTCGAAGCGCAGTCTCAGGCGCGGGACGAGCTCTATGTTGCCGGCATCGATGCCCTGCGCGGTAAGGTCTCGCGTGACGGTTTCCTTCAGGTCCGCCAGCGCCTCGCTGAAATCCTCCTCCAGCGGGCGCACCACGCCCGCCTCGCGCATGGAAACCACCGGCGCCAGGCCGATGCCGTAGGCGCTGAGCATGCCTGCCAGCGGGTGAACCAGGACCGTCTCGATGCCCAGCTCGTCGGCCACGCGGCAGGCGAACTGGCCGCCCGCGCCGCCGAAGCAGGCGAGGGCGTGGGTCGTCACGTCGTGACCGCGGGCGGTGGAGATGGTGCGGATGGCGTTGGCCATCTCGTCCACCGCCAGGGTGAGAAAGCCCTCGGCCAGATCCTCGACGCTCATCGGCTCGGGAAGCTGGTCGACGATTTCCGCGATCCGCGCGTGCGAGGCGTGGGGATCGAGTGGCTGGTCGCCGTCCGGGCCAAAGACGCGCGGGAATTCGGCGGGGTCGATACGGCCAAGGATGAGGTTGCAGTCGGTAACGGTCAGCGGACCGCCCTTGCGATAGCAGGCAGGGCCAGGGTCGGCGCCCGCGCTTTCGGGGCCGACGCGCAGGCTCTGTCCGTCGAAGCGGCAGATCGAGCCGCCGCCCGCGGCCACGGTATGCACCTGCATCATCGGCGCGGCTATGCGGATGCCGGCCACCACGCTGTCGCCTGTGCGTTCGTACTCGCCGGCATAGTGGCACACGTCGGTGCTGGTGCCGCCCATGTCGAAGCCGATCAGCTTGTCGTATCCCAGCGCCTGTGCCGTCTCCACCATGCCGACGACACCGCCTGCGGGACCGGACAGCACCGCGTCCTTGCCGCGAAAGGCGCGCGCATCGGCCAGCCCGCCGTTCGACTGCATGAAGCGAAGGCTGCCGTGATCGGGCAGGCGCTGCGCCAGCTGGTCGACATAGTGCCGGATCACGGGCGAGAGATAGGCGTCCGCGACCGAGGTATCGCCGCGCGGCACCAGCTTGATGAGCGGGGAAACCTCATGGCTGGCGCTGACCTGCGTGAAGCCGAGCTCGCGCGCGATCGTGGCCAGGCGCTTCTCGTGATCCTGGTAGTGCCAGCCGTGCATCAGGACGATGGCGAGGGCTTCGTAGCCGTCCTCGCGCAGGGCTTGCAGGTCGCGCCGCGCCGCATCCTCGTCCAGCGCCACGAGAACCTCCCCGTCGGCCCCCACGCGCTCCGCGATCTCGACGGTGCGGCTTTCCAGCCTCTCGGGCTTCACGATGTGACGGGCGAAGATATCGGGCCGCGCCTGGTTGCCGATCTTGAGGGCATCGGCATGTCCCTGCGTGATTGCCAGCGCGACACGCTCTCCCTGCCTTTCCAGCAGGGCGTTGGTGGCGATGGTCGTGCCGATGCGAAGCTCGGCGATCGGCGCGCTGCCGTGTTCCTCCATCAGCCGCCGTACCGCTTCGCTGGCGGCATCGGGATATTGCTCCGGATTGCTGGAGAGCAGCTTGGTGGTGACGATGGCACCATCCGGCGTCTGCGCCACGACATCCGTAAAGGTGCCGCCGCGGTCTATGGCAAAGCGATAGGATCCGGTCATGCCAGTCCAGCTAGGAAGCCGCGGCCCGCTTGTCGAGCGAATGGTCGCCCTATGCGAAGACCTCCGCCGCGGGAAAGTCGGGATCGCCGATCGTCGCATCGATCAGGAACGACTTCACCACGTCGCGGCGGGGATCGGGCGAGGCGGGCTTGCAGAACAGCCACATGCGCCAGTCGACGAGCGGCATCAGCTGGACCACCTGTTCGCGCGTTTCGGGGCGAAGCAGCGGTTCGGAGAACGAGGCGACGGCAACCCCGCGCTCCAGCATCGCGCCCATCACATCGTAGTATTGCGAATGGCCCACCACCTTGCGCGGCCTGACGTCCGCACGGGCAAGCGCGGCCAGCAGTTCGCGCTCCTGCCGGCTGCCGGCGTGCGGAAGGACGAAAGGCAGCAGGCTTACCTGCTCCGGTGACAGCGGCAGTCGTTCTCCCTCGGCGAAGGACCGGTGGCCGTAGATGCCGCCGCGAACCCGTGCCAGCGGCTGCAGGCCGTCGGGCGTGCCGAGATCCTCGCGGATGTTGATCAGGGCGAAATCGAAACGACCGGCCTGCAGCAGGCTGGGCACGTCGGAGGTCGGAGGCCGGGTCTCGAATTCCAGTTCGATCTGCGGGTTCTGCGCAAAGAAGCTGTCCAGCTTCTGGCGAATGTAGAAGTCGAACATGCCTTGCCCCACCAGCAGGCGAAACTGGATGGTGGTGTCCGCCGATCGCCGGGCGGCCCGGTGCGCGGCCAACCGCTGCGCCGCGGCATAGAATTCGCGCAGGTCGCTCTCGAACGCGCGGCCTTCCGCCGTCAGCAGCGGTCTGCGCCCGGGCTTCCGGTCGAACAGCGTGACGGCCAGCTGATCTTCCAGCGCCTTGAGCTGGTTGCTGACCGACGCCTGCGAAATGCCCAGCTGTTCCGCGCAGCCGCGAAAGCTGCCGGATATCGCGAGGGTGGAAAAGACCTCCAGCTGGCGCAGGGTGAAAGGCAGGCTCGGTATTATCATCGCGCAAGGAATACATAATGTGTGGGTTATAACAACCATCACCTTGCGATGCGTTGCTTTTGTCCCGCGCGTGCCGGAATTTCCTTGCAGAAGAGGACAAGGGAGGGAGAAACCATGTCACCAGGCAAGGTTGGCGCGCGGCTGCGTGCAACGAAGGGTATGCTGGCAGGAGGGGCCAGCGCACTGGCCCTGATGCTGTCGGCCGGGCAGGCGACGGCGCAGGATGCGGAGGACGACTTCGCGCCCGCAGGCGAGCCGGCGGCGGAGCAGGACAGGCAGATCATCTACGTCACCGGGTCGCGTATTCAGACAGATGGCATGCAGGCACCGGTTCCCGTCACCGTGGTGGGGGCGGAGGAACTGGAAACCCTTTCCCCCGGAGCGCTGATCACCGGCGTTTCGCAGCTGCCCCAGTTCTACGGCAACCAGACCCCCAACAGCGGAGCCTTCTTCACGCGCGCCGGTTACGGCACGCTCAACCTGCGCGGGCTGGGCGTGAACCGCACGCTGACCCTGCTCAACGGGCGGCGTGTTCCCTCCACCAGCGCATTCGGCGGGGTGGACATCAACCTGTTCCCCGAGGCCGCCATCCAGGCGGTGGAAACCACCACCGGCGGCGCATCGGCGGCCTATGGCTCCGACGCGGTGGCAGGCGTGGTCAACTTCATCCTCGATACCGATTTCACCGGGCTCGAAGTGTCGGCCCAGGGCGGCATCACCGAACGCGGCGACGGCGACAACTACGAGATTTCCGGCACTTTCGGCACCAGCTTCGCCGGCGGTCGCGGCCACATCCTGGTAGCGGGCGAATATTACGACCAGAAAGGCATATTCACTTACCGGGATCGCGACTGGTACCAGGGATGGGGCACCTTCGGCAGCGGCACCGCCGCCGATCCATACCGCTTCGTTCCCGGCACCGTTTCGGCCAACGCCAGCTTCGACGGGCGGGTCGTCGCTCCCGGCACGGCCATTCACCAGCTGGTGTTCGACAGCACCGGAAACGTGGCGCCCTATCAGCCCGGAACGGTGAACCAGTTCCCCTATGGCATCCCTCCTGCGCGCACCGCGGGCGGCGGCCACAACGATGACCTGGGAGCCGAAGCGCCAAGTCTCTATCCCGACCTCGAGCGCTATTCGGTGTTCGCCTACGCCGACTTCGAAGCGACCGACAACCTGACCCTGTTCGCACAGTACCTGCACGGGCGCACCAGAATCTGGCAGTACAACACGCCGCGCTCCAGCTTCGGCGGAACGCCAACGGCGCTGACGATCTTCCAGGATAACTTCTTCCTGCCGGACAGCCTGCGCCAGACGATGATCGCCAACAATATCGAGAGCTTCACCCTGCGCCGCATGGGCAGCCTCGAAGACATTGGCGGACTCTACCTCGACGACCAGACCACCCAGCACATCGGCACGGTGGGTCTCGAATACGATTTCGACAGCGGGTGGTCGGTCGATGCCTTCTACCAGTACGGACATTCCGAGCGCGACTGGCGCCAGTTCGGCCTGCGGGTCGACCGCATATTCGCCGCGGTCGATGCCGTGGACGACGGCACTGGCAATCCGGTCTGCCGCGTATCGCTGTTCGGCGATGCCTTCCCGGGATGCGAGCCGCTGAACCTGTTCGGCCGGGGCAATGCCTCTGCCGCCGCCGTCGACTACGTCACCGGGGTCGAGGCGGGGCAGAGCATCTCCACCCCCCTGTTCTTCGCCGACGATGGCTTCGCCAGCGGCCGCACCTACGACTACACGACCTCGCCGGAAAAGGTGAACCTGACGACCTTCGAGCAGCACTTCGCCGAGATTTCGGCCTCGGGCGAATTGCTGGAGCTGTGGGCCGGGCCGCTGGCGGTGGCCCTGGGCGGATCCTATCGCCGCGACGAGATCCTGCAGCTGGTGCAGGACGTGACCAATCCCGCATCGGACCACGAGAGCGGCCATCCCGTGCTGTGCAATGGAGAGGCGCCCGGCTTGCGCGGGGTCAGCACGCCCGATTGCCTCAACACGGTGGGCATCCAGTATTCCAAGGTGTCGAACATCAAGGGCCGCTCGGAAGTCTGGGAAGCGTTCGGCGAAGTGCTGATGCCGCTGGTGGATACCGACGGCTTCACGGCCAATGCCAATGCCGCGGTGCGCTGGGCGGACTATTCCGGCTCCGGCTCCGTCTGGGCCTACAAGGGCGGACTGGAACTCGGATTCATCGACGAACAGATCCGTCTGCGCGGCACCTATTCGCGCGACGTGCGGGCCGGCAACCTGTCGGAACGGTTCGATCGCACCGGCGGCAGCGCGGTGGTCGACGACCCGCGTACCGCAGCCGTCGAGGCTATCAACGTGACCCGCTTTTCCGGCGGCAACCCCGAGGTCAGCCCGGAGGAAGCCGACACGTGGACGGTTGGCGTCGTTCTTCAGCCCGATGCCATTCCCGGCCTTTCGCTGAGCGTGGACTATTACAACATCGAGATCAGCGGCGCGATCAGCCAGGTCGGGAACCAGGAAGTGCTGCGCCGCTGCTTCGAGGACAGCGCGCAGGAATTCTGCGACCTCATCACCCTTACAAGCGGCACGGCAACGCCGGGTGCCAGCGGGGATATCGTGCTGGTGGGCGATGTCTTCGTCAACGTGGCGGCGGCCAATGTCGAAGGCCTCGATTTCGAAGCGAGCTACAATACCGATCTCGACCTGCTGGGCGGCGATGAATCGCTCTCGGCGCGCCTGTTCACCTCGTGGCTGCTCGAACGCTCCGACACCGATTTCAACGGCAACGTCACCGATGTCACCGGCCAGACCGGGGCAACGCAGTCTTCGGGCGTGTACCTGCCCTATGCCGATTTCAAGGCCACCGGCGGCATCACCTACCGCAACGGCGGGCTTTCCGGGCTGGTGCAGGTGCGGCACATCGGCGGGGGGATACAGGACGCCTCGCTGGTGGAGGGCATCGGGATCGAGGACAACTCGGTGGACTCCGTGACCTACATCGACCTGCGGCTGGGGTACGAATTCGACCTCGCCGGCACGGAAGTGGAGATCTACGGAAACATCACCAACCTCGGCGACGAAGCGCCGCCGGTCACGCCATCGTACAGCGCCTTTCTGGGCTATTCCTCGCAGGTCAACACGGCAGTCTACGACGTGCTCGGGCGGCGCTACACGCTCGGTATTCGGGTGCGCATGTAGCCGGAGGGTCTTGGCGGGGCCGGGGCTACTCCCTAGCATCCGGCCCCGCATCTGCGCAGGCAATCGCAAGTTTTGGGGGACGCATTTCGTGAGCAAGAAGACGATCACCGGCAATTTCACCCGGCGCGGCGCCATCGGCGCTGCCGGTGCGGCGACGCTGGCCGTCACCGTGCCGGGTCTGGCGCACTCGCCCGGCCGACGGCCGAACTTCCTGTTCATCATGGCCGACGACCTCGGTTATGCCGACCTCTCCTGTTACGGACGGCGCGAGTACGAGACTCCGGTGCTCGACGGTCTGGCAGCGCAGGGCCTGAAGTTCACGCATGGCTATGCCAATTCGGCGGTCTGCTCGGCCACCCGCGTCGGCCTGATAACCGGACGCTACCAGTATCGCCTGCGCGTCGGCCTGGAGGAGCCTCTGGGCAACCGCGAGCTCGGCCTCGATCCGGCGCACCCGACCATGCCCTCGCTGTTGCGCGATGCCGGCTATCACACGGGGCTGGTCGGCAAGTGGCATCTCGGCTGGCTTCCCGACTTCGGCCCGTTGAAGAGCGGCTATGACGAATTCTGGGGCATCCGCGGCGGCGGCGTGGACTACTTCACGCACAACGTCGCCGGGCAGCCGGACCTGTGGGACGGCGACGTGCCCATTGAGGAAGTCGGCTACATGACCGACCTGATGGCCGACCGCGCCATCGCGTTCCTCGACGACCGTGCGGCGGAGGCGGACAGGCCCTGGCTGCTGTCGCTGCATTTTACCGCCCCGCACTGGCCGTGGGAAGCCAACGACGCAGAAGGGCGCGCCGAAAGCGCGCGGCTGGCCGAATCCGGACCCACCATTCCCGGCTCACTGGACATTACCCATTTCGACGGCGGCGACATGGAAACCTATGCCGGAATGGTCACCAGCCTCGACATGAACGTGGGCCGCGTGCTCGCCCGGCTTGGCGAACTGGGCATGGAGCAGGATACCGTGGTCGTCTTCACCAGCGACAACGGCGGCGAGCGCTTCAGCGACAACTGGCCGTTCACCGGGATCAAGACCGAACTGCTGGAGGGCGGCATGCGCGTGCCCTTCATCGTCAAGTGGCCCGGTCTGACCATGCCCGGCACCGAAACCGACGTGCCCGCCCTGTCGATGGATTTTCTGCCCACTTTCCTGGCCGCTGCCGGCACGGCTCCGCACCCGGACTATCCCAGCGACGGCATGGATCTACGCCCGGTGCTCGCTGGCGCCACTCCGCCCGATCGCACGCTGTTCTGGCGCTTCTGGGCAAAGGACCAGAAGGCGGCGCGGCACGGGCGATACAAGTACCTTTCCATCGGCGGAGAGGAATACCTCTTCGACATCGTCGCCGACCCGCTGGAACGGGCCAACCTGAAATTCCGCGAGGCAGACACTTTCGCCCGACTGAAGGCGGCATTCGAGGAATGGAACGCCACCATGCTGTCTTCCCCCGATGCCAGTTCCTATCGCTTTACCCCGAAGGAACTGGCCGACCACTTCGGCTGGGACAGCTAGCGTCGCCAGTATCTGGCGGCGTGCGGACATGGAAAGGCCCCGGAAGCCGGATAGGCTTGCGGGGCCATTTTCCAAGCGCTGTGCGCTATCGGATCGAAGTCAGGATGCGAGACCGGCGGGAATGGTCGCGCCCTGCTTCAGGTAGACGCGGTTGTCGTCGATGCGGTCCACCGAATCCAGCGGCATGTAGTGGTGCATGTTGTCTTCGCTGTCGGTGCGGGTCAGCTTGATGCGGTCGTCCTTCACGTCATCGACCGTCCCGACGTGCTGGCCCTCGAAGTTGGTGACTTCCATATGTTCCTTGATGCGTAGCTTCTCGAACATGAGAATTCCTTTCTTTTTATCGACTTACACCTATACAACGAACGGTTAAGGCTCGCCGTTCCTCGCTTCGTCGTCTGCGCGAAACGCCTCGCGGGGGCAGGTCGCCGGGGGGTGGCTTTTGGAGGGCGCTGCGCCTAGTTGGCGCGCGGAAGGAGCACCGATGGCAACCCCCGGATACGGTCCGCCAAAGCGTCTGAACTGGAAGCTGATCGTCGTGATCGTCCTGCTGCACTTCGCGGCGCTCTACGGTCTTGCCCGCGCCCTAGCGCCCGAATTCACCGCCAGCGTGGTGGAGCAGGCAACTTCGCTGGTGACCGTCACCGTCTCCACCTACGAGGAAGAACCGCCCGAGACCGAGCCCAGCGTGTCTCCGCCTCAGCCCGACGAAGGCGCGGCGGCGGAGGCCGGCAAGGAAGCGGTGGCGCGCGAGGTGACCGCGCCCGAACGCCCGCTTCCCCGGCCCAGCCCGGCGCCGCGGGCCGCGTCCACCGGCACCGCCAACACCAGCGGCGCGGCCGACCGCGGCGAGGGGACCGGCGCTGGCGGAGAAGGCGAGGGAACCGGCAGCGGGCGCAGCGGATCGGGGCAGGGCGGCGCAGTTGCCGTGGGTCCATCGGTGCGCTCGGGCGAACTGAACGAGGCGCGCGACTTTCCCGTGCCGGAAGGGGGGCGCGCGGCGCGCTTCGGCAAGTCCGTGACCGTGCATTTCACCGTCACCACCGATGGCCGTGCCCGCGACTGCTCGGTTGCCAGCACCCAGGTGGATGCGGCCACCACCGCCCTCGTGTGCCCGCTGGTGATCGAGCGCATACGCTTCAATCCCGCCACGGCACGTGATGGAACGCCGGTAGAGGCGCGCTATGGCTACCGCGTGGATTTCCGCGCACGGTAAGCCGGCGGGGCTTGCAAGCTCTCGCGTGATGAATGAGGGATAGGTCATGAGCCCGATCCATCCGGTAATCCTGTGCGGGGGAAGCGGCACGCGCCTCTGGCCGCGCAGCCGCAGGTCGCGCCCCAAGCCGTTCCTGCCGCTGATGGGCGATCAGACCCTGTTCGAGGCCACCATGGAGCGCGTCGCCGATCCGACACTGTTCGCCTCTCCCACCGTGGTCACCGGTGGCGCACACCTGCCGCTGGTGGAGGCGCAGCTTCGCGGCGATGCTGCCATCATCGTGGAGCCGGAAGCGAAGAACACCGCCGCCGCCATTGCCCTGGCCGCCGCGCGCCTTCCCGAGGATGCGGTGATGCTGGTGTGTCCCAGCGACCACTTCATCGCCGATGTTCCGGCCTTCCATTCCGCGGTGCGCGCCGCGGCCGCGCTGGCGGGCAAGGGCTACATGGTCGCCCTGGGCATCACGCCCACCGCGCCTGAGACCGGGTTTGGCTACATGCGCAGGGGAGAGGCCGTGGAGGGCGGCTTCGCCGTTGCCGAATTTGTCGAGAAGCCCGACCTCGACAGCGCCATGCGGTTTCTCGCGTCGGGCGACTACAGCTGGAACGGCGGCATCTTCGCCTTTGCGGCAGGCGCCTTCATGACGGAACTGGCGCGTCACCGCCCGGCGATGGCGGAGGCGGTGCGGACAGCGGTGGAAAGAGGAGAGCTGTCGGACACGCGCTTCCATCCCGACGCCCGGGCCTTTGGCGCAATCGAGGCGGAATCGGTCGACTATGCGGTGATGGAGGAGACTCCCCGCGCTGCCATGGTCCCGGTGACCATGGGCTGGTCCGATATCGGCAACTGGCAAGCGCTGCGCGATGCGCGCGGCGGCGATGGCGACGGCAATCGCACGCGCGGGCCCGTCGAACTGGTCGATTGCCGCGGAGTGCTGGCCGAAAGCGATTCCCTGCGCGTGTCCGCCATCGGACTGGAAAACGTGGCGATCGTGGTCGATGGCGGCGAGGTGCTCGTCACCACGATGGAAGGCGCGCAGAAGGTCGGCAAGCTGTCGGGCGCAAGCGAGCAGTAGCGAAGGGGCAGGGCATGGACACCATGATCGCGCAAACCATCCAGCTGGCCCTGGCGCCGGTTTTCGTGCTGGTGGCCATCGGCAACATTATCGCCACGCTCACCCAGCGCCTTGGCCGGGTGGTCGACCGGGCGCGCACCCTGCAGCGGCTGCACGGCGAGACCGAAGGGATAGAGCACGACATGGTGGTTCGCGAGATCCGCATGAGCGACCAGCGCATCACCCTCATCGGGCAGGCGTTGCGGCTGCTGGTGATGGCCGCGCTCTCCATCGGGCTGACGGTAGTGCTGCTGTTCCTCGAGGAATTCGCACACATAGGGCTGAACCCCGTGGCGGCAGGCAGCTTCATCCTGGCAATCGCGCTGCTGATGTGGGCGCTGCTGGTGTTCCTGAGGGAGACGCGCGAGGCGACCGCCGCGCTGCGCATCCCGGAGGAATTCCTGGAAAAGGACCGCGAACTCTAGGGTCCGCCCGCTGCTAGTCCCTCGGCGCTTCCAGCATGCGCTGGCCCTGATCGCGGATGGCGGCATCGATCATCGGCTGCAGGAAGCCCAGCGCGGGCGGCAGCACCATGTGGAAGATGACCTTTTCGTCCTCCACGTCGATATGTCCTTGCAGCACCTGGCCCATGGCGTTGATCGACATGGTCATGCGATCCTCGGTCGGCCAGTTGGTCTGCACCTCGGCCATTCCACCGGGTATGTTGTCGGCAATCCTGTGACTGTTCTGGCTGAGGCGGCGGCGCACTTCCTCGCGGCCGAGGTCGTGCGGAATTTCGATGTCCATCAGGACTCCTTTTCGGGCGGGGGGAGCGATGTGTCCTCGCCGCCATACTTGTAATCGAGGTAGCGGTTCTTGATTGCCAGGTCGTCCAGCGACCCTTCGGCAAGCTGCCGCGTGACGTGGTCTATTTCCTTGCTGATCTTGCCGAGGCTGTTCACCAGCTGCGCATCGGGCGTTTCTCCCGCGCGCTTTTCCTTGCGCAGGTGATCGGGGATGCGGCGATAGGAATCAATGGTTTCCGGGAGGTATTCGCCTACCAGCTTGCGTGTTTCGGCCGCCGCGGGGTGCGCCGGATCGACATGCTCCAGCTGCTTGCCCAGCGCATCCAGCTGCACGCCCAGGTCGTCCACCAGCTGCACCGCGGGCGGGGGCAGGGCGGGCCGCTGGCCTTCCAGCCACAGCTCGGTCCGCGCGACCAGCCGCCGGGCGTCCTGCGTGCGCGAAAGCTCCGCACGGTCGGGGATGCGCACCTTGGGATAGTTGGCGAAGATGAATCCCGCCGCCACGATCGCGAAGATCGCCACCATCACGCCGACGAAGCCGATCCCCTGCAGGATCATCCCGGCGACGCTGGCGGCCATGAAGATGGCCAGCACGGCCGCGCCGAAGTAGCCCGCCCGCTTCAGCAGGTTCTTGCGCTTGACCTGCTTCGAGCCGCGACCGATCGAGCCGCGACCGCGGTGGAAGCCGCCCTCGTACCGGTTCACCCGCAGGCTGTCGCCCGCAGCCTTCATGATGGCATCGGATTCGCGTGTAGTGTCGGCCATCAGCCGGTCAGCCCTCCAGGCTCAGAAGGCCACTGTCCCGCACCTGCGAGGCGGCCTGGGCCTGCCCCTCGGCACGGGCGATGTAGCCGCGCGACTTCTCCACCTCGGTGGAAAGCGTCTCCACGGTCTGCTTCATCGAATCGAGCGCGCGCAGCTTGAACGAATCCACCTCGTCCATGGTGTCGTAGATGTTCTGGAAGGCGCGCTGCAGCGTTTCCATGGGAATGGTGCTGCTGGCCGCCTGTTCGTGGATCTGTGCGGTGTTGTCGCGCAGCATCTGGCCGGTGGAATCGATGATGCCGGCGGTCGTCTGGTTCAGTGCGGTGATCTGGCCCAGCACCAGTTTCTGGTTGGTCATCGCCTGCGCCACGGTCACCGCGGTGCGCAGCGCGCCCACGGTGGTGGTGCTGGCGCGGTCGACGCCCTTCACCAGCTCGACGTTGTTCTTCTTGACGAGGTCCAGCGCCAGGTAGCCCTGCACCGAAACCGCCATCTGCGTCAGCAGGTCCTGCGTGCGCTGGCGGACGTAGAACAGCGCCGTCTCGCGAATGGCCTTGGCCTTCTCGGGATCGGTGGAATCGAGTTCCGCGGCCTTTTCCTCAAGCTCTGCGTCCAGCGCCTTGGCGATATGGATCATCTGCTCGAGGTTGCCCATGGCTTCCCACAGCTTCTGCCGCTCAACGTCGATGGCGGCATTGTCCATCAGCAGCTCGTCCTTGCCGCTGGAAAGGCGGGCCAGGATCGACTGGATGTGTCCCTGGGCGCTGGTGTAGCTGTCGAAGTAGTTCTTCAGCTTGTTGCCGAAGGGAATGATGCCCAGGAACTTGCGCCCGGTCATCTTGCCGCGGCGACCGGGATCGAGTTCCTCCACCGTGCGGCGAAGCTCGGTCAGGTCCGCGCCCACGCCGCTGTCGGCATCCATCGCGCGCACCGGGCGATCTAGGAAGCGGTTGGACATCTGGCTGGCGGCCATGATTTCCTTGCGACCCATGTTGGTGATCTGGTCCACCTTCTTGCCGAAATCGGGCGACTTGGAATCCAGCGCCACCAGCTCGTTGACGAACCCGTCGACCTTTTCCTGCAGCTTGGTCTTCTTCTCCTCGCTGATGGGCACGAGGCCGGCGGCTCTTTCGGGCGCGACGCTGGGCACCGGATCCGGCGGGGTAAGGTCCAGATCGGTAGCGGTTGCGGTGGTCGTCTCTTTACTGGTGGCCATGCGCCTTCGATTCCC
Source organism: Aurantiacibacter hainanensis (assembly GCF_036321025.1). Lineage (NCBI taxonomy): Bacteria > Pseudomonadati > Pseudomonadota > Alphaproteobacteria > Sphingomonadales > Erythrobacteraceae > Aurantiacibacter > Aurantiacibacter hainanensis. The sequence goes on from NZ_JAZAPB010000002.1 coordinate 284,313, forward strand.
TCTTTGCCTGTCCTTGGCACGTGCCTACTGTATTAGGTATACAAGACACACGTTTCAAGTTTTGCCCTTGCGAGTTTCCGCGATATTGAACCGCAATGCAATCGGAACCCACTTCGCCCGATAGGCCGGCCAGCGCGGCTGGCGGCGCCATAGCTTCCCCGCAACCGGAAACCGGCTTTCGCCGTGTCCTGCGCAGTTTTCGCGAGTGGTGGGGGCACGACGTCACCGGCACGGTGGACCAGATCGCGGTGATCGAGAAGCGGCGTTCGGAATGCCAGCTTTCCGCGCGCTACCTGCTGATGGTCTCGATGTCGGCGGGCATAGCCATCCTCGGCCTGCTGCTGTCCTCTCCGGCCGTCGTCATCGGCGCCATGCTGCTTTCCCCGCTGATGGACCCGATCATGGGCGTGGGCTTCGCGCTGGCCACGGGCGATTTCAAGTGGCTGCGCCAGTCGGCCAAGTCGCTGGCCATAGGCACCCTGTTCGCCATCGTCTTCTGCGCGCTGATCGTGATGTTCTCTCCGTTGCAGACCGTCACCAGCGAGATCGCCGCGCGCACGCGGCCCAACCTGTTCGACCTTGCCGTGGCGTTCTTCTCCGCCGTCGCGGGCGCCTACGCGATGATCCGCGGGCGCGAGGGCACCATCGTGGGCGTGGCCATCGCCACCGCCTTGATGCCGCCGCTGGCGGTCGTGGGCTTCGGCCTCGCCACGCTGAACGGCACGGTGTTCTGGGGTTCGCTGTTCCTGTTCGTCACCAACCTTACCGCCATCGCGCTGACCGCGACGGCGATGGCGCGCATCTACGGCTTCTCCACCAGCCTTTCCGAAAAGCAGACGCAGTGGCAGGCAATTCTGATTTTCGCCGCCTTCGTGGCCCTGGCCATCCCGCTGTTCCTCTCGCTGCGCCAGATCGTGTGGGAATCGCAGGCGACGCGGCAGGCCAACAGCGTGGTAGAAGATGTGTTCAACGGGCGCGCGACGGTGTCGCAGCTCGAACCCAGCTTCGAAGCCGAGACCATGCAGGTGGCGGCCACGGTGCTCACTCCGGAAATCATCGGCGATGCCGAGACGCGTGCCGCCAACCTGCTGACGCGCCGACTGGGCCGCCCTGTAGATGTATCGATCACCCAGCTACGCGTCGGCACCAGCGCGCAGGCGCGGGAGGAGGCACAACTGGCCGCGGCGCGCAGGCAGGAAGCCGAGGCCGCCGCGCAGGCGCAGAACATCGCCGAAGAGCTTTCCCTGCTGGCCGGCGTGCCGATAGAAGAGGTGACGGTGGACCGCGAGCGACGCCGCGCCCTCGTCACGGCAAGGCCGCTGGATGGGGCCACGATGGCGGCCTACGCCGAACTGGAACGGCGCATCGACGCCACCAAGCCCGAATGGGACATTCGCCTGACGCCGCCCTTGCGAGCCTTGCCTCCGATCACCTTCGAGCAGGTCGAGGGCGAGGGTGACGCGCCCGCTACCTGGGAACTGAGCGCGCAGGGCCGCAACGCCGTGGAACTGGCCGCCTGGGCGCAGAGCCGTGTGGGCATACCCATAACGATCAGCGGTCCAAGCGACGCCGTGGCCGCCGCGCGCAACGCCTTCACCTTCTACAATCTCGCGATCGCGGCGGAGGAACGTGGCAGCGGCTATGGCCCGGTCAATGTAACCTGGGCCTCGGGAGAAGGCGAATGATGACAAGCGAAATCACCGTTCTCGCGCTGGCGGGCCTGCTGCTGCTGGTGCACGTATTTTCAGCCACCCATTACAAGACGAAGCAGTACGGCCTCGACTGGAACATGGGCGCCCGCGACGAGGATACAGAGCCGCTGAACGACATCGCCGGCCGGCTGGACAGGGCGCGCGGCAATTTCCTGGAAACGCTGCCGCTGGCGATCATCGCGCTGGGCGGTGTCGTGGTGGCAGGCAAGGCGACCGATCTTACCGCAATCGCCGCCTGGGTCTGGCTGGGCGCGCGCCTCGTCTACCTGCCGCTGTACTGGGCGGGCGTGCCGAAGGTGCGCACCTATGTGTGGGCCCTCAGCCTGCTGGCACTGCTCTACGTGCTGGGCGTGCTGCTGCTGGGCTAGTTCGCCGCCAGTCGCCCGGCGAGGTCGCTGGCGGCAAGGACGGCACCGGCATCGTCAAAGGCCAGCAGCTGACGGATCGCGGCTCGCCGGTCTTGCGCCCGGTCGACGTGGCTTTCCGCGATACGCATGCCGACCCAGTAACCCAGTTCCGAAGGCCAGCCCTCGGGCGGGCTGCCCGCATTGGCGAACCAGCGGGCGAAGGCAGCCTGTCGTTCCTCCACGTCCGCCTCGGGATCGCGCAGGATGGCGCGGTCCGCCGCAAATTCACGCCAGACCATGCCCTCGTTGGCTCGCGCCCAGGCGTCGCGTTCCGGATTGATCGTGCGGCCGGTCACCAGCGAGGCGACGTAATCCGCGCCGCCCTCCGCCAGGGCCCAGGCCAGGAGCGGATCGTCCTGCCCCGCCTCGTCCGGAATGTCCTGCAGGGTGTGCACGGTCTCGTGGGCAAAGAAGGACCGCAGCCGGTCCCGGAAGGCAGCCTCGTCCGGTGCCAGGCGGCACAGCACTTCCAGCCCCAGCACCTGCATCCCTGGGGCCGCGGTGCCGCCGCTGTTATCCGCCCCGAACAGCACGGCGATGCGCGGCAAGGGCTTGTCGGGCAGCAGCCCGGACAGCGCCAGGTAGGTCGCGCGCAGTTCGCCGTTCGCTGCTTTCACCCACGGATAGCAGCGATCGATCGCATCGGCGTAGAGTTGCGGCTGGCCAGCGATGGTGGCGGCAAGGTTCGCACCGCTCTCGATGCGTCCCGGCGTGAAGATCTCCACTGCCCGGCTGCCGGCATCGACGTAGCGCCGCTGCAACTGTTCCGCCGTCGGATTGCCGCCGCTTTCCCGCCACAGGGCGATGAAGCGGTCGGCATCGTCGGTCTCGATGGTTGCGGTCAGCGCGTCGCCTTGCTGCGCAAGTGCAGGGCACGATACGGCGAGGGCCAGCGCGCAGCACAGCGTGCGCGTGAAGAACGGTTTCATGCCGCTCGTATTATCCCGGCAACGATCAGGCCGCCAGCCGGAACGGTTCGATCTCGCCCGACAGGTACAGCTTCTTCGCCTTCGCGCGGCTGAGCTTGCCCGAAGACGTGCGCGGCAGGGTGCGCGGGGGAACCAGTTCCACCACGCAGTTCATCCCGGTGACCGACCGCACCTTGTCGGCGATCTGGTCGCGCAGCTTTACCCGCTCTTCCGGGTCGGACACGCGGCAATGCACCAGCACGGCGGGCGCTTCCTCGCCGTTCTCGGTCTCCACCGCGAAGGCGGCGATGTCGCCGTGGTTGAAGCCGGGCAGCTGCTCCACCGCCCATTCGATATCCTGCGGCCAGTGGTTCTTGCCGTTGATGATGATCATGTCCTTCGCCCGGCCGACGATGAACAGGTAGCCGTTGCCCATGTAACCCATGTCGCCGGTGTCCAGCCACGAGCCCTTGCCGTCGTCGGCGGGGACGAGGCATTCCTCGGTCGCTTCCTGGTTGCGGAAATAGGAATGCATCACGCTGGGTCCGCGGCACCAGACCTTGCCGATCTGGTGGTCGCCCTTGACCTCGCCGTTCTCGCCGCGGATTTCCACTTCCATGTCCTGCAGCGGCTTGCCGCAGTTCACGATGGCGCGGTAGCGGGCGGGGCGCGAGAGGTCGCGGCGGCTGCCCGAAAGGCGCTCCTCCTCCACCAGTTCCACGCGGATGCCTTCGCCCGGCGGCATCACGGTGACGGCCAGGGTCGCTTCGGCAAGGCCGTAGCTGGGGGTGAAGGCGCTCGCCTTGAACCCGGCATCGGCAAAGGCATTGACGAAGTTCTGCATCACGTCGGGCCGGATCATGTCCGCGCCGTTGCCGGCGATGCGCCAGCGCGACAGGTCGAACCGGTCGCCGACACTGCTCTGGCTGGAAATGCGGCGGGCGCAGATGTCGTAGCCGAAGGTGGGCGAATAGCTGAGCGTCGTGCCCTTGTTGCGGCTGATCAGGTCGAGCCAGGCCAGCGGGCGGCGGGCGAAATGCTCCGTCTTGATGTAGTCGACGCTCACCTGGTTGGAAATCAGCGACAGGAAGCAGCCGACAAGGCCCATGTCGTGATACCACGGCAGCCAGCTGACCACCCGGTCGTTGTAGCCGATATTCATGGAATCGGCGTGGCCGAACAGGTTGTGCAGCAGTGCCTCGTGCGTCACCGCCACGCCGGTCGGGAAACGGGTGGAGCCGCTGGAATACTGCAGATAGCAGATGTCCTCGGGCTTGGCCTCGGGCAGGTCGACCTGGGGCGCCTCGCGCTGCCTGAAGGTTGCCCAGTCGATCCCCTCGCAACCCTGTCGCTGTGCCGCGGCGGCGGCCATTTCGGAAATCTCGGGCGGGTAGAGCAGGATCTTGGGGTCGGAGCTTTGCAGCTGTACCGAAAGCTGTTCGATATAGCTTTCCTTGCCGCCGAATGTGGTGGGCAGCGGCAAGGGCACGGGCCAGGCCCCGGCGTAGACGCAGGCGCAGAACAGCGATGCGAATTCCGGTCCGGTTTCCGCCACCAGCGCCACGCGGTCGTTCTTGCCAATGCCCAACGCCACCAGCCGGTAGGCATCGGCGATCGCATCCTCGCGCATCCTGGCGTAGGGGTAGGCGCACGACAGCGTGCCGCGCATGTCGTGGAAATTCATGCCCTTTTCGCTGCGGGCAGCATAGTCGATCGCTTCGTTGAACGTGGCGAAATCCGACCTGCGGCGGGGCAGCGGACAATCGTTGGGCGTGGGTGAGAGTTCGGTCATAAGTGCTTGGGTTTCCCCTTATCGCGCGCGCTTGCTGCGCCTCCCGAATAACATTCGCGGCGCCGACAATCCCATCGACACCGCGTGAAACTTTCCCATTTGACAGGAAGTGTGGCACGAATAAGGCCAATGGAGCGCAATCTACAAGAGCCTAAACGTCGCGAACGGCGTAAAAAGCCGCTGGAGCCCGCAAGCCTGGAGGAAATGGCGCTCGCCTATGTCGCCCGTTTCGCCACCAGCGCGGCCAAGCTGGAGCGCTATCTGCACAGGAAATTGCGCGAACGCGGCTGGGAGGGCGAGGACGAACCCGACATCGCCGCGATGGTGAACCGCTATGTCGAGCGCGGGTATGTCGACGACACGGTCTATGCACGGGCCAGGGCGAACGACCTCGTGCGGCGCGGCTACGGCGGGCGGCGGGTGAGGCAGGCGCTGGGACAGGCCGGCATAGGCGAAGGCGTGGCCGATGCGGTCGCGCCGGACGATCACGCCGCGCGCGGCGCCGCGCTCCACCTGGCGCGCAAGCGGGGGTTCGGTCCGTTCGCCGCTACCCCTCCCGACCGTGAACGCCGCGAGAAACAGATTGCGGCCATGCTGCGGGCAGGCCACAGCTTCGACCACGTGCTCGGCATACTGGACGCGGCGGACGAGGATGCCGCGCAGGAGTGGGTCGACGAGGCGCGCGAGGAAAGCGGAGACTGGGACGCATGAATTCGAAATCCACCTGGCTTACGGCCGTTTCCACCCTGATGGCCGGCATGCTGGCCGCATGCTCCCCGCAGGCGGCGGAGCAGGTGCCCGAGCCCACCAGCGCAGCCCCGTCCACCCATCCCGAATCGGGGCTGGAAGTCATCCCGGTGACCGTCACCACCGACGCGGGCACGCACACCTTCATGTCCGAAGTGGCGGACACGGTGGAGGCACAGCGCCGCGGCCTGATGTTCCGGACCGAGATGGGTGCGAACGAGGGCATGATCTTCCCCTACGACACGCCGCAGGTGCTGGGGTTCTGGATGCGCAACACCGTGCTGCCGCTGGATATCATCTTCATCGGGCCCGATCGCCGCATCCTCAACGTGGCCGACGGCGTGCCCTACAACGAGACCAGCGTCTATTCGGAGGGCGATGCCGTCGCCGTGCTGGAGCTGAACCGCGGCCGGGCAGCCGAACTGGGCATCGGACCGGGCGATCTGGTGGAGTGGTGATGCAGCTCGCGTTCCCGGCCCAAACCTATTGGCGTTCCAGCCCAGACCCGCTAATGGCGCGCACATGAGCTTTCTCGGCAAGATCTTCACCTGGTGGGACGGGGCCACGATCGGCACTTCGCTGTGGTCCGCGCGTAATGGCGAGCATGTCGGCACCGATGGGCAGGGCAACAAGTACTACCGCTCGAAGAACGTGAAGAACGGCCAGCGCGAACGGCGCTGGGTGATCTACGAGGGCGCCAACGACGCCAGCCGGGTGCCCAGCGAATGGCACGGGTGGCTGCACGGTTCCTACGACGAACTGCCTGAAAGCCATCTTCCCCCGCCGCGCATCTGGGAAGTCGACTATACGCCCAACGCGACGGGCAGCGATAAGCGCTACCTGCCCTCCGGCGCGCTGGAGCGGGGCGGCAAGCGCGCCTCCGCCACCGGCGACTACGAAGCCTGGACTCCGGACGCGTGAGACTTGCCGGGGTCGCCGTGGCAGCCCTGCTGCTGGCCGCCTGCGACAGCGGAGCGCCCGAGGTCGAGGAAGAAAACACCGAGGTCCCCGAGGAGCTGGTGAGCGAGCCCATGCCCCAGCTGGGTGATTTCGAGGGGATCGGCACACCGATGGAAGAGCGCGTGGCCACCATCGGCATCATCAACAAGCGCAACAACCTGTCGCGCGATATCGAGATGTCGCCGGGCGAATCGCGCCGCGTGGACGATGTCGTCGTGCGCCTGTCCGCCTGCGAGCGCACCGCGCCGTGGGAAAGCCCGGCCGAGACCGGGGCATTCGTGCAGGTGTTCGTGAACGAAGAGCGCGATCCCGATTCCGACCCGAGTTTCCTGCGCATCTTTTCCGGCTGGCTGTTCAAGAACTCGCCCAGCCTGAACGTGGTGGAGCACCCGATCTACGACGTCTGGGTCAAGGACTGCGCGATGAGCTTCCCTGGAGAAGAGGAAGAGGCCGAGGCCTGATCCAGCGCCCGGCGCGCTTCCGGCAGGCTGCATAGCGGCGGCCGGTCGCAGGCCTTCGCCAGCAATTCCAGGTACCGCTCCCGGTCGATTTCCGTCGCGCCCAGCGAAGCGAGGTGCCCGGTCATGAACTGGCAATCCAGCAGCATGAAGCCAGCCCGGCGCATCAGCGCCACCAGCCAGGCGAGCGCCACCTTGCTTGCATTGTCGGCACGGCTGAACATGCTTTCGCCGCAGAATACCCGTTCGAATGCCACGCCGTAAAGCCCGCCCACCAGCCGGTCGTCCTGCCAGCATTCCACCGAATGGGCATGGCCGTGGCGATGCAGGTTGCGATAGCTGGCGGCGATGGTGTGGCTGATCCAGGTGCCGCTCTGCCCGCTTTCCGCGCCGGGCTCCGGCCTTGGCTGGGCGCAGGCATCCACCACCGCGCCGAAATCCGCGTCCACGGTCACGCGGAAACGATCCTGCCTTATGACCTTGGCCAGCGAGCGCGAGCAGTGAAACCCGTCCAGCGGCAGGATCGCGCGACGGCGCGGCTCCACCCAGAACACCTCGTCGTCATCGCGCGAATCGGCCATCGGGAAAACGCCGCTGCGATAGGCCAGCAGCAGCACGTCGGGCGGGATGATTCGAGGCGACGGGGCGTGCATGGCGTTCGCCATAGCAGAGCCAATCCATCAGGTCGCTTGCGTTCATCTGCGCTTGGCTATAGAGGCGCTTTCCGCATCTGCAGGGGTGTAGCTCAGCTGGTAGAGCATCGGTCTCCAAAACCGAGGGCCACGGGTTCGAATCCTGTCACCCCTGCCATTTCCCATACGCAATTTCGATGTTGCCCGGGCGGATCGCGGCCCGGCCCGCTGCCCGTGTCTATGCGGATTAATCCAGCAGGAAGGCGCTTGGCCTAGCTTCGCAGGTGCCGAAGTGAACTCCGTCCATTTCGCGGTCTGTCGCCATCCTCGCAAGAGGCGGGCAGGCGATCGTCACGTCGGGGTCTGCGGCCCAATCCACAGTTTCCTGCCGCGCGGAACTTCGTCCGAATCGCGAGACCTGCTCATGGTGGCATCGTGGGGCTAACAGGGGTGTTATTCCGACACGCACGTGTGTTGCATTCCTGCCATGGTTCCCCGCCCAGTGGTGCCTCGCATGCGGGGAACCGATGGGAGGGTTCGGGAATTCTTCCCCCAATGCAGTGTTTAAAGGAGTCGGACATGGCCAGAATATTCCGGAGCAGCCGGCCTGACAGCTGGAGCAATCCGCGATTTCATTCGGATGCAAGCTTTCGCGCGATGTCGCATGGCAAGATCCTGCCGATGGAAGAACCCGGTTTTCTCGCGCGCCTTTTCGGTCGCCAGTAGAAACAACGGTTAGCCAGCAAGAAAAAGGGGCCGGGAAGCGATCTGCTTCCCGGCCCCTTCTTTCTTGAGACTTCTCAGTACTCTTCGGGTTCTTCCGGCGTCTCCGCCGTGTGCGTCGGCCCGGCATCCCTCATGCCCTTGGCCAGCTTGAAGACCACGCCGCTGAGCAGGATCAGCGCGAAGATGTTGGGCAGCAGCATGGCCGCGTTGGAAATGTCACCCAGACGCCACACCAGCTCGCTGGGCTGCGCCGCACCGATAAAGATCACCACGCACCACAGCACGCGCCAGGCCATGTGCAGCTTCCTCTCGCCCGCACGGTTGGAGCCCTTCACCCGGTCGTAGAGGAAGGTGATCGCGCGTTCGCCGTAGTAACTCCAGGTGAGCAGGGTGGTGAACACGAACAGGATCAGCACCACCGATGCCACCAGCGTGCCGATGGGGACCGACCCGATCAGCGCCGGGAAGGCCGCGGCAAAGGCGCCGCTGGTCATCTCGAAGCCCACGCGGTCGGACTGCCAGGCGTGCAGCACGGCCTCGCCCCCGGCGGTGAAATCGCCCCGCACGGTCAGGATCACCAGCGCCGTCATGGTGCAGATGACGATGGTATCGATGAAGGTGCCGAGCATGGCCATGCGACCCTGCTGCTCGGGATCGTTGGTCTGCGCCACGGCGTGGGCGATGGGGGTGGAACCCTGGCCCGCCTCGTTCGAGAACAGGCCGCGTGCCACGCCCGCGCGGATCGCCATGATGATGGCCGCGCCGGTGAAGCCGCCCACGGCGCTCTGCGGGTTGAACGCGCCGTTGAAGATCAGCGCGAATGTCTCGCCCAGGTCCTCGAAATTGAGGATGAGGGCGATCACCGCCATGATGATGTAGGCAAGCGCCATGAACGGCACCACGCTCTCGGCCACGCGGCCGATCGACTTGATGCCGCCGATGATGACGATGAACACCAGGATGGCGACGATCAGGCCGCCCAGCCATTCCTCCAGCCCGAACAGTTCCTGCAGGCCGTCGGCCACGGCGTTGGCCTGGATCGAGTTGCCCGTCACCAGGGCCGAGAACAGCGTGCCGAGGCAGAAGATCACCGCCAGCCAGGTGAATTTCGGGCCGAGGCCCATCATGATGTAGCTCATCGGGCCGCCGCGGTAGACGCCGTCGCTGGTCTTCTCGCGGTAGCGGATGGCCAGCGAACCTTCGGCGAAGGCCAGCGCCATGCCGAACAGCGCGGTGATCCACATCCAGAAGATCGCGCCCGGTCCGCCCAGCGCGATGGCCGTGGCCACACCTGCCAGGTTACCGGTGCCGACCTGGCCCGAAAGCGCGGTGGAAAGCGCGGCGAACGGCGAAATCTCGCCGCTTCCCTCGCCCTTGCGCCCGGCGAACAGGCCTTTCATGGCGCTGCCCAGCTTGACGATGGGATAGAACCGCAGCCCGATCATGAACCAGACGCCCGCGCCCAGCAGGAACAGCGCCAGCGGCGGGAAGGGTATGATCTCCGCGCCTTCCCAGGTTCCTCCCCACAACAGGTCGGAAATGTTGGTGACCGGCGCGACCAGTCGATCGCCCAACGAAAGTTCGGTTTCAGCTGCCATGTATGTCCCTAAACCCTCATGCGTCCCGTGATGAAGGGCACAGTGCTATCGGCGGCATGGCTCGCTGCCTAGCCCCCACGTTGCATTTGTAACCGATTGGAAGGCCTGCGTGCCCCACAAGCCTTGCCAAGCGCTGGCACCGGGCCTAAATAGCCTGCCGTCTTCCGACACATGGAAACTTCGCAGCCCCTCCCGGACATACAGGCCGGGGCGGCGAGGAGCCCTACCCGGAAGAGACGAGACGACAAGACCCAGTAATCTAGCGACGGACCCCATGGCCGACAACAATCCCAAGGACGTTCCCCAGAAGGCCGCAACGCCGAAGACGAAGACGACGCCCGGCGAATTCATCCGCCAGGTGCGCTCGGAAACCTCGAAGGTGGTATGGCCCACCCGCGAGGAGACGGTGCGCACTGCGATCTTCGTGTTCATCCTGGTGGTGATCCTGTCGCTGTTCTTCCTCGGCGTCGATTCGCTGTTCGGCGCCGTGGTGCGCTGGTTGCTGGCGCTGCTCTGACGCGCGCCGCTTGCTTTAAGGTTCAGGACAAGAAGAGAGATCAATGGCTGCCCGCTGGTACATCATTCACGCCTATTCCGGTTTCGAGAACAAGGTGCGCGACTCCATCCTGTCGGAGGCGGAACGTCTCGGTCTGTCCGAAGGCGTGGAAGAGGTGGAAGTGCCCACCGAGACCGTCACCGAGATCAAGCGCGGCAAGAAGGTGCAGGTGGAGCGCAAGTTCATGCCCGGCTACGTGCTGGCCAAGCTGAACATGACCGACGATGTCTATCACCTCGTCAAGAACACCCCGAAGGTGACGGGCTTCCTCGGCACCAACAACAAGCCGCAGGCGATTTCCGAAAAGGAAGCCGCGCGCTACTTCGGCGGCGTGGAAGAAGCCAAGGCCGCGCCCAAGAAGGACATCAGCGTCGATTACGAGATCGGCGACCAGGTGAAGGTGCTGGAAGGCCCCTTCGCCAGCTTCAACGGCGTGGTGGAAGAGCTCGATTTCGACAAGGCCAAGGTCAAGGTCAGCGTGTCGATCTTCGGCCGTGCGACCCCGGTGGAACTGGACTTCGAGCAGGTCGAACTGGTCAAGTAGACCGCGAACCACGCGGCATCCGAGACTGCGGGCCCGGTGGGATTCCGTTAACCAATCTCGTTTATCAATCCTCGCTCGAAGGCGCAACGAATGCCTTCATAGCTGAGGACGGATCATGGCGCTGGATGCCGAGAAAGCTTATGGCGAGATCTACCAGTTGCTGGACGAGCTGCGCTTTGCCGACTGCCTGCCGGTCGGTTCGCTGGGCCGGATGTTCGCAGCTGTCGATGCGCTGAGAGCCGCGTCCGCGCCTTCGCAGGATGTCTCCATCGCCGGAAGGATCTCGGTCGCCATGCTGCGCTGGGAACGCTCGCGCCGCAGGGATGCGAGCCACGGCGAGGAAGCCTTCCGCGCACAACTGGCAGAACTGACTTCGGAGTGGCTGGAAACCCGGCTTCCGAATCCGGCGGCGCGCCGCATGATGCAACCCGCCGCAATGTCCCTAACCAGCCAGCCCGGCTGAGCCATCCGTCAGGAACCGTACCAGCCCAGGCTGTCGGCGAAGGCCAGGCTCATCATGATCGTGTCGACCGCGGCGTGGGCCAGGATCACGGCCCACAGGTTGCCGCCGCAGCGATTGCGGATCCAGCCCAGCAGCAGGCCGACCATGGCCGTTACCACCATGCCGCCCATGCCCTGGTAGGCGTGCGGCAGGCCGAACAGCAGCGCCTGGATCACCAGCACCGCCCAGGGCCGACCGCGCAGGCCCGCCAGCCGTTCCAGCCGGTCCATCAGGAAACCGCGATAGAGCACTTCCTCGCCGAAACCGGCGGCGAACCAGGCGACGGCCACGATCCACAGTGCGAACATGGCCGGGCTTTCGGTGACGAGCGCCAGCACGAAGGACGGGTCCGGCGTTCCCAGGCCCAGCGCCTCTGTCAGCTGTGCACCGACGGCAAAGATCACGATGGTCCCGCCCGTGCCCACTGCCGCCCAGCCGAGGGTGGAGCGCCAATTTGCGGGAGCCTGCAGGCGGATGGCGTCCCACACGCGCCCCTCCCGCCGCAGCCACAGCCACGCGATGAACATGGCCGCAAGCGCGCTGCACACCACGGTGGAGGCGACCAGCGCCGATCCCAGCTGCGTTTCGGCACCCGCGCTTGCAGGGTCCTCCACCGCAGTCATCACGGCATCGATCAGCGCGGGCAGGGCGGGAAGTATGCTCGCCACCAGGTAGGCCGTGACCACCGTGACGAACTGCACCAGGAAGATCGGCCAGCCGATGGGCTGCTTGGGCGCCGTGCGGGGCGCAGCAGGTTCGTCGGCGAAGACTGGTGCCGGATTATCCAAGGCGATCCCTTTCTGGTGGCCCCCACGTTGTGCCGCGATTTGTGAGGCGGCGCGCGGTTCCGCGCAAGCCCGGCCGGCGACTTTCCTACATCAACGACGAAACCGCATCGGGCGGTCATGCCGAACTCCGGTCTTCCGCGCCATTTTGACCCTTGCACCCTCCCGGTTTACGGAAGGTTACACCGGCAGGCCACGATCCGTCGGGCAAACGCCCGAAATGACGACGTTTTTCGGGGAGGGAGATATTTCGGAAACGGTGCGGTACGCGTTCCACGTTGCGCCCTGGGCATGGCGCGAAGAACCTTGCATTTACGGCGCAAACCGTTATGAGCGCGCCTTCCAGCTTACAGCCTGGAAATCCGTGCGGGAGCCGGTCCTCGGATCGGCGCTGGACCGCTTAACATGAGCCACCTTCGACATGCTCGGGCAAGTCGTCGGCGGCAACAGTGAGAAAAGGAGGCCATCATGGCCAAGAAGATCGAAGGTTACATCAACCTTCAGGTGCCCGCCGGCACCGCCAACCCGTCCCCCCCGATCGGCCCCGCGCTGGGCCAGCGCGGCGTGAACATCATGGAATTCTGCAAGGCCTTCAACGCGGCCACGCAGGACCTGGAAAAGGGCGCTCCGATCCCGACGAAGATCACGGTCTATGCCGACCGTTCGTTCACCTTCGTCACCAAGAGCCCGCCCGCCAGCTTCCTCATCAAGAAGGCCATGAAGATCAAGTCGGGTTCGAAGGAGCCGGGCAAGGACATCATCGGCTCGATCAAGAAGAGCCAGCTGGCCGAGATCGCCGAGCAAAAGATGGCCGACCTGAACGCCAACGACGTCGATCAGGCAGTGAAGATCATCGCCGGTTCCGCCCGTTCGATGGGCATCGAAGTGGTGGAGGGCTAAGACCATGGCAACGCTGACCAAGAAGCAGAAGAAGGTGGCCGAGCTCGACAACGAGAAGCTCTACACCGTCGACGAAGCCATCGCCACGCTGCGCGAGCACAAGGCGAATTTCGACGAGACCGTGGAAGTCGCCATGAACCTTGGCGTCGACCCGCGTCACGCCGACCAGATGGTGCGCGGCATGGTGTCGCTGCCGGGCGGCACGGGCAAGGACGTGAAGGTCGCCGTGTTCGCACGCGGCGAGAATGCCGAGAAGGCGCAGGCCGCCGGTGCCGACAAGGTGGGTGCCGAGGACCTGATGGAAGACATGCAGAACGGCAACCTCGACTATGACCGCGTGATCGCCACGCCGGACATGATGGGCGTCGTCGGTCGCCTGGGCAAGGTGCTGGGCCCCAAGGGCCTGATGCCGAACCCCAAGCTGGGCACCGTCACCCCCAACGTGGAACAGGCCGTGAAAGACGCCAAGGGCGGCCAGGTCGAATTCCGCGTCGAGAAGATGGGCATCATCCACTCCGGGATCGGCAAGCTGTCGTTCAAGGACGAGGACCTGAAGGCCAACTTCGAGGCGCTGACCCAGGCTATCGTGAAGGCGAAGCCGTCGGGCGCGAAGGGCAAGTACGTGCGCAAGGTGTCCGTCACCAGCACCATGGGCCCGGGCCTCAAGATCGACCTCTCGGAGGTCGAGGGCGCCTGATCCATAGTCGCGGTCGGCGCTGCGGCCCAGGCCGCTTTCCTGCGCGATCACGAAACGCAAGGGGCCGGGGGAGCAATCCTCCGGCCCTTTTGCCGTCCAAGGCCGGCAAGTGCCTCGAGGAATTCGGAAACATGCGCGGCGTGTCTCGTTGGTCCGATGAAAGGAACAACCCATGCGTGGAAGCCTAATAGCCATCCTGATCGCCGTCGCAGTGGTCTTCGCCCTGGCGGTGTTCGTCGACAATCGAATTGCCGCCGGCGCAGGTGCACTGCTGCTGATCGGCGGAATCATCTTCAACACGTTCCGCGCCAAGCGGACGACGCCGGCGCAGGAAGCCCGGTCGGAACGCGGTGCGCGCGAACTGCACGAGGAAATCGTGCGGGACGAGGAACAGCGCGGTACGCGCTGATCCGCTAACCGCGACTAGATACCGCCGGGCGTGAAATCGTACCCCGCCTCCGCCAGTGCCTCGCACAGCGTATCCACCGCACTGGCGAGGCTGTCCCTGCTCGTCGAGCGGACGACGAAGTTGGCGCCGTTGCGCCCTTCGCGGAAGAACGGATAGCTGCCGATCTGGCAGTCGGCGTGGGCCTTCTCGACCTCGCGCAGGATGTCCGCCACTTCGCTTTCAGCGGTCCAGCAGCCGACGGTCTCGGTGATCAGCGGCGCGCCGCCCTCTAGCTGGCCGGTCAGCCCGTCCAGCATCTGCGCGGTTATCGTGGGAACGCCCGCCATCAGGAAGACATTGCCGTGCCGGATCCCCGGTGCGCCGGACATGCGGTTGGGAATGAGGTCTGCCCCTTCGGGCACCCGCGCCATCCGCAGCCGGGCCTCCGTCAGGCCGCCGGCCTTGTCCTTGTAATAGTCCTGCAGGATGGCCTTCGCCTCGGGGTGGACGACCACCGGCAGGCCTAGTGCGGCGGCGACGGCATCCACGGTGATGTCGTCATGGGTCGGCCCGATGCCGCCCGTGGTAAAGACATAGTCGTAGGCCCCGCGAAGCGCGTTCACCGCCTCGGCGATGGCCCCCATGTCATCGGCCACGACGCGCACCTCGGTCAGCCTGATGCCTTGCACCTGCAGCCAGGAGGCCACCTGCGCGATGTTCTTGTCGGCGGTGCGACCCGAGAGGATCTCGTCGCCGATCACCACCATCCCGGCGGTCCAGACTTTCGCGGCAGGGTCGCTCATTCCGCGGCGATAGCCTCCGGCTCGGCGAACTCGTCCTGCTCCTGCGAAGCGTCAGGCACATGGTGAAAGCGCAGCACGCCGTCGGCGACGGGGCGCTGGCGGAAATCGCGGCGATCCTCGAGGTAGTTGTGTGCCAGCGTCCACGGCCTCTCCGGCCCGACCTTGGGCATCAGCCCCTTTGCGCGGTTGAGGTAGCCCGAGGTGTAGTCCCAGGGATCCACCGCTTCAGGCTCGTTCTCCGGCGCGAGTTCGGGAACGGCGACCTCCACGCCGCGCTCGCCCATTTCCTTCAGCACCTCGCACGCGTAGCGGGCGTTGCAGTCGGCGCGCAGCGTCCAGCTGGCGTTGAGGTAGCCGAACACGAAGGACAGGTTGGGCAGGTTGGAGAACATCGTTCCACGATAGAAATAGTGATCGGTCCAGTCGACGGGCGCGCCGTCCTTCGACACCTGCACCTTGCCCGCCAGCACCAGGCGAAGGCCGGTGGCCGTCACCACCACGTCGGCGGGCAGGTAGTCGCCCGATTGCAGCTTGATGCCGCCCTCGTCGAAACCCGCGATGTGATCGGTCGCGACCTTGGCCTTCCCCGCGTTGATCGCGTTGAACAGGTCGCCGTCGGGCACCAGGCAGAGGCGCTGCTGCCAGGGATTGTAGGGCGGCTCGAAATGCTTCGGATCGTAGTTCTCGCCCAACTGGTCCTTCAGCATACCGCGCAGCATGTCGGCCAGCTTCTGCGGCTTGCGGCGCGAGAGATTGAAGAAGTAGCTGCGCAGGGCGATGTTCTTCCACCGCGTGAGCCGATAGGCGAACTTTTCCGGAAACCAGCGCAGGAAACGCCTGTTCCACTTGTCCTGCCGCGGACCCGCGCCCATCCAGGTGGGCGTGCGCTGGAGCATGGTGACGCTCTCGGCCTTGTCGGTCATCGCGGGAACCAGCGTGACGGCCGTCGCGCCCGAGCCGATCACGACGACGTTCTTGCCGGCATAGACGAAATCCTGCGGCCAGAACTGCGGGTGAATCACCTCTCCGCCGAATTGGTCGATGCCCGGAATCTGCGCATCGTGCGGGTTGTCGTAATCGTAGTAGCCGCTGGCGAAATAGAGCCAGCGGGCCGTCGTCATCGACTGGCTGCCGTCCGCCAGCCGCGAGGTGACGGTCCACTGCGCGGTCATCGAATCCCAGTCGGCGCTCAGGACTTCGTGGCCGAAGCGGATGTTCTCGCGAATGCCGCGTTCGTCGGCGATGCGATTGAGGTAGTCGAGGATGTTTGGCCCGTCGGCGATCGCGTCCTCGTGCCTCCAAGGCTCGAACGCGAAGCCCAGCGTGTGCATGTCGGAATCGGAGCGCACGCCGGGATAGCGGAACAGGTCCCACGTGCCGCCGATCTGCTCACGCCTCTCGAGGATGGTGTAGCTGCGATCGGGGCAGATCATGCCCATGTGCGCAGCCATCGAGATGCCCGAAATGCCTGCGCCTATGATGAGGACGTCGGTATCGGGTCGGGTCATGGGGCTCACTCTCTAGTTCGTATTCGATCCTGAACCGGTGAACATAGAGCGTGAAGGCACATCGGCATAGTCACTGTCGCCGCTGCCGTTTCCCACCATCAGGGCGCGCGCCGCCTGCACGGTGTTGGCAAGCAGGCAGGCGATGGTCATCGGGCCGACGCCGCCCGGCACCGGGGTCACGGCGCGGGCATGCTGCACTTCGTCGAAAGCGATGTCGCCGACGAGCTTCGTCTTGCCGTCCTCTCCCTCGATCCGGGTGATGCCGACGTCGATCAGCACGGCCCCGTCCTTCACCCAGTGACCCTTCACAAGTTCGGGCGCACCGGCGGCGGCCACGATGACATCGGCCTTGCGGCAGATTTCGGGCAGGCCATGCGTGTAGATATGAGTGACGGTGACGGTGGCCTCGGCATCCAGCAGCAGGTTGGCCACCGGCTTGCCGACGATGTTGGACTTGCCGATCACCACCACGTCCTTGCCCGTCAGGTCGGGGATGACCGAGTGCAGCAGCATCATCACGCCAAGCGGTGTGCAGGGCACGATGCCGCCGGTGCCGGTGGAAAGCCGGCCCACGTTCACGGGGTGGAAGCCGTCCACGTCCTTCTCGGGCGCGATCGAGCGCAGCACCAGCCGCGTGTCGATGTGGTCGGGCAGCGGAACCTGGCACAGGATACCGTGCACCTCGGAGTCCTTGTTGAGCTTCTCGATCAGAGCCAGCAGGTCGTCCTGCGAGGTATCGGCGGGCAGGCGATGCTCGCTCGACCTGATCCCCACCTTCTCGCAGGCCTTGATCTTGCGCCGGACATAGACCTCGCTCGCGGGGTCTTCTCCGACGAGGATAACGGTCAGGCCGGGGGCAGGGTGGCCGGCCGTGACCAGCGCATCGACCTCTGCCTTGGTTTTTGCGTCCAGCTGGCGCGCGAGTGCGCGGCCATCGATAATGTCTGCCATTCGGCGAACTCCCGTCGTGTCTTTATTCGAATACGACCGTACGGTCGCCGTTGAGGAAAACCCTGTCTTCCAGATGCGCGCGCACGGCCTTGGCCAGTACGCGCCGTTCCACGTCGCGGCCCTTGGCCACCAGGTCGTCCGGGCTTTCGGCGTGGCCGATATTCTCCACGTCCTGCGCGATGATCGGCCCCTCGTCGAGGTCGTCGGTGACGTAGTGGCTGGTCGCCCCGATCATCTTCACGCCGCGCTTGTAGGCCTGGTGATAGGGCTTCGCGCCCTTGAAGCCGGGCAGGAAGGAGTGGTGGATGTTGATGCAGCGACCCGAAAGGTGCTTCGCCATCTCGTCCGAGAAGATCTGCATGTAGCGCGCCAGCACGACCAGGTCCGCGCCGGTCTCCTTCACGATGCGGCGAACCTCGGCCTCCTGCTGGGGCTTGGTGTCCTTGGTGATCGGCAGGTGGTGATAGGGAATGTCGCCGATCAGCGAGGTGGTCAGCTTCTCGCGCGGGTGGTTGGAGATGATGGCGGGAACGTCCATTTCGATCTCGCCGATCCGCATGCGGTAGAGCAGGTCGCCCAGGCAGTGATCGAAGGCGCTCACCATCAGCACCACCTTGGGCACCCAGCCCGGCTCGCGCAGGTCCCACTCCATCTCGAAATTCTCGGCGATGGAGGAAAAGGACTCGCGCACCGACGCGATGTCGTTGTCCTGCGGATCGAAAACCAGCCGCATGAAGAAACGGCCGGTGCGCCGGTCCGAGAATTGCTGCGCCTCCTCGATGATGCAGTCGCGATCCGCGGTGAAGCCCGTCACGCGCGCGGAGATTCCGGTGCGGATCGGGCAGGACAGGCGCAGTGTCGCGGTACTCATGGGAATCTCCGGATCAGTGGCGGGCGTCGTAGTCGTTGATCCATTCGGCGGACGCGGTCAGCGCGCCGAAGGGGTAGAAGTGCAGCCGCACGCGGCCATGGCGCTCGGTCAGCTTCTGTTCGAGGTTGCCGACCAGCTTGTCAGGGCCGGCCTTGCCGACGAGATTGGTGAGCGAGACGCCGTACTTCTTCATCACGGACGCAGATGCGCCCACGCCGCAGCGCTTGGCAAACCCCAGCAGACGCTTGATACCGGCGGGGCCGGGCACGCCGAGGCGCACCGGAACGTCGATGCCGCGCTCGCGCATGTCGGCAAGCCACTGCACGATGGCATCGTCGTCGAAGGCGAACTGCGTCACCACCAGCGGCGTCATGCCGTGGGCGCGCACGGCGTCGATCTTCTTCTGCATCCACACCCACAGGTCATCGCGAGAGACGTTGGGGTGGCCTTCGGGATGGCCGCCGATGCCGACGATCTCGATCCCGTGCTTTTCCAGCAGGCCGGTCTCGATGATCTGCAGGCTGTCCTCGAACGGGCCTTCGGGCTCGGGCGGGTCGCCGGCGATGATGAAGACGCGCTTCACGCCGGCCTTCTTGGTGATCTCGCCCAGGTACCAGTCGAGCTGTTCCTCGGATTCGATGCGGCGGGCTGACAGGTGGACGATCGGCTCGAAACCCAGTTCGCGCACCAGCACGGCGGCTTCCACGCGCTGTTCCAGTTCCTCGCCGGGCAGGAAGGTCACGGCCACCTGCGTATCCTTGCGGATCAGCGGGGCGGCTTCCTTCAGGCCGTCGATTTCCTTGGCGGTCATTTCCAGCGAATAGCCGTCGACCATGTTGTCCATCGGCTTTTCCCAGTTGGGATGAATCGCTGCGTAGGACATGAACTGCTCTCCTCTCTCGCCACCGGCACGCTTCGCGCTTGAGCCGGTTTAGGCTGTGCATGTTGTTTCACAAACCCCCTAGCGCATGGATGGAAATTCGTATAGATGAAATTTTCAAGAGCGCGAAGAAAGCGAGAGAAACCCGCCCCAATGCTGTTGTTTTTGCCAGGACTGATCTGCGATTCGCGTATCTATGCCCCCCAGCAGGCCGCCTTTCCCGAAGGCTTGGTCGTCGATGGCTACGGCATGGCGGATTCGCTGGCGGAAATGGCGCGACTCGCTCTCGCGAAAGCGGATGAGCATGGCGCGGAAAAGCTCGACGTGTTCGGCCATTCGATGGGCGGACGCGTGGCCATGGAAGTGGTGCGCCTTGCGCCCCATCGCGTGCGGCGGCTGGCACTGGTTTCAACGGGCATCCACCCGGTAGGCGAGAACGAGCCGGCCAAGCGCGCCGAATTGCAGAAGGTCGGCTACGACAACGGTTTCGAGGCGCTGGTTGATACCTGGCTGCCGCCGATGGTGGCCGACCACAACCGCGACACTCCCGAATATGCAGCCATGCGCGAAATGTGCCTCTCCAAGGGACAGGCCGTGTTCGATGCCCAGATCAAGGCGCTGCTCGGCCGCGCGCCGTTCGACGACCTGCTGGCCGGCCTGCGTTGCCCGACCCTGGTGATGACCGGCGAGCATGACGCCTGGGCACCCCCTTCGCAGCACGAGGCGATCGCTTCCAAGGTCGCCAATGCGAAGCTGGTGATCGTGCCGGGTGCAGGCCACATGATCCAGCTCGAAGCGCCCGATGCCGTGAACGCGGCCATCGCCGACTGGCTGGCCATGCCCGCCCAAGACTGATCCAAGACCCCTGTACGAGAGCAACCTTCCCGAAGGAGAGGACCTGAAAATGAGTGACCAAAACCTGCAACAGAAGCTGGATGCGCAAGCCGACGTCGTCGATTTCCTGCGCAATCAGCAGGTCGGCCCCAACGTCTATCCCGGCGTGCCCGCCGAGTATTCGAACTGGCGCAAGGAACAGAAGGGATGGGCCGACACCTGCGTGCTCTTCAACCAGAGCTACCACATGGTGGAACTCTACGTGCGCGGCCCCGATGCCATGGCGCTGCTGGAATACACCGCCATCAACTCCTTCAAGAACTTCGCCGTCAACAAGGCCAAGCAGTACGTGCCGGTCACCCCGGACGGCTACGTCATCGGCGACGTGATTCTGTTCTACCTGGACGAGAACGAATTCAGCCTGGTGGGCCGTGCCCCGGCCATCGAGTGGGTCGAGTTCCACGCCCAGTATCCCAAGCCGGACGGCGGCAAGTGGGACGTGACGGTGGAGCGCGACGAGCGCACCGCCATGCGTTCGGACGGCAAGCGCAAGAACTACCGCTTCCAGTTGCAGGGCCCCAACGCCATGAAGACGCTGGAAAAGGCCATGGGTCAGACTCCGCCGGACCTGAAGTTCTTCAACATGGCGCATATCGACATCAACGGTAAGGACGTCATCGCGCTGCGCCACGGCATGGCCGGCCAGCCGGGCTACGAACTGTTCGGACCGTGGGAAGACTACGACGCCGTCCACTCCGCCCTCGTCGAGGCCGGCAAGGACTTCGGCCTCGAACTGGTCGGCGGCCGCGCCTATTCGTCGAACACGCTGGAATCCGGCTGGCTGCCTTCGCCGCTGCCCGCGTTCTACACCGGCGACAGCCAGATGATGAAGGACTTCCGCGCCTGGTCATCGGGCAAGAGCTATGCCGGCATGTGCTCGATCGGCGGCAGCTACGTTCCCGACAGCGTCGAGGGCTATTACCTCACGCCGTGGGACATCGGCTATGGCCACATCGTCAAGTTCGACCACGACTTCGTCGGTCGCGAGGCGCTGGAGAAGATGAAGGACCAGAAGCACAAGCAGAAGGTCACGCTGGCGCTGGACGACGAGGAAGTCACCCGCACCATGTCCTCGATGTTCGCCGAAGGCGGCCGCGCGAAGTGGTTCGAATTCCCCAGCGCCGTCTACGCAATGCACCCCTTCGACACGGTCAAGAACGCCGACGGCAAGGAAATCGGCGTGTCGACCTGGATCGGCTACTCCTCGAACGAGGGCAAGATGCTCTCGCTTGCGATGATCGATCCCGACGAGGTCGAAATGGGCAAGGAAGTGACGCTGGTGTGGGGCGAGCCCAACGGCGGCACCTCCAAGCCGACCGTCGAACCTCACGAGCAGACCGAGATCAAGGCGGTCATCTCGCCGGTTCCCTACTCCAACGTCGCCCGCACCGGCTATGCCGACAGCTGGCGCGCGAAGGGCGTTGGCGCCAACGCCTGACGTTCGTGATTCAAGCGATGCAAGAGGGGCGGCCTGCGCAAGCGGGTCGCCCTTTTTCTTGCATGAGGGACTGCTGCTGCGCCATGGTGACCGGCATGGTGTCGCGCATTCTCCTTGCTCTCGTACTGCTTCTCCTGCCCGGTCAGGCGTTCGCCCAGGATTTGAACGGGCATTGGGCCTTTCGCATCGGGGACGCGACGATCTTCGTCTTCTCGCTCGAGCAGGCGGAGGATGACGAATGGCAGGGCACCTGGACCCGTCCCGCGTCGATCGAAAGCAATGGCATGGTGTTTCGCGACATGCGCGGAAGCGAGGTCGTCACGCCCACCCAGGCGCGTCAGCGCGGCGAAAGAGTGCAGCTTACCTTCGCCGGGCCTGAAGGCAGCGGACGCAACGACGTGCTGCGCTTTGCCCTGCTTTCCGAAAACCGGGCGGAGCTGGAATATGTCGGAATCGCGGGGCCTCCCTATCCGCTGATCCGCGTGGGGCCCGATACGCCGATCGGCCCGTTCGAGGAGACGCAGATCTATGATCGCGACAATGCGGTGACCGAAGCCGACCTGGAAGAACTGGCCGCGATCGCCCTGGAGGCGGAACTGGCGGAGCAGGCTGTGGAAGGTGACGAAGACGAGGACGAAGAACTGCCTCGCATCGATGCGGATTTCCTCGACGGGCTCTAGGCGCCTTCAAGCAGGGCTGCGCTCTTGCTCAGCAAGTCGCGCACGCGCTGTTCGGTGGCCTCGTCCACCCGCACTTTCGGCATGGCTACGGAAATGGACCCGACCGGGTTGCCGTCGATCCGCACCACCCGCGCGATCCCTTCGATCCCGCGTGAGAATTCCTCGTCGGTCCTGGCAAAGCCGCTCTCGCGCGATTGCTCGATCTGCGCGCGCAGTTCCGCTTCTCCGGTGACGGTCGAGGGCGTGAAGCTCTGCCGCTCCGTCTCGGCGAAGTAGCGGTCCAGATCCTCGTCCGAGAGTGCCGCCAGCAGGACCTTGCCCGCAGCCAGCGCATGCATCGGCAGGCGCTGGCCCGTGGGCACCGAATAGCGCAGCGCCTGTTCGCTGCTCTCGGTCACGATCGCCTCGATCTCCCACCCCTCGCGGATGAAGAAGCTGGTCGTCTCGTCCAGCTGCATGCGCAGCGTGCGCACCAGTGGCGCCGCCCTGTCGCGCAGGGTGTAGTTTCCGCTGGTGGCCTGCAGGCGCGCCAGGCCCGGTCCGGCCGAATAGCGGCGGCCCTGCCGCTCCAGGTACTGCCGCTCCACCAGGGTGGAAAGCAGGTAGGACAGGCTCGACACCGGGATGGCGAGGGCGGTAGCGATTTCCTGCGCGACCAGCGGCCGATCGTAGGCCACCACATACTCGATGATATCGAGGGTGCGCGT
Organism: Aurantiacibacter hainanensis; assembly: GCF_036321025.1. NCBI lineage: Bacteria > Pseudomonadati > Pseudomonadota > Alphaproteobacteria > Sphingomonadales > Erythrobacteraceae > Aurantiacibacter > Aurantiacibacter hainanensis. The sequence goes on from NZ_JAZAPB010000002.1 coordinate 307,357, forward strand.
GGCCGATTTTACCTGGCTGTTGGGTGCCGCTGCGCTGGCAGGCGCCTTGGCCGCAGGGGTCTTGGGTGAAGCTTCCGCCATGCCGAAGCTATTTCATATATACGAAAATTACGCAAGAGTGAAAATGCGCCGGAATCAGTCAAGTCGAGAATCCGCCAGATCGGCTCCCTCGCGCAAGGTGCGCAGTTTGGCCCAGGCCACTTTCGGATCGATCTTTCCATAGCCCGCGAAGGTGCCGAAGCCGCAATCCGTGCTGGCAATCACGCGGTCCTTGCCCACGATCCCGGCAAAGCGCTCGATCCGCTGCGCCACCAGTTCCGCGGTCTCGACATAGTTGGAGCATGTATCCACCAGGCCGGGGGCCAGCACCTTCTCGGACGGCAGGTCAGCCTTGGCCCACACGGCCCACTCGTGCTCGTGGCGCGGATTGGCCGCCTCGAAGAGGATCGTTGCGGGACGCGCCGAGAGCACGACATCGAGGATCGCCTCGAGCGGGATGTCGTGCGTGTGCGGACCTTCGTAATTGCCCCAGCACACGTGCATGCGCATCCTGTCGGGCGCGATGTTCTGCGTGGCTTCGTTGAGGGCATCCACGTTGGCGCGGATCGCGGCGAGGAATTCGCTCTCGCTCATGTCCTGATAGCCCGTGTGCCGGCTCATCGCCAGGTCGGGACAGTCGAGTTGCACCTGCAGACCGGCCTCCACGATCGCCTCGTATTCGGGTCGCATGGCCGCCGCCAGGTCGGCCAGGTAAGCCTCGTGGCTGGGATAGTACTGGTTGGGCTGGAACGCCGTGATCAGGCCGGGGGAGGCGGAATTGAGGAACGCCTCCGCACCTTGTCCTGCCTCGTCCAGAGCGGTCTTGAACCGCCTGATATCGTCGTGCAGCGGCTGCAGGTTGACCAGTTCGACCTTGTCGATGGCGCTGGCGCGAGTGAATTCCTGCTTGCCCATGATGTGCGAGAGCTTCTTCGCCAGCTCCGGAACTTCGGCCAGGTCCTTTGCGGGTTTGCGCGGAGTGTGTCCGCCGAAACCGGAAAGCCGCTCGATGATGTAGGTGGAATAGCCGACCTTCCCCAGTTCGCCGTCGCTGACGACCGAGACGCCCGCCGCCACCTGCTGGCGCACCGCCTCGGTCACGGCTGCCTGCACCACGCGGTCGAACTCGGCCTCGTCGTAGTCCTCGCCCTTGTCGCGCGCGAGTAGGAGGGGAACGAGCTGTTCCCCGCGGGGAAGGCTACCGACATGGCTGGTCTTGATCATTCCCGCGTCATTTCATGCACCCGAACTTTTCGCAAGGGTGAAGGTGCATCGCGGTTCGGCTCCTGCCCTTTCAGTTGCCGACCATCGTAACGCGCGTTAGCATCGCGGCAACACGGCACGAAATACCGGGGAGAGGACAATGAGCCGCACAGCGGAGGAAGAGGCCAATCTGCGCCTCGTGACGGAGATGTTCGAGAACGTGCTCGTGCCGCTCGATAGTGCGCGCGTGGACGAGTACATCGCCGAGAATTACGTTCAGCATCACCAGCACGTGGAGCCGGGGCGGGAAGCGCTGAAAGGCTTCCTGGACTGGGCGCGAAGCCAGCCGGGCGAGGCGGAGCAGGTTCTCCACCGGTCCTTCGTCGACGGCGATCACGTGATGCTGCACTACCACGTTATCCGCCACGAGGGCGATCCGGGCTTTGCCGTGATGGACATCTTCCGCGTGGAGAACGGCAAGATCGCCGAGCACTGGGACGTGATGCAGGATATCGATCCCGAGCGGCTGAATCCGCTGTCGGTGTTCTGACCATGCGGTTCAGGGACAAGATCGTCCTGGTCCTGGGCGGGAACTCGGGCATGGGGCTGGAAGCGGCGCGGATGTTCGCGGCGGAAGGGGGCAAGGTCCACCTCACAGGCCGAGACCGGAAGACCATCGATGCAGCCGTCGAAAGTATCCCGGGCGCCACCGGCTACCAGTCGGACATTGCCGATCCCGCAGCGACGCAGCGCGTCGTCGCATCCATCGAAGAGGCGGACGGCCGGATCGACGTGCTCTACATCAACGCGGGCGTCGGCGGCTTCGCGCCACTTCGCGACATTACCGAGGAAGCGTGGGACCACACCCACTCGATCAACCTGCGCGGCTGTGTCTTTGCCTTGCAGAAGGCGATCCGCATCATGGGTAAGGGCGGCAGCGTGGTGGTGACCGGCAGCATCGGCGCGCACGGCGCGCTGGAAGGCAACGGCACCTATGCCGCCGCCAAGGCCGGTCTGTTCATGGCGATGAAGGTGTTTGCCAAGGAACTGGTCGCCGAGGGCATCCGCGTCAACGTCGTCAGCCCCGGACCGATCGACACCCCGCTGCTCCATCGCAACCCCGGCATGACCGACGAACAGGTGGAAGGCCTGAAGGAAATGATGATCGCGAACATCCCCATGAAGCGCATGGGCGAGAGCGAGGACGTGGCGAAGGCAGTGCTGTTCCTGGCCAGCGACGATGCAAGCTTCATCACCGGCGCCAACCTGTTCGTCGATGGCGGACTGATCGAACTGGGATAACGGACCATGACCGAATTTTCCGACACCACGCCGTTCTCGGCACCGTTCTCCGCCTTCGACAATCCGCGGCTGGAGCCGGTGATGACGGTGCAGCTGCAGTTTCCCGAGGCCTACTCCATGATGCCCATGCCCGGCGGCGGGATGCGCACGGCCGTGCTGGTGAAGGAGGGGACGTTCGAAGGCCCGCTGCTGAAGGGGCGCGCGGTGCCCGGATCGGGCGGCGACTACGCCTGGTGGCGCGACGACGAGGTCGCCTGCCTCGATGCGCGTTATCTGCTGGAGGAAGACGACGGCACCATCATCATGCTGCAGAACCGCGGGTTCCTGTGGGGCCGCAAGCCGGACACCATGGCGCGCCTGCGCGCCTGGGCTTTCGAAGGCGGCGAGCCGGTGCCGCACGAGGACTATTACCTGCGCAGCCAGACCAGTTTCGAATGTCCCAAGGGTCGTCACGACTGGCTGACGAAGCACGTGTTCATCGGTGTGGGAGAGCGCCGGGCCGATGGTAATCGCCTGCGATATTACGCGCTGACATAAAATCACGCAAAAGCAGAAGCTTGGAAATTCAGCCCGGTTGCCTGCCCCCTATTCTGTGCGGTTTGGCTGAATCCGTTAGGAAATACAGCCTTTAGTCTGTAGGGGTGCCTTGGCGCTCCCTTTTCGGGGCGTGGATAGGTTGCGCAATGTACAGACTTGCTGGTTTCGACGTGCCCCGGCGCTTTTCTGCGCCGCGTACACGGTTTGTTGCGCAGTGCCTCTTCGGCCTGGGCTGCGCTCTGGCGATGGTGGGCCTGCGCAGCGTGCTGGACGTTTGGGCGGCGACCGCCGGGCCGTTCGCACTCGTCTACGTCGCGGTGCTGATCGCCACGCTTTACGGCCACTGGCAGGCCGGGCTTGTCGCCTATGTCACCAGCTTCCTGTGGGCCTGGTATTTCGTCCTTCCTCCCGCCTACGGGTTCGGCTTCGAACTCGCCACCGATGCACCGCGCGTGGCCATCAATGCCGCCGCCGTGATGGTGATGCTGATTTTTGCCGAGAGTTTCCGCCGCGCGGTCGATACGGCCCTCTCGCAGCGCGATGCCGAAATCGAGCGCGCGAAGGTGCTGCAGCAGGAACTGGAACACCGCACCAAGAACAACTTTGCGCTGGCCGCCAGTCTGCTGGAAATGCAGAAGCGACGCGAGCAGTTGCCGGAGGTGATTGCCGCGCTGGAACAGGCCATCGCCCGCATCCACTCTTTCTCCTCCGCCTATTCCAACCTTGCCCTGCAGCAGGGCGAGGGCGCGATGGTGGCCATGCAGGATTACCTGGTCGACGTGGTGGACCGCGTCACCCGCGGTGCCTTCCTCGACAACGTGCGGGTGGAGATCGACGCCGGAGAGCCCGAGGTCATCATGCCGCGCGAGGTGGCTGTGGCCATCGGCCTGTTCACGAACGAAGCGCTGACCAATTCCGCCAAGTACGCTTTCCCCGACGGACGCCAGGGTCAGGTGAAGGTGAAATTCTCCGGCTCCGGCGAGGACTGGAGCCTGGCGATCGTGGACAACGGTGTCGGCACGGCAGACGGGGACGAACGCTCTTCCGGTATCGGTGAGCGGCTGTTTGCCGCCTTCGCCCAGCAGGCGCAGGCCGAATACCGGGTGCAGGCCGGCCCCGACGGGCGCGCGCTGCATCTGGCCAGCAAGGCTCTCAACTAGCCCGCATCGTTGCGGACGATCCTAGAGATCGTCCAGCCCGAAATCCGCGCGCGGCGTCCACGTCTCGTACTGGCCTTCTGGCAGGCCGCTGTCGGCGATCACCACGCGGTGGGCGAACTTCCATTCCCCTTCCACTTTCTCCAGCCGGTCGAACTCGCGGCCCTGTTCCACCAGCACCGGCGGTTCGCCGATGTCGGTGTTGCGAATGCCGGTCCAGATGAAACTGGCGCGGGCGCTGTTGCCCTCCACCTCGATCACGGGATTGGACAGGAGCATGCGGAAAGTGCCGCCGTCGTCGCTCTGGGTCGCGGTCTCGCCGTCCTCGCCTTCCTCCCGCATCCCGGCATAGAGCGCCTCGATCTCCTCGCGGCCGTTGGCGACGATGCCGTTCACGTCGAACACCGCGTCCTCGGTGAAATAGTCGTCGAACGCGCCGGCATCCTCTCCGCCCAGGTGAGCGTAGTATTCCACCACCATGTCCTCGATGGCGATGCGGTCCAGCGCCTGCTGCACGGCAGGGTCGGGCGCGGTCTGCGCGTCGGCCCCGCTGCACGCCCCAAGCGCAAGAGCCGCCAGGGCGGCGAACGAGGTGGCTGGCCTGAATGCCTGTCGTGTCATGGTTTCTCCCTTCGCTTTTGCGGGCGAGATTGCGCCTGTCCGAAGCAGGAGACAAGTCCACAGGGAAATTCCCGTCCTATGGACTCTGCCGCAATTTGACTTAGTCTTTCGCGCCAGCGGCTCACCAAGAAGCCGCGTCAAGGAGAGGGAAAGAACAATGACCGCTTATATTGCGCTCGCTTTTTCAGTGGGACTGCTCGCCATTCTCGATACCTGGCTGTTCGGCGTGCCGCTGGCGGACTTCCTGCCCGGCCTCGTCTGGATCAGCTTCATTGCCTGGGGCTGCCATTTCCATTCGGGGGGCGGCGTGAAGGGCATGACCACCGCCATCGTGGGCATGAGCTTCGGCGCCCTCGTGGGCATGGTGGCCGTGATCCTGGCAGGCGGCGCGCTTGCCGGCCTGGGAGACCTTGCCGCACCGGTGGCCGTGGGCCTTGGCGCCTTCGTCATCTGCCTCGCCAGTGCGGTGCCGTTCCTGGCCACGATTCCGGCCAGCGTCTACGGCTTTGCATCCGTTGCGGGGCCGATCCTGCTGGCGGGCATGACCCCGACGGAGGCCATCGTGCCGACGATTGTATCCATCGTCATCGGCGCGCTGTTCGGCATCGTGTCCGAATACCTGGCCAATGCGCTGACGAAGAAGGACGCGACCGCGGCCGCTGCCGAACCGGCGGAGTAGAACGCGGCATCCGAGCAAGGGGGCGGGGCGGCGAAGAGCCTCCTCGCCCCTTTGCTTTCAGTCCTCGAAAACGCGGGGGCTCTGATAGGGCATGACGATGCCGAGCGCCTCGATCTCGTGGATCGCACCGCCCCAGACCTTGGAAACGTGGATCGCGGGCATGTCGAAGGGGCCGAACTGCGACAGGTCGCGGCTGTCCGCCCAGGGGACTCCCACCAGCGGGAAAATGTCCTCGTCGAAATCGTGCTCGAGATGGCTGACGCCCCACACCAGACCGGTTTCGGTGTCGGCAATCTCCACCCGGCGGTTCTCGATGCGGGTGATGTATTCCCACATGTTGGTGTCCATCTGCGCCGCGCAGCCAAGTCCGCCGAGATAGGCGAAGATCGCGTCATTCTGACCGTTGCCGTTCGGATTGTCGCGCACCATCGGATTGCGCGCCGTCTGGAAGCCGTTCTCGCGCCGCTCGCAGTCGTCGGCCATGTTGGAATGGGCCGAATTGTTGTTGTCCAGCGCGTCGTAGTAGCTCTCGCCCAGCCAGATGATCCGCTCGCGGCTGTCGCGGTAGGCTTCGGGCACCGGCTGCATCAGGCGCGGCCGCTCGTCCTGCAGGTTGGCGAGCTGGACGGGCGTCAGGTCGCGCGCGACGAGATGCTCGGCTTCGGCGACGGCACCGTCCTCGCCCAGTTGCAGGCGAATGCCGACGAACACCGGCGTCTCGCCCTCGCGCATCATGGTGAGGAGCCCCACCTGCCCGCTGACAGGGTCCGCCACGTGCACGGCGTAATCGGTGGCAGGCCCGGAGGTGACCGTCTGGAATATCCCTTCACCCGGGGCGATGCTTTCCAGGTTCTCGACGACGACCGCATCGCCGGTCCAGCGCACGGCACCCGGATCGCCTTCCACCACGCCCGTGGCATAGGCATCGGCCAGCGCGATCAGGCAATCGCGGTCGCAGTCCTGCGCCGCGGCAGGGGCGGCCAGCGCGGCCGTCGTGGCCAGCAGTCCGCTCAGCAGTATTCTCATCTTGTCATTCCCCCTTCGTCAGCGAACCGGCTCGCCTTCGTGGTTCTCCCGCCCCTGCGCTGCCCAGGCTGCCGCGCGTTCTTCGGCGAACCTCGGTGAAGTCGCGGTGATATAGCCGCGGATCTGCACGTTGCCCTCGTGGCAGGCGTATTCGTACATGCCGTAGTCGTCTTCCCGCAGCCACGGCAGGTCGAGCTTGTAGTGGCCTTCCATCACCAGCGGATCGCGCACCCATGCCTCGTAGTGAATCTGGTTCGGGTTCATCAGCGTGAGGTGTTCGGTGACATGCAGCTGGTCTGAATTGGGGGCGGGGCCCATAGACATGCCGGGGCGGAAGTTGGTCGTCTCGATCACCAGGGTGTCGCCATCCCAGTGGCCGACGGAATAGCCCAGGTCGTACTGCACGTCGGCGGGAGGCGGATCGCGTCCGTCGAGGTAGACGATGCGCGTTTCGTGGATCATCTCGAGGCTGATGACCACCTGACCCGGAGCCTGGAATATCTCGATCCCGCCGTTGTAGGCGCCCGGCAGCATGGAGCCGGGCATGCCGCGCGTCAGGCAGCGGTCGAAGATGCCGAAATCGTCCATGTCCTCGAACACGTCGGTGTTCCAGCTGGTGCGTTCGTTGGCGCGCAGTTCCTGCCCCAGTTCGGTGAGTGGCGGATAGCGACCGTTGGCAGGCTCAACGATCATGCTGGACTGGCGCAGCGGGTGGCCGAATTCGGCCCAGTGGCCCATGGCCATCAGGTTGGCCTTGTCCTCTTCCTCGTATCTCTCCAGTTCGCCCTCCGCACGGGCGAAAGCGCGTTCGTATTCCTCCTCTGTCAGGAATGCGCGCGTGCCCAGCGCCGGGCTGCGTTCGCGCGGCGTGCGGCCGAGATAGTCGACCGGCCATTTGCCGCGCAGGTCGGGATCGCCCCACTGCGTGCGCGGCATTTCCCAGCCGGGCGGCGGCGTTTCGAACCGCGCCGCCATCTGTTCCTCGAACGATGGATCCTGTGCGCCCACCGGCGTGATCGCCAGCGCGCCCGTGGCCAGTGCCAGCACGAGTTTTCTCATGCTCTTCTCCCCTCTCTGCAAAAGCCTATGCCTTCGCGCCTCGGTGGGCAAGTCGGCTCGGGAAATTCGTCCCGTCGCGCGCAGGCAACTGCCCGTCGCCGCAAGCCTGCGGGATGATGAACCGCCTTCCCACGGCCCGTTCAGCGCGATCATGCGACATTGGCGATCAAATGACCCGTGACGCGCCAGGGGCATGCCCCGACGCCAGCACCGAGCTGAAGGAGGCTCGCATGACAGACCGCAAGAGATTTCCGCTTCGCCTTGGCGCCGTATCTGCGCTGGCCCTGGCGCTGGCCGCCTGCGGGCCGGAGGACATGGCGAGCACGGACCAGCTGGCGCTGACCAGTGCGCTTGGCCCGTACAACTACTCGCTCGACGAGAGTGCCTGGGACCAGGGCGGTCCGGGAACCCAGTACTGGGCTGGCGGGGAAGGCGACTACCTGCCCGAAGCCTGGCCGATGCAGGCCGACTATCCCGGCAGCTACGCCCCTGCGCCTTCGTGGAACTACGATCAGGGCGGCTATTACGACGACGGCTATGCCGGCGAGTGGGGCCAGGAAGACTACGGCTACTACGACGCCGGCTATGCCGACGACTACTACGACAGCTATGGCGACGAATACTATTACGACGATACCGTCGGAACGGACCAGTATGCCTGGCTGGCACTGGCCGCGCTGATCGGCGGACTGCTGGCGGATTCCCCGCCCGACTATGGCTATTACTACGACGGCGCGCAGCCGTGGGCCTGGCGCACGCATGACGGGTATTACCGCTATGCCGAGCCGGTGCGCGGCGGCTATCGCTATTACTACTACGAACCGCGATCCGCGCGTCCGTTCCTGGTTCGCGATCCGCTCTACAGCTACGGCTATCGCGACGATCGGCTGGTGGTGGTCTACGACCGCGACGGCCGGATCCTGCGGCACGACCGTGCGCGCGATCGCCGCCGTGTGGCCTCCGCTTATTTCGACCGGGGCGAGCGTCTTTACGACGCCGCGAACAGGGGCGACCGTTTCGGCGTCTCGGCTCCGCTGTGGAACCAGCGCCGTCGCGAAATCGTCGCGGAACAGCGTCGCTGGGACCGCGCCCGCGAGCGGCGGCAGGAATGGCGCGAATGGGATGCCGCGCACGAGGAGGCTGCCGAACGCCGCTGGACCCGCGAGCGCCGCGCACGGCGCAGCGCCGCCGACCGCTTCGATCGCTGGCAGGATGCCGGCTATCGCGAGGAAGCGCCGCGCTTCTACCGCGACAGGACCGAGAACCGGCCGCGCATCGAACGCGCTGCGCTGGTCCGCAACGAAGCCCGCGCCGAACGTCGGGAACAGCGTCGCGATATCGAACGCGTCCGCGAGCGCTCCGAACGGGTCGACCAGCGCCGCGAGGAGCGCCGCGAGGCTCGGCGCGGCGGACCCCGCGCCGAACGCGATACCGGTTTCGCCCGCGCCGAGACGGAGCGCGTGGAGCGCACGCGTAATGTCGAACGCCGCCGCGATGCCGAGCGCGTGCGCCGCGACCGTGAAGAGAGTCGCCGCGACAACCAGCGTCGCGAGACGGTGAGGCAGGAACGTGCCCAGCGCGAGCAGGCTCAACGCCAGAACAGGCAGCGCGACGAACGCGCCGATCGCGACCGCCAGGAACGCCAGGCGGCGCAGCGCGAGAGCCGTCAGCGTGAACGGGCGCAGCAGCAGCGCGAAGAGCGTCAGCAGGCCCAGCGAGACCGCCAGCGCGCTGATCGCGATCGCGAACGTGCGCAGAACGAACGCCGCCAGCAGGAGCGGGCTCAGGCCGAACGCCGCCAGAACGAACGGGCGCAGCAAGAGCGCCGCGAACGCCAGCAGGCCGAACGCCAGCAGCAACAGCGCGAGCGGGCTCAGCGCGAACGGCGGGAGCGGCAGCAGGCCGAACGCCAGCAGCAGCAACAGCGCGAGCGGGCCCAGCGCGAACGGCAGGAGCGTCAGCAGGCCGATCGCCAGCGCCAGCAGCGCGAGTCAGCGCAGCGTGATCGCAGGCAGCAACAGGCCCGGCAGAACGAAAGGCGTCAGCGCGCGGAGAGCAATCGTGACCGGCCGCGCGAACGCGGCAACGGTCGCGGCCGTGGGAACGACTAGGTCAGCCCTTGCGCACGCTGGCGTCCAGCTTCGCGCGGGACACCCAGGTTCCGTGGACCTGGCTGCGCAGCGCCTTGCCGGTGCTGACCCGGGCAATGGGGCCTTTCTCGACAGCATCTGCCTCGATCACCCATAGCTCGCTGGAATAGTCCGACGGGTCGCCCGCGCCGGGAGGGCCGTTGGGGATGTCGATAACGCTCAGCAGCCAGCCGCCGTGGCCGTCTTCCGGCGACACGACATGCGCCGGCTCGCTGATCGCCGCGCCCGGCGGCAATTCCATCATCGACACACGATCGTTTTCCGGCTCGATCCGCAGCAGGCAATTGAAATTCGCGCCCACGGGCCCGCCCAGCATCGGCGGGCCTTTCGCCTGCGGGTTCATGCTGAGATACCACGCGCGGTGATAGGGGCGACCCTGCACCGCGTCCTCCACCCGGCACAGGTCGCCGGTCGGGCCGATTTCGCTGGCCTCGATCGCGGGCTCCTGCGCCGACATGTCGATGGTCCAGCGGGTGAGCGCGCCCTTGATGTCCTGCTGCGCGATATCGATGCCGCCCGCCTCGCGCATGAAGGAGAAGGCATTGGTCTCGGTCAGGCAGAGGTCGATATGGACCTTGTCGCCATCGTCGTAGGCATTGACTTCGTGGAAGCAGGAGACGCCCTTCGGCCCCTCGATCCAGATCATTTCGGACACGTCGCCGTAGCGCGGCATGATGCCGACATAGCTCGGCAGGTCCTGGTGATGCGCCCAGTGCGGGCCGCCTTCCTTGATCCGGTCGAGATCGGCCAGGGTCGGGAAGATCGGGAAGATCGCGTATTTCTCGGTGATCACGAAGTCGTGGATGGTGGAGCAATAGGGCTGGTCGAACCACTGCTCCTTGACGAGATTTCCGTCCTTGTCGGCGATGCAATAGGCCACGTCCAGCGTGCAGAGCCCGCCCGCCTCGTAGCCGAAGAAGAACATCTCGCCGGTTTCGGGATCAATGCGGGGGTGGGCGGTGAAGGTCTCGCTCCTCAGCTTGCCTTCGTAATCCCACTTGCCCTCCGTCGCCAGCGTGTGCGGGTTCACCTCGTAGCCGCGGCCGTCCTCCTTGGTCATGAACAGGCGGCCGCCGTGCCACACGGGGGTGGTGTTGGCGACGGTGCGATCCTTGCCCTTCACGCTGGGATCGTCGGTGAAGGGGTTGCGATAGCGACCGAACAGCGCGCGCCCCGCTTCCTTTTCGGCGAGGTAGCGTTCCGTCTCGACATACCTGATGCCGAAATCCACCTTGCCGTCGCGGATCGCGAACGACGAGATCATGCCGTCGTGGTTCAGCGCGATGTCATCCTCGAACATCGGCACATGGGCATTGTCGGGTACGGCGCGGAAGAAGGTGCCATCGATCGCGGCGGGAATTTCGCCCTCCACATCCAGCCCTTCCAGCTTATATTCCTGCTGGCGCGGCGTGTTGGTGCCAATGAAATGAATTGATTGCGGAAAAGCGCCCATGGCCTGTTTCCTCTCCTCTTGATTCTTTGTTTTAACGCTAACGCTTGTTACAATCGGTGCAACCCGCAACATTGATTGCGGTCAAAGGGAGGCGGAGGATGACCGGCGAAAGCGGCGCTGCACGCGATAGTGGAGCCAGCGTCCACCTGAACGAGACCAGCGACGTGGTGCTGCTGCACCGCCTGCTGAAGCTGACCAACCGGTTGATGGCGCCGTTTTCCACCCATCTTTCCCATCGCTACCGGATCAGCGTGAACGAGTTCCGCCTGCTGATGACCATCGGCGCGCTGGGGCGCACGGCCAGCCACGAGGTTGCCGAACTGACAGGCGTCAACGCCATGAGCGTGAGCCGCGCGGTCAGCGCGCTGCAGAAGCACGACCGGGTGGTGGTGGAAACCGACGAGGGCAACAGGCGGCGCAAGTGGCTGAGCCTCTCGGACGAGGGCCGCCGCCTTTACGAGATCATGCGCCCGCAGACGGAGACGGTGGCACACTACCTGTTTTCCGAGCTCGACAGCGCAGAGGTGGCGGGGTTTGCCAGCATCGTGGAAAGGCTGATCGAACGGCTGGACGCCAGCGATGAGCAGGGCAATTCGCTGTTCCTCGAACGCACCAAGCCGCAGGAGTAGACATGCACGACGAGACTCGCCGCGCGATAGAGGCCGACGTGACGCGTCTGATCCACGAATACGTGTGGGCGAACGATGCGCAGGACTGGCAGGCCTGCGCCGCGCTCTACACCGAGGATGCCGTGTTCCGCCGCCCCAGCGGGGGCGATCCGGTGGTGGGGCGCGAGGCAATCCTTGCCAGCTTCACCGCCCGTCCGCCGCGCGCGCAGCGGCACGTGATGGCGAACACCCTGGTCGAGGTGGTGAGCGAGAGCGAAGCCAGGGTGAAGAGCGTGATCGTGCTCTACATGGGCGACGCCGCCGAGGATGGCCTGCCGGTGCAGGATCCGAAGTCTCCGCTGATCGGCACTTTCGAGGACAGGGTGGTGAAGACCGAAGACGGCTGGCGCTTTGCTGAACGGACCGGCGGGCTGGATTTCAGGCCGTAGGGTTTACGCCGTCGCGGGCGCGCCGACCTCGCGCCCGGCATCCCTCTCCTTCACTCGCAGGCCCAGCGGCACCAGCAGCGCCACCAGCGCGCAGATCGCGGCGGGTATCGCGGCGATGAGGAAAAAGGTTTGCGGACCCGCCTCGGCATCCAGCACGGCCTGTCCGATCAGCGGTCCGGCAAAGGCGCCCAGGCGCCCCACCATCACGCCCATGCCGATCGCGGTCGAGAGCAGGCGCGGCGCGAACAAATAGACGCACAGCCCCGGCAGAACCATGCCGCCCGCGCTCGCGCCGCCCACGCCGACGCACAGCAGCAGGGTCCACAGCGTGCGGTCGGGCGGAGAAAGGCCGACGGCGGCAAAGCACAGCGCCATCGCCGCGAACATCAGCACCAGGGTAAGGGTCTTGTTCCAGCGGTCGATGCCGAAACTGGCGGCAACGCCGATGCCGATACCGGCGAACTGCACCACGCCCGAAACGCGGTCTGCCAGGTCCTGCTCGAACCCGGCCTGCGGCAGGATCGTGGGCAGCCAGCTGTTGAGCAGGTAGAGGTTCATGGCATTGAACGCGAGCATGGCGGCGAAGACGGCGAAGGGGATGACCCAGGGCTGGCGCAGCAGCAGCACCTGCGGCGCGGAGGCCTTCTGCTGGCCATCGCCCGATTCCGGCACGCCGCCATCCAGCATCAGCCACAGCGCCGCGGCAAGGGCGATAGCCATCACGCCGGGTACGAAGAACAGGCCTCGCCAGCCGAAAGCGCCCACCACGTTGGGCGAGAGCACACCGGCAATGGCAATGCCCAGCGGGATGCCGGCGGAGACGACCGCCATGACCGTGGCGCGCAGCCTGTCGGGTGCGAGCTCCGCGGAAAGGGCGCTGACATTGGGCAGCGCCGCGCCCAGCGCCACGCCGGTAAGGCCGCGCCAGATCAGGAATTCCGTCACGGTGGTGGCGGTGGTGGTGCCGAGAGTGAACACGCCTGTCGCCAGCGCGCCTGCCACGATCAGCGCGCGCCGGCCGAAGCGGTCGCCAAACGGCGCCAGCAGCGCGCCGCCCACGCCGATGCCCACCAGCAGCGCGGTGAAGACCCAGCCGAAGCTGGCCGGCTCCAGCCCCAGCGCCTCGTCCAGGCGCGCCACGGCAAGGCCCATGGCGGCAATGTCGTAGCCCTCCATCACGAAGATCCCGGCCAGCAGGACGAGCGAGGCGATGGTGCGGTTGGTCAACGGAGTACCTCAGGCAACACGGTGGAGGCCTCCCTCGCCGACAAGACTGGCATCGCGCGTGTCCCACGGGCTGGGCATGCGATAGGGCACGGTCAGGAAATTGGCTTCCACCTGCTCGATCGCGCCCTCGCGGATGCGGAAGGCCTCGGCGAGGTAGTAGCTGTGCGGGCGGCGCACCGGGCTCGTCGCGGTCTCGCCGTTGGTCAGAGTGTATTCGCCCACCCCGCCCGAATGATCGATGAAGCCATAGGCCAGCACGATCCCGCGCTCGGTATCCACCAGCGGAAAGCGGCGGGCGCGCAGGTCGTCGTCGTAGCGATACCAGCCCAATGCGAACTGCTCCTCGCAGCCCATGCGGGCAACGGGCAGGGGGAAGTCGGCATTGTTGGTGGTCTGCACCCCGTTTTCAACGCGGTTGCAGTGCGGCCAGAACTTCGTGGCTATCGTGCCGTCGTTGCGCTCGATCGTCTCGAAATAGCCGTTGGCGACGCGCACCAGTTCCTCGCGGGTGGAGCGGGCATCGTCCGCCACCAGCGCTTCCATCACCGGCTTGCGCTCGAAATGCTGCGGGCCGAAGGGAAAGCCCTCGTCCTTGTTGCGCGCCACGACGGTCTCGATGCCGATGATCTGGCCGCCTGACACTTCCAGCCGGATGCAGGCGGGGTTGAGCGCGTCGGTTTCCTCCACGGCGGTGAACACGGCCACCTGCCCCCGCGCGGGTTCGGCGAAGCGCAGGTCGTATTCGTGGCGGGCGGTGATGGTGTTCCACACGCCGTCGCCCACGGCCAGCACCACGTTGTTCTCGGTATTGAAGGCCCCTGCCGCGATGGGCGCGGCGGAGGGATCGCGCGCTGCCAGCGCTGCCAGGTAGGCATCCAGAACGCCGTACAATTCCTCGCGTGACGCCAAGACCCTCTCCCTTCGCTTGACTCGTAGCCGTGCTAGCTGAAAAGTAACGGGCGTTAAAGTCACGCTGCGAAATGCGCGTGGGGAGAGGGACGAAATTGATGGCGGATGCACCGCTTGCACCGGGAATGTCGGCCGCGCGCCTGGACGAGGCGCGCCGCGCGCTGGAAGCCGCCATCGGCGCGGACAAGTGCTTTTTCGAGCCGCTGGATCGCACGTCCTACCAGGACAAGTTCGCCGTGGACGATGCGGCGCATCACCCGGCAGGGGCTGTCGCGCCGGATACCGTGGAGGAAATCCAGGCGGTGGTGCGCGTGGCCAACGAATACCGACTGCCGCTATTCCCCATCGCGCGCGGCAAGAACCTGGGATACGGCGGCAGCGCGCCGGTGCTGGCTGGCAGCGTGGTGCTCGACCTGTCGCGCATGAAGAAGATCGAGTTCGACGAGGAACTGGGCACCGTGCTGCTGGAGCCCGGCGTCGGCTTCTACGACCTTTACGACTACGTGCAGCGCAACAACCTGCCCTACTGGCTTTCGACCCCCGGCAACAGCTGGGGGTCGGTGATGGGCAACGCGCTGGATCGCGGCGTGGGCTACACCCCCTATGGCGAGCACACCAAGAACATCTGCGGGCTGGAAGTCGTGCTGGCCAATGGCGAGGTGGTGCGCACCGGCATGGGCGCGTTCAGCGGCGCGCCGACCTGGCAGGCCTATCCCTTCGGTTTCGGCCCCGGCTGGGACCAGATGTTCGTGCAGTCGAACTTCGGCATCGTCACCAAGATGGGCATGTGGATGATGCCGGAGCCGGAAAGCCTGATGGGCATGGATGTCGAATTCGACCGGCCCGAAGATCTGAAGGTGATGGTGGATACCATCGCGCCGCTGCGCCGCGAACGGCTGCTGACCCAGTCGCCCAGCATCGGCAACTGGATGCGCGCCGCCGCGGTGCTGACCACGCGCGACCAGTGGACCGACGAACCCGGCGCGCTGTCCGATTCCGTGATCGACGCG
The DNA here is from genome assembly GCF_036321025.1 of Aurantiacibacter hainanensis. NCBI lineage: Bacteria > Pseudomonadati > Pseudomonadota > Alphaproteobacteria > Sphingomonadales > Erythrobacteraceae > Aurantiacibacter > Aurantiacibacter hainanensis. The sequence goes on from NZ_JAZAPB010000002.1 coordinate 322,786, forward strand.
ATCCGCCGCCAGTTCAACATCGGCTGGTGGGGCGTGTCCTTGCGCCTCTATGGCCGGGAAGACGTGAACAAGGCGGCCTACAAGGTGCTGGAAGAGGCCATGGGCAACGCCGGCCCCATGTCGATCCGCCCCACGAGCTGGCGCAAGGGAGAGCCGCTGGAATATACCGGCTGGACCGGCACGCCGATGACGTTCCCGATGCAGAACGTGAACTGGTACGGCGGGCGGGGCGGACATATCGGTTTCTCGCCCATCATCCCGCAGGATGGCGACGCCGCGCTGGCGCAGTTCCGCCGCACCTATGCCCGCTACCAGGAATACGGAATGGACTACCAGGGCAGCTTTGCCTTCGGGGAACGGCACCTGACCAACGTCAACGCGATGATCTTCAACAAGGACGATCCCGCCATGATGGCCAAGGTCGACCCGTTCTTCCGCACGCTGGTGGCCGACGCCAAGGAGCAGGGCTATGGCGAGTATCGCACGCATCTCGATTACATGGACCTTGTCGCGAACACCTATGACTGGGGCGGCGGCTCGCTGCACCGCATGAACGAGGCGGTGAAGGACGCGCTCGACCCCAACGGCATCATCGCGCCGGGCAAGAGCGGTATCTGGGGCAACAACCGGCGCAATGGAGGTGCGGCATGAATTTTCATCGTCAGCACGGCATGAGAATTCTGCTGGCCTCGGTGCTGCTGGCCGCGGGTTCCGTCGCCTATGCCCAGAGCGGCGCGGGCGTTTCGGACGAGGCGGAGGAAGCCGTCGAAACGCAAGCCGGACCGCCGCCCATGCCGCAGCCTGTCACCCTGGCGAAGCGCCCCGGCGCGACCGGCGGGGAGGCGCTGTATGTCGAATACTGCGCGATGTGCCACAACGCCAACGGCATGGGCACGGGGCTTCTGGCCCGCCGCCGCGATGATGCCTTGCTGGAAGAGCGCGGCGATCTTGCCGCGGCCTTCGTGGTCGTCGCCGCTCGCAACGGGATCGGCAACATGCCGCCGGTGCCGCGCGGCGAACTGTCCGACGCGGACTTGCAGGCAATCGCCGAGTACCTTGCCGCCGGACCGCACGAGATCGCGCCATGAAGCTGACCCGGCGCACCTTGCTGGCAGGTGTGGCGGCCATTCCCGCCGTGCTGGGGCTGGACCGCCTTTCCGCAGCCACTCCGATCGCAGGCTCGGTGTTCCTGTTCGACGCGAGCCTTCCCGAGGCCACCTCTCGTCGCACCGCCGCTGTCGAGGCGGGGCAGCAGGCGAGGGCGATCGAAGGCGACTGCATCCGCTTCGCGCGTGAGGTCGTGGCATCGGGTCCCGCCATCATTCACGGATGGAGCAGGCAGGCCGACGCCCTGCTGATCGAGGAAGTGGCCGCCGAGGCGGGCTATCGCCGCGAAGGCGTGAGGGTGGAAGGCGCGGCAATTACGTGGATGCTCGTCCGCCGCACCTGATTACTTTCGGATCTTGAGCGACTCGGGCCGCTTGCGCGGTTTCCAGTCCCCGTGGCCGGGGAAGCGCTCGAGCACCTGCCCATCCCACAGTCGCACCAGGCGCGTGCGGAAGCGCCACTTGCCGTTCGCACCCTTCACCGCGTGATCGTCATACCAGCCGCAGAAGCGCAATTCGTAGGGCGGTTCACCGTGACATTCGGTGACGAAGGCGAAGCCGCGCATCCTGACGCTGCCGTCGTCCTGCGGGAAATACTGCACCTGGGTGACGTGATGCTGTCGACCGGGAAAGCCGGGCGCGCCCGCGTAGTGCGCCATCAGGCCGCGAATACCTTCGTGCCCGTGCCAGATGTCCGGGTCCTCGAACACCTCCTCGCGCATCTCGCAGTCTTCGGTAAAGCATTCCACCAGGCCATCGGCATCGCCGGTATCCAGTGCCCAGCTGTAGGCGGCAATCAGGTCCTGCAGGCCAAGCCGGTCCTCTATCGAGAGCGTCATGTGCTCCTCCCCTCCGTGTTGCGCCAATCGTAACAGTCGTTATGATGTTGGCAAGCGGTGAAGGCTCACGAACTTGCCGCGATGGGAGAGAAGACTTGGCGAAAATCATCGTATCCGGCGCGTCCGGCCAGTTCGGCCATGCCGCCGCATCGCAATTGCTGGACTTGGGCGAGGACGTGATCGCCCTGTCGCGCAACGTCGACAAGCTGGGCGACCTGGCGGAGCGCGGCGCCGACGTGCGCGAGGCGGACTTCGACAGTCCGGACGGACTGGAAGAGGCGATGGCGGGCGGCGACAAGCTGCTGCTGATTTCTACGACCATGGTGGGCCAGCGCCCGCGCCAGCATGGCAACGCCATCGATGCGGCCAAGGGCGCCGGGGTGAAGCACATTGTCTACACATCCATCATCGACGGCGGAAATCCTGACCATCCGGCGGTCGAGCAGCACGATCACTACGCCACCGAGCAGCTTCTGAAACAGTCCGGCCTGGCCTGGACGATCCTTTACAACAGCCAGTATTCCGAGGCGATCGCCACGGCCATGGTCGTGCCAGCACTGATCGCCGGATCGAAGCCCGACAACTGCGGCACCGGCAAGATCGCCTTCGTCAGCCGCGATGACTGCGTGGCGACGGCGGTCGGCGTGCTGACGCAGGACGGGCACGAGAACAAGGCCTACACCGTGACCGGCCCTGAACTGCTGACCGTTCCCGAGGCGATGGACATGGCCGCCGGGATGGCAGGCAAGCCCATCGAGGTGATCCACGTCGACGACGAGGGAATGTACCAGTATTTCGATTCCATCGGCGCGGTGCGCAAGGCGGAGGATCTGACGCCCGACACGCCGATCCCGTGGGCGAGCGAAGGCATGGTGACGTTCGGCCAGGCCATCCGCGAAGGCTATTTCGACGTCATCACCGACGACGTGGAGCGCATCACCGGACGCAAGCCGCGCACGCTGCGCTCGGTCTTCGAACAGCACCAGGGGGCATGGCCGCAATGAGCCGCCTTTTCGCCATTGCCGCCGTCGTGGGCCTGTCCGCCTGCACGGCCGCCGCCGTCCCGGAGCCGGAAATGGCCACTCCGCTGGCCGCGCAGGACCTCCCGCTGGGAGCGGGCGAGAACTGGGACAATCCCGGCGGCGACTGGGGCGAAAGCCATTTCTCGCGGTTGCAGACGATCGACCGCGCCAACGTGTCGCGCATGGGCCTGGCCTGGGAATACGACATGGGCACCGCCCGCGTGCAGGAAGCAACGCCGGTCGTGATCGACGGGGTGATGTACACCTCGGGCAACCTTGGCCGGGTCTACGCGCTGAACGCTGCCACGGGCGAGGAACTGTGGACCTTCACCCCCGAGCTGGACATGCAGGTAAACCGGTCCGCCTGCTGCGACCAGGCCAACCGCGGCGTGGCCGTGGCCGACGGCAAGGTGATGGTGGGCGCGCTAGACGGCAAGCTGTGGGCGCTGGACATGACCACCGGCGAACCGGTGTGGAGCGTCGACACCATCGTCGATCACTCGCGCGGCTACACATCCACCGGCGCGCCCGAAGTGGCGGGCGATCTCGTCATCATCGGCAATGCCGGGGCGGAATACGATGCGCGCGGCTATGTCACCGCCTATCGCATCGCGGACGGTTCGCAGGCATGGCGCTTCTACACCATTCCTCGCGATCCCGCTTCGGGTCCGCAGGAAAACCCCGAACTCGAACCCGCGCTTGCGACCTGGAGCGAGGACACGCGCTGGGACATCGGCGGCGGCGGCACGGCGTGGGATGCCATCGTCTACGATCCGCAGTTCGACCAGGTGATCGTCGGCACCGGCAACGGCGGGCCCTATCCGCAGGCGATCCGTTCGCCGGGGGGCGGCGATAACCTCTACCTCAATTCGCTGGTGGCGCTGGATCGCGAGACCGGCCGGATGAACTGGTATTTCCAGGAAACGCCGCAGGACAACTGGGACCTGACGGCGACGCAGCCGATGATCCTTGCCTCGCTGGATATCGATGGAGAGCAGCGTCCGGTCATCCTCCACACGCCCAAGAACGGCAATTTCTACGTGGTCGATCGCGAGACCGGCCATGCCCACGCGGCCAATCCGCTGGTGCGCATGAACTGGTCCGACGGCTTCGATACCCAGACCCAGCGGCACAGCATCACGCTGGAGGAATCTGACTATTCGCAGGGGCCGAAGATCGTCTACCCCGGCTCGCCCGGCGCGCGGAACTGGTATCCCGCCGCCTACGATCCCACGCGCGATACCTATTTCGCCCACGTGCTGGACATGGGCAACCTGCTGTTCCTTCCCGGTCCCATCGACAACGTCGAATACCAAGAGAAATTCCTCAACGCGGGCGCTGCGATCATCTTCACCTCCGACCTTCAGGCCGCCGCCGAAACGCTGCCGCCGCCGCTGCGCGCGGCCGTGCAGGCACAGGCGGCGTGGGAATGGGTGACGAGCAAGCCCTTCGAAAGCCAGTTGCGGGCCATCGATCCTCTGACCGGCGAAACCAGGTGGGCGGCGGAAAGCCTCGGCTGGCAGGATCGCCACGGCGTGCTGGCGACGCAAAGCGGCCTCGTCTTCCACGGCAACGTGGGTGGCACGCTGTTCGCGCGCGACGCCGATACCGGCGAGGAATTGTGGAGCGTGGAAACCGGCTCCACCATCATGGCCGCGCCGATGACCTACATGGTCGACGGCGTGCAGTATGTCGCCGTGCAGACCGGCTGGGGCGGGGGCGGATGGGGCTTCGTGCCGCGCTATGCCGCCGCTTACGGCAAGGGCAATGCCAACCGCATCCTCGTCTTCCGGCTGGATGGCGGCCAGGTGGCGATCCCTGAAGACCTGCCGCCGCTGCAACCCGCCCCCGAACCGCCCGAGCAGTTCGCTGGCGTCACCCCCGAGCTGCTGGCCCGCGGCAACGCGCTGTTCACCGGGAACTGCAGCATCTGCCATTCCAACCAGCCGCGCGCGCCCCTGCCCGACCTTCGCCGCATGAACCGCGGCGTGCACGCGGGTTTCCAGCAGATCGTGCTGGACGGACTGTTTGTCAGCCGCGGGATGCCGCGCTTCGACGACAGGCTGAGCGCGGAGGACGTGCGCGCCATCCAGGCCTGGCTGATCAGCGTGCAGGGCCCGCTTCGCGAACGCGAGCTGCAACTGCAAGAGGAAGGCTTGCCGCTCGACACCCAGTCGCTCACCATCCTCTCCAACTACTAGGAGCCGTGCCATGACCCCCGAAGGCGTGACCATCAAGCACCCCGACAAGCTGTTCATCGGCGGAGAGTGGGTCGCCCCCACGTCCAACGACAGCATCGAGGTGGTGAATCCCGCCAGCGAGGAAGTGGTGGCCCGCGTCGCCCATGCCGGCAACCGCGACATGGACGCCGCCGTTGCCGCCGCGCGCGAGGCGTTCGACAACGGCCCCTGGCCCCGCACTTCGCCGAAGGAGCGGATGGCTAAGCTGATGGAACTGGTCGACGTGCTGGAGCCGCGCGTGCCCGAACTTGCCGCCGCCTGGACGGCCCAGATCGGCGGCCTCGCCAGCGCGGCAGGGCCGATGCACGCGGGCGGCGTCGCGGGTCTTCGCGGCATCGCATCGCTGGGAGAGCGCTTCGCCTGGACCGAGCAGCGCCCCGGCATGGCGGTCGATACCGTCACCGTAGTGCGCGAGCCGGTGGGCGTCGTTGTCGCAATCGCGCCGTGGAACGGCCCGTTCGCGATCATGGCGAACAAGGTGTTCTATGCCCTGATCGCGGGCTGCACCGTGGTGATGAAGCCTTCGCCCGAAACCCCGCTGGAAGCCTATATCATCGCCGAGGCGGCAGAGGCGGTGGGCATGCCGAAAGGCACGGTCAACCTCGTCCCTTCGGACCGCGAGGCGGCGGATCACCTGATCCATTCGAAGCACATCGACAAGATCACTTTCACCGGCTCCAGCGCGGCAGGCCGCCACATCGCCAGCGTGGCGGGCGGCAACATGGTGCGTGCCACTTTCGAGCTGGGCGGCAAGAGCGCCGCGATCGTGCGAGACGATTTTCCCATCGACCAGGCTGCGGGTATTCTCGGCAACACCATCACCGTGATGAGCGGGCAGGTCTGCGCCATGCTCAGCCGCGCCATCGTGCCGAAGGCCCGTCACGACGAACTCGCCGAGGCCATTGCCGGGGTGATGAAGGGCATCAGGATCGGCCATCCCGAGGACGAGGATACCCAGCTCGGTCCCGTCGCCATGCGCCGCCAGCTGGAGCGCATCGAGATGTATATCGAAGCGGGCAAGGCATCGGGGGCGGACCTCGTCACCGGCGGGCATCGCCCCAGCCACATGAACAAGGGCTACTACATCGAGCCCACACTGTTCGCGAACGTCGACAACAAATCGAAGATCGCGCAGGAAGAGATCTTCGGTCCTGTCCTGTGCCTGATCCCGGCGGAGGACGAGGAAGACGCCATCCGCATCGCCAACGAAAGCGACTATGGCCTCAACGGCTCCGTGTTCACCAACGACGCGCAGGCCGCTTACGACATCGCCCGTCGCGTGCGCACGGGCGTGGTAGGGCAGAACGGCATGCGGATGGAATGGACCGCGCCTTTCGGAGGGTTCAAGCAGTCGGGTATCGGCCGCGAGGGCGGTGACGAGGGCATCCACGCCTACGTCGAGACGAAGACGATCCTGACGGACGCGCCGGTCGAAGTCTGACGCCTGCTCGCTGCTCGCGCTCAGCGATGCTCGGCGCGCAGCAGAGACCAGTCGTAGTCTGCCGCCGGATGAGCCTGGATCGAGCTGACCGCGTCGTTCAACAAGTTCGCCGCGCGTCTGCAATGGTGCGTTGCATTCACCTCGCGGGAAGAGGCCAGCGCAAGAAGCATTTCCCGGCGAGCCTCTCTCATCGAAAGCGGAACCTCGAAATTCATTGTTCAATCCTCTCCCTGGATTCGTAAAAAAGCTCCGGCGTCATCATCAGCAGCCCGCAGTGCCGCGCGATGTGACGCCGAAGTTCGCAAGTTCGGTATCACGTCATCCGCGCGCCGATGGTACCATGGTGACCGCCAGCACCTGCGGCTCCAGCTTCCCAGAAGCGATCAGTGCAGCGTTCTCTTCCGACGTTCGCCGCGCCAGACGCTCCGCTTCCCTTTCGCTGGTTGCGAAGACGATGCTCAGCAAGACGTCCTGGCCGCCCATTTGCGTGCGGGCGTTGGATCCCAGTCGATCGAGACGGTGAACGGCCCTGAGAGCCGCGCGGTCCATGCTATGGCTTCCCGACTCCTCGAAAAGAGTGACTTGCTCCGCGCGTCCGTGGCCATTCGCCACGAACCGCACCTTCACCACCCCGCTCTGCTGGAAGCCGCCGGGGTAGGATACGCGTCGGAGCTGCCGGTCGAGTTCGTGGGAAAGGCTGGAGACGAAAGTCGATGGGTCGGTTTGCACGATGATGGGTTGCCCGCGCCCAGGATCCTGGGCGGCGAGCGGCGCGGCAAGAACCGCGCTGACGATTGCAATTGAAACGAGCTTCTTCATGAGATCATCCTTTCCTCCAAAAGATGACCGGCCACAGTTTAGAGCGCGCCCTGCGCAACCCGAATTTGGGGCGTGTCAGACCAAAGGTCGATCACGTCGGCGAGCGCTGCGGTTCGCTTCCGGCTGCATCGGTTTCTCGCTCAATTGAGGCAGATTTGGGGCAGTGTTTCAAAATGACACAATACGTCCTGAAACAGGGCCTCGCGACCCTTTCGACGTAACGAACTGCTCCTTGCGGAACTGCCTCGGGTCGCGCGACAACCACATTGATGCGAACGTCGGTTCGTACGTTTTTCGACTCGGAAAGACCGGGTTCTGCCCGCCGATCGTCTGCGTCGGCAGGCAGGATGTCGTTGCCCTGCTATTCCACCGCGGTGGCCTGCGAGAACACGACCTGCCAGCGCCCGTCGCGCCGTTCGTAATAGTCCGTATGACGATGACGGGCCGTCGACAGCACGTTGTCGCCCACCCGCACGGAGAGGTCGGATTCATAGCGCACTGCACCAGCATCGCCGACGACGCTTGCGCGCACTTCTCCCACAGGTTCGAACACCAGATAGCGAAAGCTGCCCTCTCGCTGCGGATCGAGATACTGCGACTTCGTCCACGTCTGGCCGCGCGGATTGACCAGCTCGAAATCGTCGGAGTGCAGGGCGTAGAGCGTGTCCCAGTCGCCATCCACGAAGGCGCGCAGGCGCTCGCGCTCTATGGCCGCCAGATCGACTTCCTCAGCCGATGGGGCTCGCGGTGCCGTCTCGGCAGTGGCGCACGATGCCAGCAGGCAGGCGAGCGCGGTGGCGGATAGCCAGTTTCGCATCGTTGTCTCCCTAGTCGATCCCGATGGCCGCCAGCAGCGCCTCGTCCTCGTCGAGCGGCTGGTCGCCCGCCGGGTAGCCGTTCTGCTCGAGCAGGTATGCGACCGAAACCAGATAGTCCGCATCGGACAGCAAGCCGCCAGCGCCCGGCGGCATGGAATCGCGGGTATAGGCGAACAGCTCCGCGACGCTGCGTCCGCGCCAGTGCTGCATGAAGGCCGCGCCGCGCACCGGGGGCACGCCGCCGCTGCCCTGGAGGTTGGGACCGTGGCAGGCGGCGCAGCTCCGCTGGTAGACGGCAAGGCCGTTCTCGGCCTGGGCGATGGTATAGACGCCGCTGGATGCCGCGCGGCTGAAACCGCCGATATTGCCGCCAGGCGCGGGCGCGTCTGCCGATCCCATCGCGCCGGCGGGGTTCACCTGCGCGCGCTCGGGTCCGCGCTGGCCGATCCCGGCTTCGGGCAGGGCGAAGACAAACAGCGTGTTCTGCCGCCCGTGAAGGATTTCCGGCGTGAAGTTGTCGCTCAGCCAGAAGCCGGTGGAGAAAGCCACGTACTGCTGGCCATCCACCGCGAAGGTAGCGGGATATCCGGTGACGGAACTGCCCACGTTCATGCTCCACAGCATCCGTCCGTCGCGCTGGTCCATGGCGAAGACGAAGCCCTCTGCATCGCCGCCGAACAGCAGGCCGCCGCCCGTCGTCAGCAGCGACTGCGTGCCCGCGCGCTGCTGGAAGGTCCATTCGCTTTCGCCCGTCACCGCGTTCACCGCGTGGATGGCGCCAAGCATGCCGCCCACGTCGGGTGCGATGTGCGAGCGCGTGGCGATGCCGTAGATACCGGTGTCGCCTTCCGCCGGGTCCAGCGCCGTCATTTCCGCGCAGGTATTCGTAAGCGGGAAATACATGGTCCGGGTCAGCGGGCTGTACGCGGGCGCGTAGTAGTTCGCGCCGCCGGTGGGGGCGGGGCAGATAGTGATCGAGGTGCCGTATTCGGTGGGGATCGTCTCCGGGTTCACGGTGACGCGCCCGGTCGCCCCGTCGATGCTGCCGACAAGGTTCTGCCGCAGCGTGGGCCGCGCCCACAGGAACTTCCCGGTCTCGCGGTCCAGCGTGTAGATCACGCCGGTCTTGCCCGGCACGCCCGACAGGGTGCGGTAGGTGCGCCCTGCCTCGATGTCGGGGGCCATCCATTCCACGTCTTCGGGATCGGGAGCGACCTGCTGGTCTATCAGGATGCGCGGGAAGGGGTGATCTATGTCCCACTGGTCCACCAGGTGCTGGTAGTGCCAGCGGATCTCGCCCGTCTCCACGTCCAGCGCCAGGGTGGAGTTGTGGTAGAGGTAGGTTTCCTCGTTGCCCGCGAGCCTGATCTTGGGCGTCGGCGCGCTGACCGAGGTGCCGACATAGACCAGGCCCAGTTCGGGATCGTAGCTGGGGATCATCCACGCGCCGACCTGCTGCCGGTCCTCCAGCGGCACGCCGCCCCAGGTGGCGTCGTTGGGATCGTCGCCCTGCGCGATGATCGGCGTGCGCCAGACTTCCTCGCCCGTCTGCGCATCGTGCGCGACGATCACGCAGGCTGCCGGACCGCCTTCGGGCTCGCAGGAGCGCCCGGTGATGGCGAGACCATTGGCGATGATCGGGCCGGAACTCTGCTTGGCGCCCTGGCGATAGTCGAGAATCTGTGTCTCCCACGCCAGCTCCCCGGTGCGGGCATCGAGCGCGTAGAGATAGTCGTCCGCCGAATTGCCGATGATGAGGTTGCCGTAGATCGCCACGTTGCGGGTGGTGTCGTAGACTGGCAGGTAGTCGCCGATGTCCTCCGGCAGGTCGCGCGAATAGCGCCAGATCAGCTGGCCGGACGCGGCATCGATGGCGTGGATCGTGTCGGCGGGGCCGGGGAAATACATGATCCCGTCGTGCACCAGCGGCGTGCCTTCCTGGTGGCCGGGGTTGAGCGGCATGGCCCAGACGAGGCGCAGGTTCTGCACGTTGCCGGTATCGATCTGGTCCAGCGGCGAATAGCCCCAGCTGTCCAGCGTGCGCCGCCAGCTGAGCCAGTCCGCCGGATCGGGCTGCTGAATCTCCGCATCGGTGACCGGATCGAAATCGGGCACCGTCTGCGCCGTGGCGGCGGTGATCGCCAGCGCGGCGAGCGCGGTTCCCAGCGCAAATCGTGCAGCCTTCTTGGACATCCTCGTCTCCCCTCTGCCACTACCTGCCAAAGGCAGGGTGACGCGGCAAGATTTCATCGCTAAGGGCTTTCGGACAAAATCAATCTGGATGTCCGATCATGAAGTACCTGTTGCTTGCCAGCGCCGCCGCTGCCTTTGTCGCCACCCCCGCTTTCGCGCAGGATGACCCTGCCGAAGACGATGCCAATGTCATTGTCGTGCTGGGCGAAGGACTGCCCGATACGCCCGCCGCGCCGGCCTATTCAACAGTGGAGATCGACCGCGAGCAGATCGTGTCCACCGGCTCGGGCCGGCTGGACGACGTGCTGCTGAATGTCGCGGGCTTCCAGCAGTTCCGCCGGTCGGACAGCCGCAGTTCCAATCCCACTACCCAGGGCGTCACCCTGCGCGCATTGGGGGGCAATGCCACCACCCGTGCGCTCGTCACGCTGGACGGCGTGCCGCTGACCGATCCCTTCTTCGGCTACGTTCCCTTCAACGCCGTCGCGCCCGAGAGACTGGGCAGCGTGCAGGTGACGCGCGGCGGCGGGACGGGTCCGTTCGGCGCGGGCGCGCTGGCGGGCACGATCGCGCTCAACAGCGCCGATGCCGCCACGCTGGGCCTGTTCAACGCGCAGGCGCTGGTGAACGACCGGGGAGAGACGCAGCTTTCCGCCACCGCCGCGCCCGAAGTGGGCGACGGCTACGCGGTCCTGAGCGGACGCTGGGACCGGGGCAAGGGCTTCTTCACCACGCCGGAGGACCAGCGCGTTCCCGCGACGGCGCGGGCGAAGTTCGACAGCTGGTCCGTCAGCGGGCGGCTGGTGCAGCAGGTGGGAGACGACCTCGAGTTGCAGGTGCGCGGCCTTGCCTACGACGATGCCCGCACGCTGCGCTTCGAAGGGCAGGACAGCACCAACGAGGGGCAGGACCTCTCCGCCCGGCTCGTCAGCCGCGGGCCGTGGCAGGTGGACGTGCTGGGCTATGCCCAGTGGCGGAACTTCACCAACATCGTGATCTCGTCGAGCAGCTTCAATCCGGTGCTGGACCAGCGCGACACGCCTTCCACCGGCCTTGGCGGCAAGATCGAGGTGCGCCCGCCCGTGGGAGAGGCGAACACGCTGCGCCTGGGCGTCGACTACAGCCGTTCGGAGGGCGACCTCGAGGAGGTGAACGCCTTCTCCGGCCCGCGTTTTGCCGGGGGCGTGAACTCCATGCTGGGCTTTTTTGCCGAGAACGACCTGGAACTGGGCAACCTGATCCTGACCGGCGGCGTGCGCGTCGATCGCTCCTCGATCCGGGACGGCTATTACGAAACCGTGGCCGACGGACGGACGAATTTCGCCGACCGGTCGGACTGGTATTTCAGCTGGCGTGCGGGGGCACTGTTCGAAGCGACCGAAACGCTGCAACTGCGCGCCGCCGCCTACACCGGCCTGCGCCAGCCGACGCTCAACGAGCTCTACCGCCCCTACCAGATCTTCCCGGTGACCTATCTCGCCAACGAGAACCTCGAACTGGAGCGGCTTGAAGGCTACGAGGTGGGGATCGACTGGCTGCCCGTGCGCGGCGCGAAATTATCCATCACCGCTTTCGACAACGAGGTGGAGAACGCGGTCGCCAACGTCACCATCGGCAACAACCTCAACCAGCGCCGCAACCTCGACGCGATCGAGGCGCGCGGGATCGAGGCCTCGGCGGAATACCAGGCGGGCGCGTTCGGCCTGATCGGCACGCTGGCGGTGACCGATGCGGAAGTGCGCGGCACGGGCTTTGCCGCCGAGCTGGACGGCCTGCGCCCGGCACAGGCGCCGGAATGGGCCGCGAGCATCTCCGCCAGCTGGCGCCCGGTGGAGGGCGCGCTGTTCGCCGCCACGCTGCGCCACGTCGCGGACCAGTTCGAGGACGATCTGGAAACCGACGTGCTGCCCGCCGCCACGACGGTGGACCTGTTCGCGCAGTACCCGCTGATCGACCGCCTGTCGGTGGTCGGCCGGGTGGAAAACCTGCTCGACGAGGAAATCGTCACCCTGAACCGCGGCGGCACGCTGGACCTTGGCGTGCCGCAGACGTTCTGGATCGGGCTTCGCTACGGTTTTTGAATAGGTAAAACGGCGCACGCATCCTAGTCTGGCCATCGAAGGGGAGAGTTGGATGGGCAAGCTCGAGGTCATCAATCCGCGCACGGGGACGGCGGATCACGCCATCGCGCCCGCCAGCCGGGACGAGGTGGCGGACAAGGCCGCCGCCCTGCGCAAGGCGCAGCCGGCATGGGAAGCGATGGGAGTTCAGGGCCGCTGCGGCATCATGGCGCGCTGGCTGGGGGCGGTGAAGGCGCGCGCCGCCGATATCGGTGAAGCCGATGCCCACGATACGGGCGGCTGCCATACAAGCTACCTCCAGGGCTTCATCACCATGGGCAACGTGGGCGGCTGGCTGGAAGATGCGCCCAGGGCCTTCGCCGCGCTCGATTACGACGCGATGAGCCCGTCGATGCCCAGCGTGCGGGTCCAGTCGCAGGTGGTCGCCTATCCTCTGGTGGGCGTGATCTCGCCATGGAACGCGCCGCTGATGCTGGCGCTGCTGGATGCCGTGCCCGCGCTGTTCGCAGGCTGCGCGGTGCTGCTGAAACCGTCTGAAGTCACCCCGCGCGTGATCGAGACGCTGTTCGAGACCGTGCGCGAAGTGCCCGAACTCGCCGCCGTGTTCGACTATGTCGCGGGGCCAGGCGAAGTGGGGCAGGCGGTGATTGAGGAAGCCGACACGATCTGCTTTACCGGTTCCGTGCCGACGGGTCGCAAGGTCGCCGTCGCCTGCGCCGAGCGGCTGATCCCGTGCCACCTCGAGCTGGGCGGCAAGGATCCGTGCATAGTCACCGCGAATGCCGACCTCGAACGGGCGACCACCGCCGTTTTGCGCGGGGCAGTCTATGCCACCGGGCAGGTCTGCTATTCGGTGGAGCGGGTCTACGTGCAGCGCGCCCTGCACGATGCCTTCGTCGCCCGGTTGGTGGAGAAGGCGGGCGAGGTGCGCCTCAACGTCGACAACCCGCGCGCCGGACACATAGGGCCGTTCACCCACGGACCGCAGGCGGATATCGTCGCCGCGCACATTGCCGACGCCGTGAGCAAGGGCGCGAAAGTGGAATGCGGCGGAGAGATCGAGACGATCGAGGGCGGGCGCTACATGCGCCCCACGGTGCTGACCGGCGTGACGCACGAGATGGCCATCATGCAGGACGAGACCTTTGGCCCCTGCATCCCGGTGATGGCCTACGACGATGTGGACGAGGCGGTGCGCCTTGCCAACGATACCGATTTCGGCCTCACCGCCAGCGTGATCGCGGGCGATGCGGAAGAAGCCGAGGCCATCGGACGTCGCCTGAACGCGGGCGGCATCTTCCTGCAGGACACTTTCCTCACCTTCGCCAAGATGCGCACCTTCGGCAGCGACAGCTTCGGCTGGTCGGGCCACGGGAGCCCCCGCATCGGGCCGGAAAGCCTGCGCCGGTTCCTGCGCCGCAAGAGCCTGCTTACCCAGACCGGCGAAGTGGCCGACATCCGCAACGATCACCACCTGGGGAAGGGCGGTTGAGCTTCCCTACGCGTCGATCGCGCAGGCATTGCGGGCGCATGACTCGTCTTGCCGGCCCCCGCTTACCTCGCATGGCGCTGCGAAATCGGCCCGCCGGTTTTTCGCTTCAGGACAGTGTTCCATGTGTTCCACATTGCGTTAACCCTTGGCTCGAAACGGGAGCGAACCGATGAAGATCACCGCAGCCCTGTCCGGCCGTGGCGGAGATGCGCCGCAACTGGTCGAACTGGAGCAGGAAGCTCCGCGCGCCGGAGAAATGCGCATCCGCCTTGTCGCGACGGGCATCTGCCACACCGACCTGCACGAACACCCCGGCAGGCACGCCCCGCACCCCATCGTGCTGGGGCACGAAGGTGCGGGCGTGGTGGAGGAACTGGGCGAAGGGGTGAGCGGCTTTGCGGTCGGCGACCACGTGATCCTTTCGGGCAACAGCTGCGGCACATGCCCGTCGTGCCTCGCGGGCCGTCCAACCTATTGCGATCTTGCCATGCCGCTGTGCTTCGGCGGAAAGCGGCTGGATGGCTCCACCGCGCTTTGCGAGGGCGACCACGCGGTGCACTCGCACTTCTTCGGCCAATCGAGCTTCGCCACCCATTCCATCGTTCCGCAGCGCACGGCGGTGAAGATGGACAAGAGCCTGCCGCTGGAAAAGCTGGGTCCGCTGGGCTGCGGCGTGGTGACGGGCGCGGGTGGCGTGATCGAGGCGCTGAAGGTGGGCTTTGGCGATACCATTGCCGTGCTCGGCACGGGCGGGGTCGGTCTCTCCGCCGTGATGGCAGCTAGCCTCGTCGGCGCGAAGCGGATCGTCGCGGTGGACCTGTCGGACGAGCGGCTGGAGCTTGCGCGCGAATTCGGCGCAACCGACGTGTTTCGCGGCGATCAGGAAAACCTGGCCGATGCCATCCGCAAGGTGACCGGGCGCGGGGTCGACTTTACCTTCAACACCACCAACGCTCCTGCCGTGCACACGCTGGGGCTGGAGGTGCTGGCGATGAACGGCACCGCCGGATTCGTCGCCGCGCCCTTGCCGGGCGGGGATGGACCGTGGGCTCCGCAGATGTTCGCCATGCTGGCGGGCGGGCGGCAGCTGCGCGGCATCCTGGGCGGCGACGCCAATCCGCAGACTTTCCTGCCGCTGCTCGCCGAATACTGGCGGCGGGGGAAACTGCCGTTCGACCGCATGCTGGAATTCTACCCCTTCGCCGAGATCGAGCGCGCCTGGGCCGACGCGCGAAGCGGCGCGGCGATCAAGCCGGTATTGCTGATGGAGAAGACCGATGACACCTGAACTGCGCGCCGAGATCGAAGCGCTCGGCACCGAGCTCTCGCCCGACATGCTGGGCGGGACGCAGGCGATGATGAAGGGGCGCAACGCGGGTCTGTCTCCCGATACGCAGGTATCGCGCGACATCGCCTACGGCCCGGACGCGCGGCACCGGCTGGACCTTCTCACGCAGGGCACCCCGACCGGCGCGCCGGTGCTTGTCTATCTCCACGGCGGAGGCTTCGTGATGGGCGACAAGCACACCGAAGGCTCTCCCTTCTATTCCAACGTCGGCGATTTCGCCGCGCGGATGGGCTGGGTGGGCGTGACCATGACCTATCGCCTGGCCCCGGCGAACCGTTTTCCCAGCGGCGTGGAGGACATGCGGCTATGCGTGGAGTGGCTGCGCGCCAACGTGGCCGGACACGGCGGCGATCCTGCGAAGATCGTGCTGATGGGGCAGAGCGCGGGCGCCGCGCATGTCGCCAACTACCTCGCCCATGCCCGCGATCATGCCCAGGGCATTGTCGGGGCCGTGTTTCTCAGCGGCATCTACGATGTGCGCACCAGCGCGCACAACGATTTCAACAAGGCCTATTACGGTGACGACGTGGCGGGCTGGGGCCCTGCCTCGGCGCTGGCCGGCCTGCTCGCGTCGCCGGTGCCGATGCAGTTCAGCGTGGCCGAATTCGATCCCGACGATTTCCAGAAGCAGGCGGCCCAGCTGACGTCACAGTGGATCGCCACCAAGGGGCGCTTGCCCGAAATGCACTACCTTTCAGGCCACAACCACCTGACGCCCGGTCTCTCGATCGGAAGCGATCAGCGCGAGACCGAGCGGATGGTGGCCGGCTTCGTGCGGCGGGTGACGGCCTAGGCGGCGCGCACCCGGCCGACGAATTCCTGCGCCTGCACACGCAGCGAGGAGGCCTGGCTTTCCAGTTCGGAGGCCGAGACGAGCACCTGCTCCGCGGCAGAGCCGGTGGCGGCGGAATTGTCACGCACCTGGCCGATGTTGGCGGCAACCTGTTCGGCGCTGCTCGCTGCCATGTCGATGGACTGGGCAAGGTCGCGCCCGGCGATGGACTGCTGGTCCACCGCCGCGGCGATGGAAACGGCGGTCGTTTCCAGTTCCTTGATCTGCTTGGCGATCGTGCGCAGCGCGCTGACGCTGGCCCCGGTGGTGGTCTCGATACCGCGGATCTGCGAAGCGACTTCCTCGGTCGCCTTGCTGGTCTGGGTGGCGAGGTCCTTCACCTCGGAAGCCACCACCGCAAAGCCGCGGCCCGCCTCGCCGCCGCGCGCCGCCTCGATCGAGGCGTTGAGCGCCAGCAGGTTGGTGCGCTTGGCGATGTTGGAGATGAGTTCGACGATCTGGCCGATCTGGCTGACGGATTCGGTCAGCTCGGTAATCGTGCCATCGGCCTGACGAGCGGCGCTGCTGACATCGCGCGCCAGTTCGGCGCTGCTCGATGCCTGGCGGCTGATTTCGCCGATGGACATGGCGAACTCGTCGCTCGCGGCGGCGGCAGCGGTCACGCCTGCGGTCGCCTCGTCCAGCGCGGCGGAAACCTCGCTGGTCTTGTTGGACGTGCTCTCGGCCGTCTCAGCCATGTCCGAGGCCGTTGCCTTGAGCTGGGAGGAAGCCGAAGCGACATTGCCGACGATTTCGCCCACGGTCTTCTCGAACTGGTCGGCCAGCGCATGCAGGCGCTCGGCCTGCCGCTTGTGCTCGCCTTCGCGCTCGATCTGGCGGGCCAGCTCTTCCTCGGCATGACGCTTAGCGCTCTCCTGCGCGGCGGCGGCCTTGTAGGTGGCGGTGCGGATGAAATCGAGGCAGCGCGCCATGGCGCCGATCTCGTCGTTCCGCTCGGTGTCGGGCAGTTCCAGATCGCGCTCGCCCGCAGCAAGTCGCGTCATTGCCTGCGTCACGCGGTCGAACGGCTGCGAGATGCCCTCGCGCACCATCTTGTGAGCGAAAACGGTGACCGCGACGGTGCCGGCCATCAAGACGATGATCAGGCCTTTGACCAGATCGATCGCGCCGAACTCGTCCATCCCGGCATCGTCGAGCCGACCGTCCACCATGGCCATCAGCGCCAGCGCGCTGAGCGCGAGGGCGAGCGAGATGACCGCGTTGATCGTCAGGCCGACGCGCAGCCGCTCGGCGATGGAGCCGTGCTTCCAGCGGTCGTACCAGCCCCGGTGCGTTGCTGCACCGTTTGACTGCAGGCGCGCCAGGCGCTCCTCCATCGTCTCTTCCTGAGGCATCTGCGGAGTGTTGGACATATCCATCGGTCAGCTCGCTTCCTTGCTGTGGGTCTTATCTCTTGCGGCAAGAACCTGTTCGATTTCATCCGCGGGTACGGCCTTGAAATAGAGCCATCCCTGTATCTGGTCGCACCCGGCAGAGCGGACCATCTCGGCCTGGTGAGCGGTTTCCACGCCCTCTGCGGTGACATCCATGTTCAGCGCGCGTGCCACGGCGACGGTGGACACCATCATGGTGAGGCTGCCTTCGTCGTTGGCGGCATCGACCATCAGCGAACGGTCGATCTTCAGCTTCTCGAAGCGGAACTTGCGCAGGAAGCCGATCGAGGCATAGCCGGTGCCGAAATCGTCCAGCGCCACGCCGACGCCGAACTTGCGGATGAGATCGAGACTGCGTCCGGCAACCGTGGGATCGCCTACAAGGTAGGTCTCGGTGATTTCCAGCTCCAGCCGCCCGGGCGGGAAGCCGGTGCTTTCCAGGATATGGCCCAGTCGCACGGCGAAGCCGGGGTCTCGCAGTTGCACGGCAGAGACGTTGACCGAAAGCTTTATGCCATCCCAGCCAAGTGCGTCGGTGCACGCTTTCTCCAGCACCCAGTCGCCGATGGGCTCGATCAGGCCAGTTTCCTCCGCGATGGGAATGAAAACGCCGGGGCTGACGAAGCTTCCGTCGGGCTGCGGCCAGCGCAGCAGCGCCTCGACGGCAACGATCTCGGTTGTGCTTGCATCCACCAGCGGCTGGTAGACGACCTGCAACTGCTCGTTGCGGATGGCCAGGCGCAGCTTGGCTTCCAGGTTCCGCGTTTCCTCTCGGTGCCGGTCGAAGTCCTCGTGAAACCAGGTGCAGCGCATCCGGCCCCCGCTCTTGGAGGCATACATGGCAACATCGGCCTGGCGCAGCATCTCGGTGGAACTGGTCTTCCACTCGCTCTCGAACCGGGCCATGCCGGCACTGACGCCGACGGACAGGGAGCGGCCCCTGACCTTCCGCGGACTGGAAAGCTCTTCCATGTAGCGACGGCACGTTCCCTCCAGGATCGTGCCGGCGAGCTTGCCCGAGACGAGCACCGCAAATTCGTCGCCGCCCAGGCGGTAGAACTTCGCCTCGGTGCCGCACACCTCACGCAGAGCTTTCGCGCAGTCCTTCAGCAGGGCGTCGCCCAGCTGGTGGCCGTGGTGGTCGTTGACCGACTTGAAGCCATCGAGGTCGATCAGGGCGAGGGCGATTTCGGTGTCGGGCTCTCGCAAGGCGACGATGTCGGCATGCAGCGCGCGGCGATTGGGCAGACTGGTCAGCGAATCTGTCAGGCTGAGCGATTCCATCGCCCGCATGCGCTGCAGCAGGTAGTGGAGCACGAGAGTCGCCGCCAGGGCATAGAGCAGGATTCCGGCAAGACCGATGGGGCGGTTGCCGAAACTGGCCTGCCACGCCGCGATGACACAGGCGACCGCCGCCACGCCAGCGACAGGTACAAAGGCCCTGTAGCCCAGATGGAAAGCCGAAATTCCCTGCACTTTTTCCCCGTCCCCATCCCCTGAGGAGTCTCCTTGAGGACGTTCTATGGGAAAGGTTCTAAGCATCGGTTAAAGCGATGTTTACCGTGGCCGGAAGAGCCTCAGACGGTCTGCGCCTTGCGCGCCATGGCCATTTCGGACCGATTTGCGGACGCTGTTTCCGGTCGGAAGAGCGACACCAGCCGCTCGCTGGGGCGGAACCCGGAATCGCGGGCGATGTTGGCCTCACCGCCACCCAGCAGCAGCCACCCCTCGTCGGAAACGCCGGCGCGCATGCGGGCAACGGCCCGGGCGCGCGTCGCCTCGTCGAAGTAGAGCAGCACGTTGCGGCACAGCACCAGGTCGAAGTTGCCCGGGAAAGGCGGCGGATCGAGCAGGTTGTGCCGCTCGAAACGCACCATGCCGCGCAGGGTATCGTTGGCCATCCAGCCGTCGTCTTGCTCGTTGAAGAAGCGCAGCATTCGGGCCACCCCCAGGCCGCGCTGGATCTGGAACTGAGAATAGAGGCCGCGGCGCGCATGTTCGATGACCTGCGTGGATACGTCGGTGCCCAAGATGGAAATCTCCCACCCTTCCCAGCGGGCCCGCTGCTCGGCAAAGAGCATGGCGAGCGAAAGCGCCTCCTGCCCGGTGGAACAGCCACAGCACCATATGGCGATGCGCTTTTCCGCCTCGCGCTTGCTGGCGATCTCGGGCAGCACACTGGTGGCCAGCGTGTCGAACACCTTCTGGTCGCGAAAGAAATAGGTCTCGTTGTTCAGCAAGGCCTCCACCACTTCACGGGTCAGGGATGACTGGTCGGGCTGCGTCAGCAGGACGACGAGGTCCTGATTGCTGGTGATGCCGCGTTCGCGAAACATGCCGCCCAGCGCGGACCCGATCCGCCACTTGCGTTCCTTCGTCAGCTTCTGCCCGGTATGCGCTTCGAGCAACCCGGCGATTATGCCGATCGCAATCTCGTCGGGATCCATTACGCCCCCTGTACGGCGGCGGCGATGCGATGGCCGATATCGTTCGGATGCAGGATCGCGCAGGCATGGCCGGCGCGCGCGACCGAGCCGGGCATGCCCCAGACGGCCGAGGTCGCCTCGTTCTGCACCACGACCGAGCCGCCCGCTTCGGCAATGTCGGCGGCGCCCGCCGTGCCGTCGCGGCCCATCCCGGTCAGCACCACACCCAGCGTGGCGGCACCGTAGACGGCGGCCGCCGAGGAGAACATGGGATCGACCGCTGGCAGGCAATTGGTAGCCGACCTGGAGTGATCGTGCTTCACGCAGACGCGCTCCCCGCGTTGCACCACGGTGAGGTGGGCAGAACCCGGCGCGACGTAGATCACGTTGGGTCGCAGCATCATCCCGTCTTCCGCGACGCAGGATTCCCGCAGTGCCACTTCGGCCAGCTTCTGGGCGAAGGCCTGGATGAAACTTTCCGGCAGGTGCTGCGTCACCAGGATCGGTGCGCCGATATAGTCGGGCAGTACGCCCAGGCACTGGCCGATGGCATGGATGCCGCCGGTGGATGCGCCGATGGCAATTACCTTGGCGCGCGTGCGCGATGCCTGGCGCAAGGCCGGCGTGGGGGTGGCGATGGCCGCGGCGTCGACGGGGCCTTCCGGATCGCGGCGGCGCAGCGGACGCTTGCCCAGCGCGCGGATGCGACCCAGCAGGTTCTCGCGGTATTCGTCGGTAAAGCCGCCCGACTGCGGTTTCTGCAGCGTGTCGGCAGCGCCCAGTTCCAGCGCGCGCACGGTCTGCTGGGCACCGTCGGCGGTCAGGCTGGAGACGATCATGATCTTGGCCTCGCGCGCCCGCTCTATCATCCGGGGCAGAGCCTCGAAGCCGCCCATGCCGGGCATCTCCAGGTCCAGCAGGATCACGTCGACGCGCTCGTTCATCAGCAGCGCCAGCGCATCCTCGGCATTGGCAAAGGCGCCGGCCAGTTCAAGGCCGTCGGCGTTGTGAACCAGGTGAGAGAAGACGCCGCGAACGGTGGCGGAATCGTCCACCACAAGGACTCGCACGTTGCGCAACCGGCCGGACTGCGTGGCGAAAGGGGCGTTCACGCCTGAACCTCCGTCTCCACGCCGACGAGTTGCAGCTTGATCTGCAGGGTGTCGTGATCGAAGGGTTTCATCACGTATTCGTCGGCTCCAGCATCGATCGCCTGGCGAATGTGCGCCACGTCGTTTTCCGTCGTGCAGAACACGACCTTTGGCCTGCCGCCTTCGGGACGGCTGCGCAGGGTGGTGAGAAATTCGATCCCGTCCATCACCGGCATGTTCCAGTCGAGCAGGATCACGTCGGGCATCGCCTCCTCGCACTTGCTCAGCGCCTCGCTGCCATCGGCAGCTTCGGTGACCTCGAGGCCAAGCCCTTCCACGATGTGGCGCGAGACCTTGCGGATGACCCGCGAATCATCGACGATCAGACAGTTTTTCATACGTTTTCCCGTGACCCCTTCGCGCGTCTGGTTACGCAACAACTCTTAAGAGAGAATTAGGCAGCTTGGCTCGAATGCTCCTGGCCGGCGACGATGCTCGCCGGATCGACCAGCATGACGCTTTCCCCGGCGACCTCGACCTGGCCTTCACAGAAGTCCTTCCAGTTTCCCGGCAGGTCGACGCGCACCGGCTCCGGCCCGCTGTCGATTTGGGTAACATCGTGGACCGCGTCCACCATCAGGGCATAGGCATGGCCCTCGATGGCGATCACGACGCCCAGGCACCCCCGCGCATCGCGGCGCGCCCCTGTTCCCTCCAGCGCTGCCTGGCAGTCGATCACCACCAGCCCGCGGCTGCGCAGCGCGCCGATACCGGCGACGTGCGACGGCGCGCGCGGCACCGGGGTAATCTTGTCGAGTTCGATGACGGTGGTGATGGCACCAGCCCTGAAGGCGACGCGTTCGCCCGCCAGGCTGGCGATGAGGACGGGTTCGCCCATGTCAGTTCTCCAGTTCCGGAAGTGCGGGGGCATCGCTCAGCAATTCGGCGCGGTACAGGCGCTCCACCGGCTTTCCCTTCACCAGTACGACGCCTCGGTCGCCCTGGCCGCCGCCCTTGCCGGGCAGGCGGTAGTCGACGATGTCGATCATGCGGGCAAAGGCATAGGCGATCGCCCTCTCGCCCTGCTGCAGATGCAGCAGCTGAAAGGTCTCCATATGCGGCAGCTCGGCGGGCAGGCCGACCACCGGCAGGACGCGACCGTCCAGCACGACGCGGTAGCCATCGCCGATACGGCTGATCGCATCGTATGGACACCGCTCGATGCGCTGCAATTCGTCGATGGAAATCAGGCACTGCCTGGAATCGAAGCGCTCGAACAGGATGCCCGATTGCGGCGCATCCTGATTGGCGACCTTGCGAACCGTCTGCGTAGCCTGCACGCGCTTCTTCACATCGCCGATCATTCCAGCGGCGCGCGCCACGCCCGCGACGTCCAGCGCCATCACCGGGCTGCCATCGTCGAGTTGCGCCAGGCCGACGTAGAAGCCGGTCTGCTGCAGCATCGGGGCCACCGGCTTGATCACCAGTTCATCGAGGCTGAGGATCTCGTCCACGCCCAGCGCGAACATGTCGCCGCCCACCAGACGGATGATCAGGAACAGCTGGCCGCGCGTACCGGGATTGGGCTCGCCGTCCATCTGCAGGACATCCGCCAGCGAGACGCTGGGCATGCGCTTGCCATCGAGGGTGATGAAGTCGCGGCCGCCCATGCGCACCCGCTCGTTGCGATCCGATGCGCGGACGATCTCCTGCAGGTACGACCGCGGCAGGGCAAAGGGCTGGGCGTTCGAACGCACGGTGATGGCGGGCACGATGCTGAGCGTCATCGGCACGTTCATCATCATCCGCGTGCCTGCGCCCGGCGTGGTATCGATCATCAGCGAACCGCCGATGGCTTCGAGATTGGCGCGCACCACGTCCATGCCGACGCCGCGGCCGGAAATGGCGGTGACTTCGCGCGCCGTGCTGAAACCGGGTTCGCAGATCAGCGCGGTTTTCTCGCGCTCGGTCATGCGTTCGGCGTCCTCGGCGGTGACCAGCCCCTTGGCGATCGACTTGGCGACCAGTTCATCGGGATCCATGCCGCGGCCATCGTCGACGATGCCGATGCGGATCTCGCTGCCGGTCTGCCGCGCGCTCACCTGCAGCAGGCCGATCTCGCGCTTGCCAGCGGCAAGGCGTTCGGCAGGCGTCTCGATGCCGTGGTCCACCGCATTGCGCAGCAGATGTACCAGCGGATCGCGGATGACCTCGATCAATTCGCGGTCGAGTTCCACGTCGCCGCTTTCCAGTTCCACCATCACCTGCTTGCCAAGCTCGTTGGAAAGATCGCGCACCAGGCGCGGCAGGCTGGCGAAGAGCGTATCGATGCGCTGCATGCGGATGCGCTGGATGGCATCGCGCATGTCGTCGAGCATGGCGGAAAGGCGCGTCACGCTGGCTTCCACCTGCTGCGCGTCGGCGCGCTGATCCACCAGGCGCGCCAGTTCGTTGCGCGCCAGGGCCATGTCGGAAACCCCGCTCATCACGCGGTCCAGCAGTTCCACCGGCAGGCGGATGGAGCGTTGCTGCTGCGGCGACTTGCCGCCGCCGCCGTCCTTGCGAGCGGGCGTATCCTGCGGCGTCTCCGATCCGGGCACGCTGCCCTCGCCATGCAGCGCGTCGATCAGCGCGCTGTCGTCGGCTTCGGGAAGGGGTTCACCGGCTTCGATCAGGGATACAAGGTCGCGGATCGTGTCGATTGTCGCGAGCACCGCGTCCACGGCCGCACGGTCGGGCTTGCGTCGACCGGCACGGAAATCGGCCAGCACGTCCTCGGCCGCATGGCTGAGGCGTTCCAGTCGCGGGAAGTCGAAGAAACCGCAGTTGCCCTTGATCGTGTGGAAGAAGCGGAAGACGTTGGCCAACCGCGCCTGGTCGGACGGATCGCTTTCCCATTCGACCACTTCCACCGACAGGCTTTCCAGCAGTTCGTGGCATTCGGCCACGAATTCGCCGAGCAATTCGTCCATTTCGCTCCATCTCCGCACCAAGCTTGCGGACTGTCATGGGCGATTTTGGTTAAATCGGTGTTAGCACACCCTATTTGATCGGAACTGCCCGGCGAGCGGGTTGGATCAAGCCGGTCTCATCCCTTCCTGGCGCAGTTGATGCAAAGCGCGGCCTCGGGTCGGGCTTCCAGGCGCCCTTCGGAAATCTCTTCTCCGCATTCCACGCAGTATCCGTATTCGCCGCTTTCGATGCGATCCAGCGCGCGGCGGGTCGAGGCAATTTCACGGGTCACGAGGCGCGCCTGCGCTTCCAGGCTGTCGTCATCCTCCATCTGCACGGCCCGTTCCGAGGAATCGGGATCGTGGGGTTCATCGAGATCGCGTTCGATGCGTTGCAGGCGGCTTTCCAGTTCCGACAGCTGCTTTTCAAGGCGGGTCTTTGCGCTAGCGCTCATGGTTTTCAGTTCCTCAGTTGGTTTCGGGATCGCGGGGCACCCAGCAGCCGTGGAAGGCCATGGGCATTGCGAAAGGAAGTTTCACGGTGGCGAGAGCCGGGCGGCTGACATCGTTGCCGTCCAGGATCAGCAGGTCGGCACGCTTTTCCTCGAACCGGTCGACCACGGTCAGGATATAGCCGTCGCCCTCGGCGGCGTCGCGGCTGCGGGGCACGAAAACGGGTTCCTGCGACGCGGCACCCTTCAGGTCGTGCACCTTCATCTCGCCGCTGTCCCAGAAAATCTGCCCCACGCCCATCTGCGGAAAATCGCGCAGGGCGAAATAGCCGATCGAATGCTTCGACATGGCGAAGCGATCGTCGATCTTGGGCATGTCGCCCAGCGCCCCCTCCACCGGATGCAGGCTCACCGCCTTGTCGTCGGGCTGGGAAAGGTCGAACACGATGCGGGTGATCTGCGTGATCGTCTCCGGCATGGTGGGGAAGCGGCCGGTCTTGTCGGCAAAGAAGCTGAAGCAGTTGCCGGGCGAGGCGGGCGTGTCGAGGATGACGGTATTGCCCTCGGTATAGGCGTTCATCACGTGACCCATCACCAGGCCCGGAATGTCGAACCAGCGCATGTCGCGCGCCGGATCGCCGTCGCGCGGCATCACGCCCCACTTGCTCGGCAGGTCGGGATCGTACTGGTAGTAGGCCCCGCCGTCGCGCAGCCGCGCGTCGTCCGCCGTAAGCGGCATGATCGGAAAGACCAGGTGCTCGCGCGTCACCCCCCAGTCGTGGCTGAGCCCCGGGTAGGGCGTGTCGAACATCTGTTCGCGGATCAGTTTCCCGTCGGCATCGAAGACGTGCAGGCTGGCGGTCGTGCTCGGCTCGCCGTCGGCGAAGACGCCGTAGCTCCACCATTCGCCCGTAACCGGATCGATCTTGGGGTGGGCGGTGAGCGCGGTGGACCTGAGATCGCCGAAATCGCCGACGTCCAGTGTCTCCAGCGTGTCCATGTCGATCTCGTACGGACGGCTGTCCTCGCGCAGGGCGTAGAGCTTGCCATGGTGTTCGAAGGCGTAGGTATTGCCGGTGTTGTCGCGCTGGGGAAGGTTCGAGACGCTGGGGTCGTCGGTATACTTGTTGCGATAGTGGCCATAGAGGCGCCGCCGCGCGCCGCGCTCTGCCTTCAGCCTCTCGCTCTGCACGTATCGGCTGCGGAAGGAAACGTGCCCGTCCTCGAAATGGAAGGCGCTGACCATGCCATCCCCGTTCAGGATGATGTCGTCCTCGAGACTAGGATACTGCCGGTCGCCGCCGCTGCGGTAATAGGAGCCTTCGAGCTCGGGCGGAATCTCGCCTTCCACTTCACATTCGAAGACGTCCGCCTCGAACCGCATGGGCTTGCGCTCCTGCAGCCCGAAGCTGGCGAAGGGGTGAAATGTTTCCGGCATTGATCTCTCCCGTGTTACGCCCTGATTGAAATAGGAATAGCACCGCTTGGCAAGCGGGCATTTGACGGGAGACAAATGAAATGAGCGAATGCCAGAGCGCCTGCTGGCCAGACGGCGTGCCGCAAGTGATGCCGGCCGAAGATCGCGGCGAGATCGAGGAGCTCTACGCCCGCTATGCCTGGGGCATCGACCTTGCGGACGAGGAGCAGGCCATCGCTACCTTCGCCCGAGATGCCGAGTTCGACCACCTGTGGCAGGGACGCGTGAAGGGCCACGATGCCATTCGCGAGAACCTGCGCAGCCTGTGGTACGATCGCCAGCACTGGTGGTACGGACGCCAGCACCTGATGAACCAGTTCATCATGGATCCGCACCCCGAGGGCGCGCGAGTGCGCTGCTTCTTCCAGATCATCCAGTGGAATGCCGACTATCGCACCAACTTCGTGTTCGGCATCGGCACGCGCGACGATCGGCTGGTGAAGGAAGACGGGCGCTGGAAGTTCTGGCGGCTGACGGTGAACGCCTGGACGGAAGTGGATCAGGTACCCTGGAAAGGTGAGCGAAAGCTGCCGCAGCGACCGCCCTACAGCAGCGAACCTGCCGACACCCGTCCTTTCGATGAGCAATCGCGCGATCCCTTCGACCAGGGATAGCGCAGGGCCGCTGCGCGAACCTACTTGCCCTTCTTCTGTCCGGGTATCTTCGCCAGCTTCTTGTTCTTCTTCGCCGGCTTCGTGGCCTTGCGCGCTTTCTTGCGCGCTTTCTTCACGTCCTGCTGAAGGGAAAGGACACCTTCCGCCAGGCGCCTGACAGAGGAGGCTCGCGGGCGGATTTCGCGCGCGAGAACGGCCTTGGCCAACGCATCGAGCGCAAGCGCATCCTGGCTGTCCGTCTCGGTTGCCGACGGCGGCGGGGTGGGTTCTTCGCTTCTGGCCACGATCTTTACTTTTGTGAGAGGCTGGAGATGCGAAGCAATGGCGCGCAAGGCAAGCGAACCCGCAGCCTGTCACAAAATTGTCAGACTGCCCTAGGCTTCGAGAATGCCCTCGCAGCCGAGCCAGGCCGCCAGCCGCGCCAGTTCCGTTTCCACCTGGTCGGATATCAATTGCGCCCGTCCCGGCTCCAGCCACAGCCGCAGGACCTCGTCCTCGCGCGTCAGCCGGCTCGACAGCAATGAGAGCTTGGACCCCGCACCGATGCGGCGACAAAGGCGGAATGCCAGGCCCCAGGCCGCCGCTTCGTGCAGGGCCTCGTCGCTGGCCAGGGCCTGAAGGTCGGCCGTGGGTTCGGGCTTGCCATTGGCCGCGCGCAAGGCAGCGGCGATCATCGCCCGCCCCTTGTGATCCAGTCCCAGCCAGCGCTTGTGCAGCGCCCAGTCGATCGAGTGATTGAGGCGCATGTTCGGCTCGACATGCCACTGCGCCAGGCTGAGCATGATCGCCGCCAGCCGCACCCGTTCCGAGCCGTTGCCCCCGCCACTCGTCGCGTCCGATGTCCATGCCGCGATCTGCATGGCGGCGGTGTGCGATGCCCCTCGCGGCTCGGTGAAGTGGGCGACTGCGGCCAGCAGCGGATCGAGCTGGCGCGCCGCGGGAGACAGGCCGCGATAGAGCACGCCTTCGCGAAGGCCCCAGGACGAGAAGACCAGTCCATCAGGCTCGAGTTCGGCAAGCAGCGGGCGCAGCATCGCGGCGGCATCGGGCAGGCCGCCCGCGCGCGAAGAAGATATGCCGGAGATGGAGCTGAGATCGGCGGGGTCCATGCCCGACAGCTTCTTTGCAAACCTGTCGGCCTCCGCCGGGGTCATGTGGTAGGCTTGCGGATCGGTAAGCGGATAATCGGTGCGGTGCATGGCGAAGTTGGCGAGGGCCCGCCACGTTCCGCCGACCATGTAGAGCGGACCGGGGTGCGCGCCCGCCCAATCAGCCTTCGCCAGTTCGGCTCTAATCGCCTTGTTGAATGCTTTCGTGCCTTTTTCCCGCAGGGCGGGCAGCCGCAGCGTTCCCAGCGGCAGGCTAACCCCGTGCGAGCATTTGCCGTCGCCGATCGCGACCAGTTCCAGGCTACCGCCGCCAAGGTCGGCCACGACGCCTTCCGCGCCGGGAAAGGCGCCGATCACGCCGTAGGCAGAGGTTTCCGCCTCCTCCTCGCCCGACAACACCTCGATATCGAGGCCAAGGTCGCGGACCTGCCTTGCGAACTTCGGGCCGTTCTCGGCATCGCGCACGGCCGCCGTGGCGACGGTGCGCACGTCGGTCACCTCGAGGTCTTTCAGGATGCATGCGAACCGCGCCAACCCGCCCAGCGCAATATCGATTGCCTTGTCGGGTATGCGGCCGGTCGTGGCGAGATCACGGCCCAGCTTCGGCGTCACCTTCTCGTTCAGCCAGACGGCAGGCGCGCGTTGGGGTCCGGAATAGACCACCAGGCGAACGGTGTTTGATCCTATGTCGATGACCGCGCGTTGCGGTCGGTCGGCGAGCTTTGCCCGGTTACTTGCGAAACCTGCGGTCATACCGCTCCCTTGCGCAGGGTCAGCTTGGGTACGCGATCCTCCTTCAATGCGCCGCCTCGGCCCGAAAGGGATGGGTTGGTCATGAAATAGTCATGGCAGTTGAAGCCATCGTCGTCATCGCTCTCGACCCTCTCGTATTCGCCCGTCTCGCCGTCGAGCAGCCAGCTGAGTTCGGTATCGAGCAGGTTGGCCAGCAGCACCTGTTCCAGGATCTGGTCGTGCACCGTGTCGTTGATGATCGGCACCAGCGCCTCCACCCGGCGGTAGAGGTTGCGGTCCATCACGTCGGCGCTGGAAATGTAGACCTTTGCCTTGTCGCTGGGCAGCGGCTCGCCATTGCCAAAGGCGTAGATGCGGCTGTGTTCCAGGAACCGGCCGATGATCGACTTGACGGTAATATTGTCGGAGAGGCCTGGCACGCCCGGGCGCAAACAGCAGATGCCGCGGCATACCAGCACCACCTGCACGCCCGCCTGGCTGGCCTCGTACAGCTTGTCGATCACGCGCTTTTCGGTGATTTGGTTTATCTTCATCCAGATCGTTGCGGGCTTTCCTGCGCGCGCGAATTCGATTTCCGTCTCGATATCATCGAGAAGGGTTTCCAGCAGGTCGAGCGGCGAGATCGCAAGCTTTTCCATCTGCTGCGGCTCGACATATCCGGTGATGAAATTAAACAGCTTGGAAGCATCGCGCCCCAGCGCCGGATCGGCGGTGAAGTAGCTGAGATCGGTGTAGATCTTGGTCGTCACCGGATGATAGTTGCCCGTGCCGAAGTGGCAGTAGGTTCGATAGCCGCCTTCCTCCTGGCGCACGACCATCGAGATCTTCGCGTGGGTCTTCCAGTCGATGAAGCCGTAGATCACCTGCACTCCGGCGCGCTCCAGCTCGCTCGCCCATTTCAGGTTCTGCTCCTCGTCGAAGCGGGCCTTCAGTTCCACCACGGCTGTCACCGACTTGCCGTTCTCCGCCGCCGCGGTCAGCGCGTTGATGACGGGGGACTGCTGTCCCGCGCGGTAGAGCGCCTGCTTGATCGAGATGACGTTAGGATCGTTCGCCGCCTGCCGCAGGAAATCGACCACCACCTCGAAGCTTTCGTAGGGGTGGTGGATGACGATGTCCTTTTCGTGGACGGCCGCGAACACGTCGCCATCGTGCTCCATCACCCGTTCGGGATAGCGCGGAGAATAGGGGGTGAATTTCAGGTCTGGCCGGTCCTCCTTCACCACCTCCTCCAGGCCGGAGATGCCCAGCATGCCCTCGGTCTTGGTGATGAAGGCCTGCTCCAGCTCCAGCTTGTCGCGCAGCAGTTCCTCGGCCTCGGGATCGAAACTCTCGTCGATCTCCAGCATGATCACCTGGCCGCGGCGGCGACGCTGGATCGCGCTGCGGAAATAGCGCACGAGGTCCTCGGCCTCTTCCTCGATCTCTATGTCGCTGTCGCGCAGGATGCGGAACACGCCGTCACCGGTGACGGTGAAGCCCGGAAACATAAGATCGGCATAGCGGCAAACCAGTCGCTCCACTGCGACGTAGATCGCTTCCTCTCCGGCAACCCCCTGGGGAATGCGCACGAAGCGGGGCAGCGCGGAAGGTATCAGCACCATCTCCACCAGGCGGCTGCCGTCGTCCTTGCGCGTGAGGTTGAACAGTGCGCCAAGTCCGAGGTTGGCGACGAAGGGGAAGGGGTGCGCGGGGTCGATCGCCTGCGGGGTGATCACCGGCATGATGTGATCGAGGAAATAATGCCGCAGCCAGTTCTCGGCATCCTCGTTGATCCGGTCTTCCCCGGTGATGTGGATGCCCTGTTCGGCCAGCAGCGGACGCAGCCGGGCGAGCGTTTCCTGCTGCCCGCGCTCCAGTTCGCGAAAGGTTTCCTGAATGGCGATCAGCTGCTGCTTGGGCGTGCGCCCGTCCAGCGACATCTCGGCGACGCCGCTGCGCACCTGTCCGGCAAGGCCGGCGACGCGGATCATCATGAATTCGTCGAGGTTGCTGCCGGATATCGACAGGAACCGCATCCGCTCCAGCAGCGGGTACGAACTGCGATTGGCTTCGGCCAGAACGCGCTGGTTGAACGAAAGCCACGACAGTTCGCGGTTGAAATAGCGTTCTTCGGGAGACAGCAGGTCCGGGTCAGCCCCTTGCGGCGGCGAGGGTGTGACGGACTCGGGGGCGGTGCTCATGGCTCCTCAAACGCTCCTGCTGCGAGATGGCCTTGCTGTGTCGCGCAATCGGCGGACAGGCGCAATGGGTCAGCGCCTTACCGTGCCGTTCAGTTCCAGGTTTCCACCAGGTCCGCGGCGCGGGCGATGGCGGCAATGCCACGCTTGCCCTCCGCCCGTTTCAGCTGGACGATCACGTCGATCACGCTGGCGGAATAGGAGATGGTGTCGGACCGTGAGAGGCCGATGCCGGTCTGCATCACCATCAGGCTCAATTGCTCCAGCGCGCCGCGCAGCGAATTGGCGTGGATGGTGGAAAAGCTGCCGGGGTGGCCGGTGTTGATGGCGCGCAGGAACGACACGCTCTCGGCCCCGCGCAATTCGCCAAGCACGATCCGGTCGGGTCGCAGCCGAAGCGCCGATTGCAGCAGCTCGTTGGCGGTCACTTTCGCTTCGCCGAGCTCGCCCTTCACGGCCACCAGGCCCACGGCATTGGCGCCGGGGAATTTCAGTTCGGGGGTGTCCTCCACCAGCACCACGCGTTCGTCGCGGGGAATTTCGCCCAGCATCGCGTTGAGGAAGGTCGTCTTGCCGGTGCTGGTGCCGCCGGAAATCAGGATGGTCTTCCGCGCCCGGATCGCCGCGCGCAGGAATTCGACGGGCTGCTCCTGCGGGTCGGGCATGTCGGCTTCATTCGGCTGCGACAGCGGACCCGTGTCATAGGCATCCAGTGGCAGGTCCAGCCGCCGATGGCGACGCACGGCCATGGCCCAGTGCTTGCGGGTGGCAGGCGGGCCGCAGAACTGGATGCGCGCGCCGTCGGGCAGCGTTGCGCCCAGCAGCGGGTGCTCGCGGTTGATGCCCTGGTGGCTGATGCGGGCGACCTGCTCGGCCAGCCGCTGGATCAGCTTATCGTCGATGGCATCGTTTTCGATGCGCTGCATCCCGGGGCTGGCGGCGTCCTCCACCCACATCTCGCCGGGCCGGTTGACCAGGATCTCGGTAACGGTGTCGCGTTCCAGCCAGTCGCGGAAGGGCGCAAGATAGGCGTCGAGATATACGGAGCCGGTCGGAACCTGCGGCGCGTCGGCAGGCGGGCCAGCCAGCGGCGTACGCTCGTCCGTCGCGGCCCCCTGCTCGCGCTCCTCGCCAAGGCGGTGGATTTCAGCCGACACCGATCAATCCCTCACGCTCAGTTGACCTGCGGGGCCTGACTGAAATCAAGGTCGCGCGCGGTGTAGACGCGGATCGGCTCACCCATGCGCACGCGCACGGTGGGCGGTCGCTGGCCGTCCTGCTGCAAGGCGGTGCTGGCCGCGTTCTGCCCGCCGCCAAGCACCACCGAGGCGCCGCCGCTGGCGATCGTGGTCAGCCCGCCGATGACCGACAGCAGCATGGCCGAACCGAAGCGGCTGAAGAAATGGCTGTCCACCTCGCCTTCCAGGCCCGCCGTGCCATCGAAACTCGTGGCAGGGCTTTGCAGCGACACGGTGACGCCGTCGGGACGGATCACGCGCTGCCAGATGACATAGGCCCGGCGCTGGCCGGCCTGCAGGCCCGACTGGTACTGGCCGACAAGGCGGCTGGAGCGCGGGATGAGCACGCGGCTGCCATCGAAGCTGCGCACGTCCTGGCTTACCACGGCGCGCACGAAGCCGGGCACGTCGGTGTTGATCGCCGTCTCCAGGATCGCGGGGATCATGGTGCCCTGCGTAACCGTGGTGGTCGGGTTCACGTCCTGCGTGGCGAGGGCGGGGCCGCCGCCGACGCCGCCGATGCGGGCGGCGAACTCGTTGGCCGCGCCGCCGCCGGGCACGACGCTGTTGGACGAAGCGCCGGCTGCTGCAGCCTCCGCCGCTGCTGCGTTGGCGGCCGCTCTGCTTGGCGCGACGCCGCCGTCATAGACCAGCGTGGGCGATGAATAGGGGTTGGTTGCCGTGCCGACGGCCACGTTGCCATCGGGAACCCGCGCCAGCACCGGGGAGGGCGCAGGATCGCCGGCGGGCAGGACACCGGCATTGGCGCTAGGTAGTCCATCGGTGGGCGATGCGGCGAGGTCTGCCGGGGCAGGGGGCGGCGCGACGGAGGCGGGCCCCGCATCGGCGGCCTGCTGTTCATCGGTGCGGCTGGCGTTCAGGCCCCACAATGTCGCCGCGCCCAGAAGGGCGACGAAGCCGACACCGGCCAGCAGCCCCAGAGCATCCTTGTTGCCCTTGCGATTGGCCACCGCCGGATAGGAGGTGCGGCTGGCAAGGTCGATGACCTCGGTCGTCTCGCCGTCGCGCGGATCCTCGTCGTTGGCATGACCGGCGGTCTTTTCGGGCAGGCGCATGGCAAGTTTCATGTTCTTTACTCCAGAATCGCGATCAGGCGCCCTGCTGGGCCGTTCCGTCGGCATTTACCGCGCCGAGCGGGCCTTCGTTGACGAGCATGGCCGCATCGTCTCCCGAGCGCAGGATGATTTCGCTGGGCACCACGTCGAGCACGATGGTGTCTCCGCGCACGGCGAAGTTCACCGGGCCTTCGGTACCCTCGTGATCCTTCACCAATATGGCAGGCATGGGCTGGCCGGAGGGCCAGGCCAGGAAAGTGGCGGACCCGTCGTCGTAGATGCGCTCGGGCAGCAGGGCGGCGCTGCCGCTGGCGGCCCAGTCGAAATTCAGCAGGGTGGGATCGAGCACGGCATAGTCGTCGTTCGCGGCGGCCAGTTCCATGGCGTTGGGGCCTTCGCCCGGTGCGGCATTGGCCGAGGCGAGGACGCCCGCTTCATCCTCGACCGGGTCCACTTCGACCGGGTAGGTGAAGGTGAGGACGTACAGCGGCGTCCGCGTATTGGGCGTGGCGACAAGGTCGAACAGGTAGG
The DNA here is from genome assembly GCF_036321025.1 of Aurantiacibacter hainanensis. Classification (NCBI taxonomy): domain Bacteria; kingdom Pseudomonadati; phylum Pseudomonadota; class Alphaproteobacteria; order Sphingomonadales; family Erythrobacteraceae; genus Aurantiacibacter; species Aurantiacibacter hainanensis. The sequence goes on from NZ_JAZAPB010000002.1 coordinate 356,309, forward strand.
TGTGCTTGTTGGTCACCACCGTCATGTTGGTGCTGGCGCGCGGCTCCAGCGGCTTCACGAACAGCAGGTTGGCGCGGCGGTTGGGCGTGACCTGCCAGCTCTGACTGTCGCCGATGGCGACGTTCTCGATCGCCTCGCCTTCGCCGAACTGGATGGTGGACTGGACGTTCACCTTGCCCTCGATCCGCACGACCTGTGTGGGATCGTAAAGCCGTTCCACGAGGCGCGGGTCCTGCGCCAGGGCGGGGGCGGCCATCAGGGTGGATGCCAGCAGCATCGCGGCGATGCTTTCGCGGATCATTGCATTTTCTCCGAAGAACGTACGGGTGCGGACTTGAAGCGGCTGCCGATACCGCGTGCCCGAGATGGGGTGGTGGAACCGTTGCGGCCCTGTTCGCCAGGCCCGCCGGGCTGCACGATTCTCGTCTCGCGCACACGCGTCGATCCGCCGCCGGTATCGTTGGCTGCGAGAGGGGTGGACGCGGTGACGCGAATGTCGCGCGTAGGCGGGGCGGTCTGCGCCGCCCGTTCGCGCGCCGTGCTTCCGGTGAGAGCCGGGGCCAGGGGCGCTGCGGCGGGGGACGCAGCGGCGGTGTTGATCCCGCCGCGTTCGTCCGCCCCGGCATTGGCGGAAAGGCCGAAGACGCTCCACCCGGCCACCATGGTGGTGGCAACCCTCAGCACCATGAACATCAGCGCCAGGTGCACCGCGCCGATCATGAAGAAGGCCATCGCCGGGCGAACGTCGATCTGACCGGGATTGGCGGAGAGGCTGGAGAGCACCGGGATAGCCAGTTCCAGCATCAGCGATCCGCCGAGCACCGCGAACAGCGGGGCCAGTGCCATCAGCACCACGCCTTTCAGCCAGCCCACGAACAGGCCGCGCGTGCCGTCGAACAGCGCCAGAAGAATGAAGATCGGACCAAGGCCCATCAGGATTGCGAGCGCGATCTTGCACGTGGCGAGCACGCCGACGGTGCCCAGCAGGAGCATCGTGCCGCCCGACCACAGCAGGCCCGGGGGCGAGAAGATCGAGGTGTCGTTGGCCATCGCATCCCCGCCCGATGCTTCCATCAGCGAAAGCATCACCACGTCCAGCTTGTCGGCGAAGATCGTGGTGGCAGAACCGTCCGTACCCATCAGCACCGTTGCGATCTGGTCCGGCGCGCCCACCGCCAGGTTCCAGAACACGCTCTGGAAGGCGACCCAGCTGGTGGCGAAGGTGATGACCAGCACCAGCGTGACCATGCGCGGCGTGAGCGATGAAAGGCCAAGACGCATGCGACCGGTGATCAGGCCGAAGCCGAGAAACGCGATCCAGAGCGTCAGCAGGATGGTAAGCGCGGGGCCAAAGCTGCCCTCTGCGCTGAACAGGCGATTGAACGCGGCCTGCGCCATTTCGCTGGCGGCGCAGTCCACGCCGCGCAGGGACGCGCCGATGCCGGCACCAACGCCTTCCATGGCGCGCATGCATTCCACGCCTACGCTGGTCGAGGTGGAAGCGGCGCTCATTCCGCGGCCTGCCAGTTGAAGTCGTCGTCTTCGTCCTGCGGATCACCATGTCCGGGCCAGGGCCGGTTGGTCAGCGCCGGATACCACTGCGCGGGATCGTTACCCACGGCCTCGCGCAGCAGGTCGAGCCGGCGCACGCTGCTCTCGCGGCCGGAAAGGATGGTGAGCACTTCGGGCGCGCCCGACAGGTCGAGCCGCACCACGACACTGGCGTCCGGCTGGCGGACGAGGAAGCAGCGGGAATGGGCGGGCAGCGACTTGATCAGCGCCAGCTCGTGCTCGGTCAGGCCGAAGCCGTCGCAATAGTCTTCCGCCCGGGCGCGGGCGTTGGGCATGAACACCATGGTGGCGGTCTGCTCCACCAGCGCGGTGGAGATCTTGCTGTCCAGCGCGTCGCGCGCCGACTGGGTGGCAAAGCCGACCAGCGCGTTGCGCTTTCGCATGGTCTTCAGCCAGTCGCGGATTCGCGCGGCGAACACTTCATCGTCCAGCGCCTTCCACCCTTCGTCGATCAGCACCATGGTGGGCTGGCCGTCCAGCCGCTCGTCGATGCGGTGGAACAGGTACATCATCACCGGCGTGCGCAGCTTGGGATTTTCCAGCAGCGCGGTCATGTCGAAGCCCATCACGCGGGTCGACAAGTCCAGCCGGTCGGCCTCGTTGTCGAACAGCCAGCCGTGTTCGCCGTCCTCTATCCAGGCAGACAGGCGATCCGCCAGGTCGCCCGGCTGCGGACGGCGCGCGCCCGAGACGAGTTCCTTGAAGTGGCGCAGGCGGCGGAGTGAAGGATCGTTGGCGTAGGCCGCGTCCACGGCAGAGGCGATGGTGGCGCTTTCCTCCGGCCCCTCGGCCTTCAGCAGCACCGAGAGCCAGTCGCGCAGGAAGCCGCGGTTGGCAGGCGTATCGGGCAGCGCCAGCGGATTGAAGCCGGTCGGCTCACCCGACCGGATGCGGTCGTAGGTGCCGCCGATCCCGCGAATGAACAGCTCCGCGCCGCGATCCTTGTCGAACAGGATGGTGCGGGGCGAGAATTTCTGCGCCTGCGCGGCGAGGAAGTTCATCACCACGGTCTTGCCCGAACCCGACGGGCCGATGACCGAGAAGTTGCCCAGGTCGCCGGTGTGGAAATTGAAGAAGAAGGGCGTCGAGCTGGTTGTCTGCAACAGCGTGACCGCATCGCCCCAGTGGTTGCCCTCGGCCTGCCCCAGCGCCATGCCGTGCAAGGATCCGAAGCTCGCCATGTTGGCGGTGGAGATCATGGCACGGCGCACCAGGTAATGCTCGTTGCCCGGGAATTGGCCCCAGAAGGCAGGCTCCAGATTGGTGTCCTCGCGCACGGCAATGGCGCCCGTATCGGCCAGGCTGGCGGCGACGGCGGCCGTGGCATCGTCCAGCCGGTCGAGATTGCGTTCGCGCACGAGCACGGAAAGGTGATGGTCGCCGAATGCTACCGAGCCAGCGCCAAGTTCGTCGCGCGCGGCCATCATCTCGGCGCGTTCGGACTGGGCTTCCTCGTCAGCGCTTTTCAGGCGGCGGATGGCAAGGTCGATCTTCTCGCGCGCGGTCTGCCTTTCTTCCGGCGCGAAACTCTCGGTCACGATCATCTCGTAGGGCAGGCGCAGCATGCCATCCAGCAGGCCGGGGCTGGTGGCGTCGGGGTAGTCCTTGAGACTGAGGATCGAGGCGAAATCGGCCCCGCCGCTGCCGCGCAGCTCCATCGCATCCAGGCCAAAGCTGGCGCGGCGGTACGGCAGCATCTTGCCGATGTCGGTCTCGACCTCGGGCCGGCGCACCGGACGCATCTCGCCGTTGTAGAGCGCGCTCAGCAGTTCGAGCACTTCGTTGTTGGTATTGCCAGACGGCCCGACATAGTCGCCAAGTGGCTGCGCGCCGTAATCGCCCAGGCTGGCGGCCAGCGCCTGCAACGCAGCACGAAGCGAGCGCAGATCCTTGGGATCGACCGGCTCTTCCTCGTTGCGGCGCTTGAACAGCTTGCCCGCCTTCTCGGCAAGGCCAGCCTTGCCGCGCGCGGGCCGGCGCACGAGCGAGACGAACTGGTCGTTCACGAACAGCGATCCGCTCGACAGCTTCTCGCGCCAGCGGCGATCGATATGGGCCGAAAGCGGATCGTCGAAGCTGGCATCCAGTTCCACGCTGACCCGGCGGCGGATCACGTGATGATAGAGCACGAAACGCGCATCGAGGTTGCTGCGCAGCATGACCTCGCGGCTCTGCGCATGGGCGTTCAGCGCGTCGGTATCCTCGGTCTCGAACAGCAGGCCGGGCACCTGCAGCGCGGCCATCAGCGATCCGTCGCGCAGCAGCAGCACGTTCTCGTCGACCAGCCGCGCATAGGGCAGGCGCTCACCGGCCTGCGCTTCCTTGGCGCTCCAGGCGGCGGCTCCAAGCCACTTACCGGGCCACTTGCTCTTCATGGTCTCACTCCGTGCCGCACCGTCGCGGGCGGCGGTTCAATTGCCGCGCGTCAGGCGGCGTAGCTGTTGCAGCCCCAGCGGCTGTAGTTCTTCACCCGCGGACACTTGCTGACCTTGGTCAGCCACAGGTCGAAGATGCGCGGTTCGCGAAGGCAGGCGAAGTATCCTATCGCGTGCATGATGATGGGGATCGGCAGGATCCAGAGGCTCTTAAGGATGAGAAAGGCCTCGGTCGTCACGAGCGCGTTGATGATGAAATAGTTGAACGTCACGCCCGCGAACATCTGCGGGCGGGTGAGCGCGCGATGGACGGGATGGCGGACGAGTTGCATCTCTTTGGCCCCTTAACCCGCTGCGCCCTGGATGCCGGCCACGATCGAGGCGGCACCGAAGATGATGAAGCAGCCCAGGATCACGGTCGCACCGAAGCGCCAGTTCATCCGGCCCGTCAGCATCATGAAGCCAACGGCCGCGACGGCCATCACGGCGACGGCCGTCGCCACGCTGCCCAGCAGCGTGTTCTGCATCCAGGCAAGCGCGTTGTTGATGGGGCCCGATCCGGCAGGATCCTGCGCATAGGCATTGGTGGGAACAACCAGCACCGCGACAGCTGCGGCCAGGCGAAAGAAAGCATTCATTGTCAGTCGGAACTCCGGGAATGATCGGACAGGCGGCCCATGATCGCGGCCACATAGACCTGAGTTTCACGTATGCGCGGAATGCCGCCTGAACGGATCACCCGTCCCGGTCCGGCATTGTAGGCGGCCAGCGCCTTTTCCAGATCGCCATCGAAGCGGTCCAGCTGCTCGCGCAGGTAGCGCGCGCCGCCTTCCAGGTTGGCGCGCGGATCGTCGGGATTTACGCCCAGGTCGCGCGCGGTGCCGGGCATCAGCTGGGCAAGGCCGCGCGCGCCGACCGGCGAAACCGCATCCTCGCGCCAGCGGCTTTCCTGCCATACCACGGCCTCGATAAGCGCCGGGCTGAGATCGAAGCGCAGCGCAAGCTCTGCCACGTAATCGGCATAGGCAGCGGGAATGGCGGACGAATGTTCGGCAGTATCGGCCACGGCCCCTTCGGGCACCAGCGACGCCGCGATTTCAGGCACTTCCGTTATCGGCACGGGGGGCAGGACGGCGTTCATTTCCACCTTCGCCACCGGCCCGGCGATCCACTGCGCCTCTCCCGCGTCGGAGATTTCCAGCACATCGGCCTGCGCGGGAAGCGCGCAGAATCCGGCCAGCGCAAGCGCAAGCGTGGATGTGCAGAAACGCAGAATCATTCGGGCCCTCCAGAGCGGCCCCAATGCTTACAACAAATGACAACGCCATGACAGTCCGGGCAAAATCGGGCCGGCCCGGCAGCAAAGGAAGGGGCCCGGAAAGCGATGCTCTCCGGGCCCGAGGTGCGTTGGATAGTCACCAGCGCGCTATCGACGCCATATTATATGGCCTGCATGGCAGGCCTTGTGGCGGCGTTATTCGGAAACATCCTCCAGCGAGAGAAGCGCCAGCTGCGCGGCGCGGCGCGAATCGATCCAGTCGCCGTTGGCCAGTTCCAGTTCGTAACGATCGTCGCTGGCGATGGCATCGCGGTAGGCCTGCTCGGCCAATCGGTATTCGCCGATCGCGGCATAGGCTGCGCCAAGGTTGATGAGCAGAGCCGGATCGCCGGGGTTTTCGGCGCGGGCCAGTTCAAGCTGGGCAATCGCCTCGCGCGCGTCGCCAGAGACGATGGTTTCGTATTCGACGTCGCGCGTCTCGATGTCGGGCTGCGTGGTCGCGGCGGAAGGCCCGGCCTGCGCGAGCATCAGGAACGCCGTGGTCAGAGTTGCAAACATGATGGTTCTCCCAAATCGTTGGCAGCCATTTTGCGCAGCATATTACACCAATGCAATAAAACCGTCACATTGTCATAAAAGTGCAATAGTCAAACCGTGGACAAGTTTTTTGTGCAGTAAAAACAATGTCCTCGCCGGTATGTGACACTCTGTAACGCAAATCCGTCACACGGTCGCCAAAGTGTAATCTGGCGCGCCTAGCCGTCCTCTCGCGACATCGCATTTCGCTTCACCTGATTCTCGGTTTTTTGAGGGGACCGTTCGCTGTGACTAATCTTTCTCGCTCTTTGATACTCGGTTGTTCGGCCATGGCGCTCGCCGCCTGCGGCGCCGAGGAAATCGCTTCGCCTGGCACCGGTGGCAACGTGACGATCATCACCCCGGCTCCGACCTCCGCGCCAACGCCTACGCCCACGCCGACGTCCGGCCCGCTGGTGACGCCGGCCAATGGCTGCCCGACCGTCAACGACCCGGCTGGCCTGGCCGACGAAGGCACGATCACCGGCCCCGAGGGCGAATGGCGCGTCTGCGCAACGCCGCAGCGCTTCACGGCGGACACCACGCTGCCGCGCATCGATGGCCTCCTTTATCGCCTGGCCGGTCAGGTCAGCGTCGGCACCGACGGCGGCCCGACGGCCGACGGCAACAATCCCGACGTGACCCTGACGATCGAGCCCGGCGTCATCATCTACGCCAGCGGCTCGTCGTTCCTGAACGTGGAGCGCGGCAACAACATCGATGCCGTGGGCACCGTCAACCAGCCGATCATCTTCACCAGCCGCGACAACGTGCTCGGCCTGAACAATGCCGATTCCTCGGGCCAGTGGGGCGGCGTGGTGCTGTCGGGCACGGCTCCCGTCACCGACTGCCGCCAATCGGGCGCAACGCCCGGCACCGTGAACTGCGACCGTCTGGTCGAAGGCTCCGCACAGGATAACCTGTTCGGCGGCGCCAGCCCGAACGACAGCTCGGGCACGCTCAGCTACGTCCAGATCCGCTATTCCGGCTTCGTCCTTTCCGGCGACAGCGAACTCCAGTCGCTGACCACCGGCGGCACCGGCAACAACACCGAGCTCAGCTTCATCCAGTCGGTGAACTCGTCCGACGACGGTGTCGAATTCTTCGGCGGCGAGGTGAACATCTCGAACCTGATCGTGGCAGGTGCCGAGGACGACTCGCTCGACTCCGACACCGGTGTGAAGCTGAACGCCCAGTACGTGCTGGTGGCCCAGCGCGCGGGTGCCGGCGACGCGATCATCGAGGCGGACTCCGACAACGGCCTGTACCAGCAGACGCCGCGCCAGGAGACCAACCTCGTCAACGCCACGCTGATCCAGCGCAAGGACGACGATCAGGTCGTGCGCATCCGCGGTGCGGCCGACTACCTGATCGCCAACTCGGTGATCATCGACGCCTCGGCTGCCGGTACGCCTTGTATCCGCATCGACCAGACCGAGACGATCGCCACCTCCGGCCAGCCTGACGAAAACGGAGCCCCGCGCTTCGAATCCGTCGCGCTGGATTGCCAGACGAACTTCCGCGACGGCAGCGATGGCGTGAGCGCCGCCGATGCCGAGGCGGCCTTCGATGCCGGCGCCGGCAACACCAAGGATTTCACCAACACCATCCAGAACGGTTACCTGAACGGCGCCAACGAAGACGGCTACACCCCGATCTTCGACGCGACGGCGCTGTCCAGCTTCTTCGAGACCGTCACCTTCATCGGTGCCGTGTCGGCCGCCAACGACTGGACGCAGGGCTGGACCTGCGACAGCTCGGCCCTGACCTTCGGCAACAACACCGGCAACTGCACGGGCATCCCGGTCTTCTGATGACCCTGAAGGAGGGGAAGCACTTCCGGGCCTGCCCGGCGGCTTCCCCTCTTTCGCTTTTTGACGCGGCGGGCTTGCGGGTCCGCCTTGATTTTCCGGATCGACTCATGAGGGAGTCATGACAATGACGACTGGCAAGCGGCTGGCGGGGCTGCTTCTGCTCACCACCGCGCTCACAATACCCGGCGCGGCATTCGCCCAGGGCACCGCAGGTACCCCCAACGCCGGCGGCGCCCAGGCACCGACCCAGGAAGAGGTTGACCGGCAGGAAGATCCCCTCCTCGACGAGCAGGAGGAGGAGTTCGAGGATCCGGACATCTCCGTGCCCGGCGGATCGATCATCGTGACGGGGCGCATCAATCGCGATCCCACGCGCAATTCGACGCAGGTCGTCAGCGTCCTTTCCACCGAACAGATCGCCCGCACCGGCGAAGGCGATATCGCCGGCGCGCTGGGCCGCGTTACCGGTCTTTCCGTGCAGGGCGACGGTTACGTCTATGTCCGTGGCCTGGGCGATCGTTACTCGCTGGCATTGCTCAACGGCTTGCCGCTGCCGTCGCCGCAGCCCCTCAGCCGCGTCGTCCCGCTCGATATCTTCCCCACCAACGTCGTCGCGTCCAGCCTCGTCCAAAAGACCTATTCGGCAAACTTTCCAGGCGAATTCGGCGGCGGTGTGATCAACCTCACCACGCGGGCCGTTCCGGAAGAGAGCTTTCTGGAAATCAGCGGTGGCATCAGCGGCGACACCGAGACCACTTTCAGCAACGGCCTCGGCTACTACGGGTCCGACTACGACTGGTTCGGCTTCGACGACGGCACGCGCGACATTCCGCCCGCGCTGCAGACCTTCTTCGACAGCGGCCTCCGCCTCAGCGACGTTCCGCTCGATCCGCAGCAGAATTTCAACCAGGCACCGGTCACGCAGCTCGATATCGGCAAGCAGCTCGGCAATCCCAACCTGATCGTGTTGCAGAAGATCGGCGACGTGCAGCCGAACTGGTCGGCTGGCCTGACCGCTGGCACTTCTCTCGACGTGTTCGGCGATGGCCTGCTGGGCGTGGTGCTCACCGGTTCCATCAGCAATAGCTGGCGCACGCGCAACATCACCTCGCAGGCGGTGCTGGCCGACTTCTCGCTGGACAGCGATTTCGTCGACAACGTCACCGACAACAACGTGCTGGTGAATGCGCTGCTGGGCTTCGGCCTGGAGCTGGGCGACCACCAGTTCCGCTGGACCAACCTGTTCATTCGCGACACGACGAAACTGGCCCGCTTCTCCGAAGGAGAGGATTTCCAGGACGACGACAGCATCCAGCAGCAGCAGACAGCGTGGTACGAACGCCAGCTGATCGACAGCCAGCTGGTGGCCGAACTCGAATTCGGCGGCGTCAACGTCGATCTGCGCGGCGGATACGCCCGCACCGACCGCGAGGCGCCCTACGAATACACCTTCACCTATGTGCGCGACAATGCGCAGGGCCCGCTCAGCGACTACTTCATCAACGTGCTCGACCGTCAGACGGGCGACGCCACCGTTGTCTTCTCCGACCTGCAGGAAGAGCTGTGGGCGGGCGGCATCGACATCAGTTTCGAACTGGCCGACGGCCTATCGCTGACCGGCGGCTACGCCTATTCGGACACAGAACGCTATTCCGAGCGCCGCGAATTCCTGTTCAACGCCCCGACCAGCTTCCCCGACGCCGTGGGCCTGCTGCGGCCCGACCTGCTGCTTGGCGATGCGATCCTCGACGCATTCGACGTCGGCCTGATCGAATCCACGCAGTCTGACCCGGCCTTCATCGCCGCGCTCACCATTCATGGCGCCTACGGCAAGATCAACTGGGAGCCCACGCTGGGCGTGCTGCTGGACGTGGGCGTGCGCTACGAGACTGCCGAGCAGACCGTGGACCCGGTCGAGGTGTTCGCCACGCCGCTCAACTCGGCCAGCTCGACGCTGCTCGACAACGAATACTGGCTGCCCGCCGCCACGATCACCTGGGAGCCGGTCGAGGACCTGCAGATCCGCGCCAACGGCTCGATGACGCTGGCCCGTCCGCAATTCCGCGAACTGATCTTCCAGACCTACTACGATCCGGAAACCAACCGCCAGTTCAACGGCAACCCCTTCCTGGTGGACAGCGAACTGACCAACCTCGAATTGCGCGGCGAATACTACTTCGGCGGTGGCGATCGCGTGTCGGTGGCCGGGTTCTACAAGGATATCGAGAACCCCATCGAGGCGTTCTCGAGCTTCTCTGACAACGACCAGCTGACCAGCTTCGCCAACGCTCCCAGCGCCACCCTATGGGGCGTGGAGGCCGATCTTCAGTACACGTTCGATCTCATGAACTGGGGCGGTTTCTTCGAGAGCAAGGAACTGCTGTTCATCGCCAACTACACCTACACCAATTCTGAAATCTCGGTCGGTCCGGACGACACGACCCTGCTGTTCCCCAACGGCGAAATCCCGGCAACCAACCTGTTCGTCGACGGCGTGCCGCTGACCGGGCAGTCCGACCATCTCGCCAACTTCCAGGTCAGCCTGGAGGATGTCGACGTGCTGCAGCAATTCACCTTGCTGGTATCCTACGCCAGCGAGCGCGTGACCAGCCGCGGCACCTCGGGCCTTCCCGACATCATCGAGGATCCCGGCCTGCGGGTGGACCTTGTGGCGCGGCAGGGCTTCGACCTCTTCGGCAGCGAAGCGGAACTGAAGCTGGAAGCGCGCAACATCTTCGGACGCCCGTACGAGGAATTCCAGACCGACGGCACCAACCGCGCCGATATCAATACCTACGATCGCGGGATGGAACTGGGCGCGTCGCTCTCGCTGACGTTCTAGACCGGAGATTTGTGGATCCGAACGGTCCCTCGCCGCGTGCGGGGGGCCGTTTCAGTTGTCCCCCGTGCCTCCGCGCTATCGGATACCGTCAGATCAGATCGAGGACGTAGCCGCGACCATGGACCGTGCGCAGGAGGTGTCCGGCACCGGCCGTGCGCAGACCCTGGCGCAGGCGCTTGATCCAGACATCGACGGTGCGCAGATAATCGGGATCGCCGGCCTTGCCCAAGGCATCGATCAATTCCTGCCGCGACAGCACGCGGTTGGGATTTTCCGCCATGAAGCGCAGCACGCGGAACTCGTTGGGGCGCAGGCAGATCAGCTCGCCACGCCAGCGCGCCTGTTCGCCGGCGACGTTGATGCGCAGGTCTCCGAATTCGATCAGACGGAACCTCGGCCCCGATCGTCCCTCGGCAAACAGTGCAAGGACCCGGTCGAGCATCGCCTGGCGCGAGAGCGGACCCACCGCGTAGTCGTCCGCACCCGCTTTCAGAGCGCGGCGCCGGTCGTCGGGATCGTCTTCCTCGAGCACGATGGTGATGTGGGCATCGCGCATGCGCGGGTCGGCGCGCAGACGGCGCACCAACTCGAGGCCGGACAGCGTGTCCATCACCCAGTCGACGAATACCCAGGCCCGTCCGTCAACCAGCGACAGCGGACCCTCCGGCGGCAACAGGGTAAAACGGAAGATCGCGTCGCCCTGCGTGAAGTCCGCATAACGGGCAGCCTCCCGGTCGGTCGTGAAGATGGTGATGCGGTCCATTCGCCCCTGCTCGTTCGCTAGCGGGGACTGTCCTGCCAAGGCTGCATGACCGGTCTATGACACTGGCGCGGCAATTCGAGATTGGGAAAATTTCACACCCGAAAGGGGAAGGCCGGCAACCTAGAGAGGAGGGGCGGGGCAGTACTTGCCGAGGTATTCGGCGTGCCCCGGCATGTGCTGGACGAGATACCGGATGGACTTCTCGATCTCGTCGAGTTCCTTCCTGGTCTCTTCCCGGTCCAGCCCCTCGGCCATCGGGTTGTGGCCCTTCATGGCTACGCCCTGGCCCATCATCACCGCAGCCCAGCTGGTTTCGGTGAACAACTCGTCCTCCTCGCGGAAGATCTGTCCGGTTTCGCGGAACAGTTCCACCTTCTCGGTCAGCGTGTCGGGCACGCTCATCGTGCGGCAGTAGTTCCAGAATTCGGAATCGTCGCGCGTGGTGGTGTTGTAGTGGAGCACGAGGAAATCGCGGATGCGGCGATACTCTGTGCCGGTCAGGCGGTTGAATGTCTCGCGCTGGGCATCGGTAATGCCTTCCAGCGAGAGCACCGCGATCAGCTTGGTGATGCCGGTGTTGATCAGGTGGATGGAGGTGGATTCGAGCGGCTCCATGAACCCTGCCGAAAGGCCCAGGGCCACCACGTTGCGGTTCCAGAACTTCTTCCGCCTCCCGGTAACGAAGCGCAGGTGATTGGGATCGGCCGTCGGCTTTCCGGCAAGGTTGTTCACCAGGATGTCGGTCGCCTCGTCGGCTTCCATGAAGGCATCGCAATAGACATGGCCGTTGCCGTTGCGGTGCTGCAGGGGCACCTGCCATTGCCAGCCTGCGCTGTGCGCCGTCGCGCGGGTGAAGGGCGGGGGCGGGCTGCCGTCGTCGCGGTTGCAGGGCAGGGCGACGGCCCGGTTGCACGGAAGCCAGTGCGTCCAGTCCTCGTATCCCGTTTCCAGCGCCTGCTCGATCAGCAGGCCGCGAAAGCCCGAGCAATCGATGAAGAGGTCGCCCTCCAGCACCTGTCCACCCTCCAGCGTGACTGATGCGACGTCCCCGCTTTCGCCGTCGAGTTGCACATCCTCGATCCGCCCTTCCTGCCGCACGACGCCGCGCGTCTCGGCATACTTGCGCAGGAAGCCGGCATAGCGGCCGGCGTCGAGGTGGTAGGCGTAATTGATCGGCGGCAGGTCATCCCGCTTGGTGTCCTGGGTGCGGGCGAACTTGCCGAAGAACGCGGCCATGGTTTCTGCATTGAAGACCTGGATCGGGCGCTTGTCGCCCTGCTGCTTCATGAAGTGCCACACGTGGTGAAACGACATGTCGCCGATGTGATAGCCGTAGTTGCCGAAGGGGTGGATGTAGCTGTCCCCCACGGCGCCCCAGTTGACGAACTGGATGCCGAGCTTGAAGCTGCCCTGCGCCGCGGCGAGCATTTCGCGCTCGTCGATCTGCAACAGCTGGTTGAATTCCACGAACGGCGGGATCGTCGCCTCGCCCACGCCCACGGTGCCGATCGCTTCGGACTCCACCAGCGTTATGCCGAGATCGCGCCCCTTCTTCAGGCGCGACAGGGCTGCCGCCGCCATCCATCCGGCCGTGCCGCCGCCAACGATTACGATGTTCTCGATTGCCATGATGCGCTTCGCCCGATCCTGTCCCTGCTGCGCCTAGCCCGCTTTGCTCCCGGGCGCAAAAGGAGACGGGCCTCCGTCACACCCAAGGCCGCGGCAGGCGGTTATTGCAAAAATGCTACACCAGAAGGCGCTCGATGTGAACGTTCATTTTTTGCGGTTGTGAACGATCACAATATTGGTATGCAGGTCACGTCGCGCCGCTTGGGTGCAAGTGTATTTATCCGATATCGCCCGAATTAATACAGGCGGATCAATGGGGAGAGCAGTCAGTGTCAGCTCGAATCGATAGCAGTCTTTCGTTCGCTCGTCGCAGCCGTGCGCTGGCGGGTGTTTCCAGCCTCGCGCTCTGCATGGCGGTGAGCAATGTCGCCCTTGCGCAGGAAACGGTCGAGGAAGAAGCCGCGCAGGAAGCGGGCGAGGCCGATGCGAACGTCATCGTCGTCAGCGGCTTCCGTGCTTCGCTGCGGACCGCGCAGGATTTCAAGGAAAACGCCGACACCGTCGTCGACGTGATCACGGCCGAAGATGTCGGCGCGCTCCCCGATCGTTCGGTTACCGAAGCCCTGCAGCGCGTGCCGGGCGTCAACATCGGCCGCTTCGAGAAGACCTCCGACCCCGACCGCTTCTCGGTCGAGGGCACCGGCGTCATCATCCGCGGCCTTCCCTACGTCCGCAGTGAGCTAAACGGCCGCGACATCTTCTCGGCCACCGGCGGACGCAGCCTCAGCTTCGAGGACGTGTCGCCCGAACTCGTGGGCCGCGTGGAGGTCTACAAGAACCAGACCGCCGACATGATCGAGGGCCAGATTGCAGGCCTGGTCAATCTCGTTACCCGCAAGCCGCTCGACACTCCGGGCCTGCACGTCGCCGGGTCGATCGAAGCCAACTATGGCGATCTTCGCGAAGAATGGTCGCCCACGTTCAACGTCCTGGCATCCAACACCTTCGACACCGCGATCGGCACCTTCGGTATCCAGGGTTCCTATTCCTGGTCCGAACTGCAGAGCCGCACCGATGCCTCGCAGGTTGCCGATCCGTGCTATCGTAATGCCGACCTCTCGGGCGGCTGTCTGCGCGTGTTCGATGTGAACTCGGGCGGCTTCGGCGATGTCCAGAACTACGACGAGAGCAATTTCCCGCCGACCGGTTCGGTCATCGTTCCGCAGTACGCGGGTGTTCGCACGACCGATCTCGACCGTGACCGCGAGGCGATCTCGGCCATCGGCCAGTTCGAAAGCACCGACGGCCGCTTCCTGGTGACGGCTGAGTACCTCCGCTCGAAGGCGAGCTTCTTCACCGAGGAATATGCGCTGCTGGGCCGTATTGACGACGGTGTTGCCGCACCCGATCCCCGTCCGGGCACCAATTTCACCTTCGACGATGACGGACTTTTCGAAAGCGGAATCCTGACCGACAATGTCGGCAATGCCTATGCCACGCCGTTCGGCTGGGGCGGCATCCCAGTCGACTCCCTGCGCTTCCTGCGCAACACCGAGACCGTCACCGAAGACTATTCCGTCGATGTCTTCTTCGAGGTGACCGATCGCCTGCGCTTCAACTTCGAAGGCCAGATCGTCCAGTCCGACCTGACGCGCGACTCCGTCTTCGGAGCGCTGAGCACCTGGGCCGACATCGATCTCGACCTTTCCGGCGAAACGCCGAACGTGCAGTTCATCGCGCCGATGGGTGCGCCGGACGACTATTTCTCCAGCGGCTTCTACACCTACTACTGGTTCGGCCTCGACAGCCGCGAGCGGAACGACGGGGAGATGTACACCCTGCGTGGCGATGTGGAATACGACATCGGCGAGGGCTTCTTCCGCAAGGCCGCCTTCGGCGCCCGCTGGGCGGACCGCGACCGCACGACCCGCAACACCAACTTCAGCACCTGGGGCAACCTGTCGGCCCCGTGGACCGGCCGCGGCGGCTGCGCCCCCTGGGGCGAAGGTCCGGGCTGCTTCTCCGAGGGGCCGGGTCCGTTCGGCAACGGGTTCATCCCGGGCCGCCTCTACACCGGTCTTCCGGGGCAGGAATTCGCCACCGGCGGCGGTGCCTTCACCGACGAATTCCCCGAGTATTCGCAGCTGCGCGATCCGTTCGCCGAGAACTTCCAGCGCGGCGAGGCGGCAACGCCGATCCCCAACGGACAGGCATGGTTCTACGGCGGCGACGATTTCCTGGCCGACTATCTGGCTGGTGAAGTCCAGCCGCAGTGGGACGAGATTTCCGAATTCTCGTTCTCGCCGGAGCGCTTCAACCTGGGCGTCGCCGGTCGTACCTATACCAACCCGGTGAACGGCGAGACGATCGCGTGCGATCCCTTCTGCCCGCCGGAAATCTCCAACGTCACGGAAATCACGAAGGCTGCCTATGCCCGCGTCGATTTCGGGCATGACTTCGACAGCGGCTGGTCGCTGGGCGGCAACATCGGTCTTCGCTACGTCGAGACCAAGGTGAGCTCGGATGCGCTGGTCGGCTTCCCGCAGGCCAACCAGTTCGACGATCCCTCGATCGGCGGCAACGGCGACGGCGTGGTGCAGGTGGCGGAGATCCAGGCACTGTGCCAGACTCCGGTCCCTGTCGGTCAGGAGCGTCTGTATTGTAACCTCACCGGTCAGCGCCTGGCGGAGTTCGCATCGCTCTTCACCGGTGAGGCCGTTCCCGACGACCGCGACATCACCTTCGACCACTGGCTCCCGGCGCTCAACGTGCGTCTGGACAGCGGCACGGGCTGGGTCCTGCGCGGTGCGGTGTCCAAGGGCATTTCGCGTCCCGACCTCCAGCTCTTCAACGCTGGCGGCGTGCTGGGCTTCAGCGGTCGCGTGGACTCCGGGCCGCTGCTCAGCATCTCGACCGGCAACCGCAACCTGCTCCCGGTCGAATCGTGGAACTACGACCTTTCGGCGGAGTGGTACTTCGACGACGTCGGCTCGCTGACGGTGGCGGGTTTCGTGAAGGACATCACGGGCATCGTCAGCCGCGGTACCGGCGTGGTGAACTACACCGCCCCCAGCGGTCTGTCGCAGGACGTTATCATCGAAGGTCCGGCCAACGATATCGACGGCACGCTGTACGGTGTCGAGATCGCCCATCAGCAGACCTACGACTTCCTGCCGGGACCGCTCGGCGGCCTGGGAAGCCAGTTCACCTACACCTACGTGAACGGCAACGATTTCCCCAATCCGCTGATCTCGGGCATCGGTTCGCCCTCCGTGGCAAGCGCCGGCGCACCGCTGAACGGCAGCCCTTTCGTGAGCGGACAGCCGCTGCAGGGCATTTCGGAGCACACCGTCAACGCGACGCTGTTCTACGAGCGTGGCCCGCTTGCGCTGCGCACCGCCTACAACTGGCGATCCGCCTTCCTGATCACGCCGCGAGACGACATTTTCCCGTTCTCGCCGATCTGGCAGGAGGCGACCGGCCAGCTGGACGCGTCGATATTCTACGACATCACCGACTCCATCAAGGTCGGGGTCCAGGGCGTGAACCTGCTCGACGAGGTGACCGAGACCTCGCAGGTGATCGATTACGACGGCACGCGGGTCACCCGCTCGGCTTTCCGCAACGACCGTCGCTTCACTTTCCTCGTCCGTTTCGACTTCTAACGTCGAAAGCTCCTCCGGACGGGATTACGAGATGGGCTCCTGCGTGCTCCCACGCGGGGGCCCATTTTTTCGGTGCCTGGCGGCGCGAAAGGCAAGAGCCTGCTGCCAGGCAACGCGGAAGGACAAGAGAATGACACTCGAGATCCGGCGAACTGCGTTTGCTCCATGTCTTCTGTCAGCACCCTTGCTTGCCGCCTGTGCCGCGGTTGCGCCGCAGGCACCGGGTCCGGCACAGGCCATGCCGCACGACGACGACTGGCAGCTGGTGTGGGCGGACGATTTTGACGGCAATGCCATCGACGCCGAGCGCTGGAACCTGATCGAGGATTGCTGGGGCGGCGGCAATAACGAGCAGCAGTGCTACACCGCGCGGCCTTCGAATGTCTCGGTGGAGGACGGCGCGCTCGTCATCACTGCCCGCGACGAGGACTTTACCGGGCCTGCCTGGCCGGCTCATTTTGCCGGCCCGTCGTTCGACATGACCGAGCAGGCGACGAAGCCGTTCACCTCTGCAAAACTGACCACGCAGGGGCTGGCCGACTGGACCTACGGCCGATTCGAGATGCGTGCACGGCTGCCGCAAGGGCAGGGCGTGTGGCCCGCGTTCTGGATGCTGCCGTCGGACGATCGCTACGGCGGCTGGCCCGAAGCGGGCGAGATCGACATTCTCGAAGCCGTCAATCTGGGCGTGGAGTGCGACACGTGCGAGCCCGGCGGCGAGAGCTCCATCCTTGGCACGCTGCACTACGGCGGCGATGGCGATTCCAGCACCTACACGAACCGCGAGATCGTCGAGCCACAGGTGCTGGACGGCGACTTTCACGTCTACGGCGCGATCTGGGAAAAGGGGCGCATCAGCTGGACGCTGGATGGAAAGGTGTTCGGCACCATCGAAGCATCGGACTGGTACACCGTTTCGAGCGACGATCCCGAGGCGCCCTTCGACCAGCCTTTCTACCTTATCCTGAACCTTGCCATCGGCGGGAACTGGCCGGAAAGCACCGCCCTTGGCGGCGTTTCCACGCAGGGGTTCCCGAAGCAGATGGAGATTGACTGGGTGCGCGTCTGGCAATGCGAGGCAGACGCGGCTACCGGTCGTGGCTGTACGGGGGACTGACACAAATGGCACGTCGCCGACAATCCGTGACGATCAAGCACGTCGCCGCCGATGCCGGGGTGTCGCTGCAGACCGTCAGCCGCGTCATCAACAACGAGGCCAATGTCCGCCCCGAGATGAAGGAGCGGGTGCAGGCCTCGATCGACAAGCTCGGCTATGTGCCGTCCATCGCCGCACAGCGGATGAGCGGATCGCGCAGTTACCTCATCCTGGCCCTCAACGACCGTGAGCGCACGATAGAGGATTGGCGCGCCCGCGAGGGCAGCGACTGGATCGACCAGATGTTGCTGGGCGGCATGCTGAAATGCGCCGAATACGGCTATCGCCTGATCTTCGAACTGGTCGACACCCACAGCGACCACGTGGAGCGCGAACTGAGGGGCGCCATCGCGGCGCTGCAGCCCGATGGCGTCATCCTGACCCCGCCGCACGGGGACAACGCGCTGATCACCAGTCTCCTTCAGAAACACAAGATCCCGTTCGTGCGCATCGGCTCGCGCGAGAACGGTGGCCTGGCGATCACCATGGGCGACAAGCCGCATGCCCGCATGGCGACCGAGTACCTGATCGGGAAAGGGCACCGGCGCATCGGCTTCATCGCGGGTGCACGCGAATACGCGCTCAGCCAGTGGCGCAAGGAAGGCTGGCTGGAAACCATGAAGGAACACGGGCTCGACACCACGGGCCTTTGCGAACGCGGCGATTTCAGCTTTGCGTCGGGCGAAAAGGCCGCCCGCAAGATGCTGTCGCGCAGCAACAGGCCGACCGCCATCATTGCCAGCAACGACCAGATGACGATGGCCGCCAACAAGGTTGCGCACGACCTGGGGCTGAGAGTGCCGGGCGACCTTTCGCTGATCAGTTTCGACAACACGCCCGTGGTGCGCTTCATCCAGCCGCCGCTGACCGCGATCGATCAACCCATCGCGGAAACCGTGTCGCAGGCCGTGGAACTGCTGATCAAGGCGCAGCGCGGCGAGGATCTGCCGCCGATGCCGATGATCGTCGAGGGTAGCCTGGTCGAACGCCAGTCTGTCGCCCCGCCGCCGAAAACCAAATGAACGCAGCGGCCTCTGCGGCCGACACGGGGCAGCGCCAGTCGCTGCGTTTCATGCTGCTCTACGCGCTCGCCGCTGCGGGGGGTGCCATGGCCTACGTACCGTTCCTCACGATCCTGCTGCCGGTGCGGGTGGAGGCCATGGCTGCGGGCGAGGACGTGACCTGGCTGGCCTACTGCGCCTTTGCCGGCGCGGTGGCTGCCAGCCTTTCCAACATCGCCTTCGGCTGGCTGTCCGACCGCACGCGAAATCGCGGGGGCTGGATCGCCACGGGGCTGCTGCTCAGCTGCACCTTGCTGGTCGCGATGGCGAAGGCGGATGGGCTGGCCATGCTCCTTTTTCTGCTCGTGGTCTGGCAATGCGCGCTCAACATGATGCTGGCTCCGCTGGCCGCCCTTGCCGGTGACTTCGTACCCGACCGGCAGAAGGGTTTCCTCGGGGGACTGCTGGCCTTTTCACCGGCGCTGGGCGCGGCATCCGGCGCGCTGGTGACGATCCCCGGGCTGGCCGAACCCGATACGCGGCTGACCATCGTCGCCATCCTCGTCGCCTTGTGCGTGCTGCCGGTGCTGCTCTTCGCCAGGCCGCGGCCTTTCCCCGAACTGATGGAGCCAGCCCCGCGCTTGGAGGGAGAGCGCGACCCTCGCCCCCGCGCCCTGGTAGTTCGCATGTGGCTGGCGCGCCTGCTGGTGCAGATCGCCGAGGCAGCGCTGTTCGCCTACCTCTATATCTGGCTGCGCAGCATTTCCTCCGACATCGGCGACGATGACGCGGCGCAGGTCTTCACCGTCGTGCTGTTCGTGGCCGTGCCCGCCACCATGCTGGTGGGACGGTGGGCGGACCGGAACAACCGGCCCATCCTGCCGCTGGCGGTATGCGCGGGATTGACCGGCGTGGCCCTGGTGCTGATGGCGGCGGCCCCCTCGCTTCCCCTGGCGATGATGGCATACGGGCTGTTCGGCCTTGTCGCATCCATCTTCCTCGCACTGCATTCCGCGCAGACGCTGCGCGTGCTTCCGCGACCCCAGCATCGCGGGCGCGACCTGGGATTGTTCAATCTTACCAACACCGTGCCTTCGCTGGTCATGCCCGGCCTGACGCTGGCCATGGTGCCGCTGTTCGGATTTTCCGGACTGTTCCTGGTGCTCGCTGCGCTCGTGACGCTTGCAGCCATCCTGCTGGGCAGCGTGGTCCGCCCGAACTAGCGCTTGCCAAGCCTGCGAAGGCATGCAAGAACCCCGATTGAGAACGTTAACAATTTTCCGGGGTGAGTGATGAAGACGGGTTTCGGATGGCGGACAGGTGTCGCCGTTGCAGCGATGGCCATAGGGCTTTCTGCCTGTGCGACAGTGCCAGCCGAGACGGCGCAGACGCCGCCGGTCGCGGCTGTTGCCGATACCGAGGATGCGGTCGTTGCCGACCTGCTTTCGCGCATGTCGACGGAGCGCAAGGTCGCCCAGCTGATCCAGCCTCAGATCAATTCCTTCACCCCTGCCGACATGGAGCGTTACCGCTTCGGCAGCTACCTGAACGGCGGCAACGGCGGCCCCTACGGCGACGAGTTCGCGCCCGCTGCAGAGTGGCTGCGCTATGCCGACGAGATGTACGATGCCTCGGCGCAGCCGCTGCCGGGGGATGAGCCGGTGATCCCCACGATGTGGGGAACCGATGCCGTCCACGGCCACACCAATGTGATCGGCGCCACGATCTTTCCGCACAACATCGGGCTGGGCGCAACCGGCGATGCAGACCTCGTGCGCCGCATTGGCAAGGCCACTGCCGCCGAGATCGAGGCGACCGGCATCGACTGGAACTTCTCCCCCACGGTCGCCGTGGCGCAAGACGATCGCTGGGGCCGCAGTTACGAAAGCTATTCCGAGAACCCCGAACTGGTCGCCCGCCTCGGCGCGGCGCTGGTGGAAGGATTGCAGGGCGATCCCGCTGCTGCCGATCACCTCGGCACCGGACGCGTGATCGCGACGGCCAAGCACTTCATGGGCGACGGCGGCACCGAGGACGGCGTGGACCAGGGCGACGTGAACCTGCCGATCGATGAACTGCTGGCGATCCACGCCTATCCCTATCCGGCCACGATAGAGGCCGGGGTGGAAGTGGTGATGGCCAGCTTCAATTCCGTGAACGGGCGCAAGATGCACGGAAACGAGGAACTGCTCAGCGGCGTCCTGCGCGAGCGCATGGGCTTCGACGGCGTCGTTGTCGGCGACTGGAACGGGCACGGGCAGGTGGACGGATGCACCGTCACCGATTGTCCGCAGTCGCTGATGGCGGGCCTCGATATCTACATGGTGCCCGACGACTGGCGCGCCCTGATGGAGAGCCTCGTGGCGCAGGTAGAGGATGGCACGATTCCGATGGCCCGGCTCGACGAGGCCGTGGGCCGCGTGCTGCGCCTGAAGTACCGCGCCGGACTGCTGGGTGAAGATGCCCGTCGCCCGTCCGAACGCGGGGTCGGCGGACAGTTCGACCTGCTCGGCTCGCCCGAACACCGCGCCCTGGCGCGCGAAGCCGTGGCGAAATCGCAGGTGATCCTGAAGAACGACGGCGTGCTGCCGCTGGCTCCGGGCGCAAAGGTGCTCGTGGCGGGCCAGGCCGCCGATAACATCGGCCAGGCTGCGGGTGGCTGGACGCTGACGTGGCAGGGTGGCCGTGAACTTGAGCGCGACCTGTTTCCGAACGCGACCTCTATCTGGGAAGGGCTGGAAAGCGCGGTCGAAGCGTCAGGTGGAGCCGCGGAGCTTTCCGTGAATGGCTCCTTCACCGACCGGCCGGACGTTGCCGTGGTCGTCTTCGGCGAGACGCCCTATGCCGAATTTGCGGGCGACCGCCCCGACCTGGTCCTGCGCGACGAGGAGGGCCTGCGCCTGCTGCGGGCGTTCCAGGAACAGGGCATCCCCACGGTTTCGGTGTTCCTCTCGGGTCGACCGATGTGGATGAACCGCGAGCTCAATGCATCCGATGCCTTCGTCGCATCCTGGCTGCCGGGCAGCGAAGGTGCGGGTATCGCCGATATCCTGACCGGCGCGCACGACGCGACGGGACGCCTGTCGTTCAGCTGGCCTGCCGACTGCGCGGGCGAACCGCTGAACGCACCTGAGGGGGCGCTCTTTCCCTTGGGCTACGGCCGCGCGCTTGCCGATACCTCGCCCCTGCGCGAGCTCGATGAAAGCTGCGCCGCGCTGGAGGATTACGTCAGCTTCGACCTGTTCGGCTCCGGCCGCCTTGCCAGCGGTGTCAGCGCCACGGCGGGCAACGGGGCGTCGTTGCCATTGCTGGTGGGCAGCGCGGGCGGCGTGACTGCGCGCGGGTATGACCGCAACGCGCAGGAGGATTCGCGCGAGATCGCCATGGCTGCCGGATCGCAGCTGACCCTGTCGCAAGACGCGGACAGCGGCGGTGCCTACCGCATGACTTACGAGGTTCTCGACCGGCCCTCCGGCCCCGTGACGCTTCGCATCGGCGACAGCGGCCTTGTCGACCTGACTCCGCATTTCGACCATGCTGCGGGCAAGGGCTGGCGCGAGATGGTGATCACGCAGGAATGCGCAGGCAGTCTTGGCGACAGCATTACCTTTGCCACCGAGGCCGACCTGACGTTTCGCATTGCCGAAATCGCGCGCGAAGACCTGCCCGAGGGCACCGGCTGCGCGTTCTGAGACGCATCAAGGTTTAGACATCGCAGGCGAGTTTCGGCAAAGCCGCGGACAGGGAGAGGGATTAGATCATGGCGACACAAGCCGAACCGAAAGCAGCCGTACGCGCGGCATTCATCGCGGTTACCACCCTGTTCTTCGCCTGGGGGTTCATCACCTCCCTGATCGATCCGCTGGTTGCGGCCGTGAAAGGCATCTTCACCCTCAACGACCGGCAGGCCATGCTGTCGGCGTCAGCCTTCTTCATCGCCTACGGCCTCGTCAGCTTTCCGGCAGCAGCCGTGATCGCGAAGTGGCGCGCCGTGCCATCCATTCTGGTGGCACTGATAATGATGGTGGTGGCTTGCCTGATCATGCTGGGCGCCGCGAACGTCGCCAACTACAACCTGGTGCTGCTGGGCCTGTTCGTCCTGGCAAGCGGCATCACCATCCTGCAGGTCGCTGCAAACCCGCTGGCAGCGGCGCTCGGCACGCCTGAGAAAAGCCACTTCCGCCTGACGCTGGCGCAGACGTTCAACAGCTTCGGCACCATTATAGGTCCCTGGCTGGGATCGCTGCTGTTCCTGAAAGGTGTCGAGGTCGACGAGGGCGTCGCCCTGACCGAGGAGGTTCGCTCCAACGCGCTGGCCGGTATCGACACCGCCTATTTCTGGATCTGCGGCCTGCTGCTGGCCCTGCTGGCGTTCTTCTTCTTCGCGCGCAAGACGGTGTCCAGCGCCGCGCCCGTCATCGGTTCGGGCAAGAACTTGGGGCAGCTGATCGCCGATGCCTTGAGCGCCAGGTGGGCGCTCATCGGCGCCGCGGCGATTTTCCTTTACGTCGGTGCCGAGGTCGCGATCGGGGCGCAGATGGCGCTTTTCCTCAACAGCGATAATACCTGGGGGATCAGCCTGCAGGAGGCAGGGGCGCTGGTATCCTATTACTGGGGCGGTGCCTTCATCGGTCGCCTGGTAGGCTCCGCGCTGCTCTATCGCTTCAAGGCGAGCGTACTGCTGACCATCTTCACCGCCGTGGCGGCGCTGATGTGCCTCTACGTGTTCAGCGTGGGCGGGGTGTCAGCCGGCTACGTGGCCCTGGCCATCGGCCTGTTCAACTCGATCATGTTCCCCGTGATCTTCACGCTGACGCTGGAGCGTTCGACCGCCAGCGAGGAAGCGACGTCGGCCATGCTGTGCACGGGGATCGTGGGAGGAGCCGCCGTGCCCTACATCGTGGGCGCGGTTTCGGAAGCGAGCAGCTATACGGTGGCCTTCATCGTCCCGGCAGTCTGCTACGCATTGCTGTGCATGTTTGCGATCTTCGCGTCGAGGACCACTCCCGTTCACGCGGCGACGAAATCCAAATCCGTGCATTGAGGCACTCGCCTGTGCGCCGGGTGCACAGGCGAGCGCCTTCAGCAGATGGCGCCCGAGGCTCCCTGCAGGGGAACTAGCTCGGGTCTTCCTCCTGCCAGGCCAGCACCGGCTTGCGCGCGGCCTGGGCTTCGTCGAGCCGGGATCGTGAAGCATGGTGAGGCGCGGTCTTCAGCGTCTCGTCGCCTGCCTTCGCGCGCTCTGCCACCGATCGCATGGCGGTGGCGAACTGGTCGAGCGTGGCCTTGCTCTCGGTCTCGGTCGGCTCCACCAGCATGGCGCCGTGGACGACCAGCGGGAAGTACATCGTCATCGGGTGGAAACCCTCGTCGATCAGACCCTTGGCGACGTCCAGCGTGGACATTCCTTCCGCAAAGCCTTTGTCGCCGAACAGCGCCTCGTGCATGCAGTGCCCGGCATGGCCGAAGGGCGCATCGAGCACGTCGTCCAGGCTTCGCAGCAGGTAATTGGCATTGAGCACTGCATCGCCCGATGCCTGCCGCAATCCGTCCGCGCCATGGCTGAGGATATAGGTGAGCGCACGGGTGAACATGCCCATCTGCCCGTGGAACGCGCTCATCCGTCCGAAGCTGCCGGGGAAGGCGTCTCCCACGTTCTCCTCCTCCACCAGCGTGATCTCGCCGGTCTCGTCGCGCGTGACGAAAGGCAGCGGCGCATAGGGCGCCAGCGCTTCCGACAGCACCACGGGGCCGGAGCCCGGCCCGCCGCCGCCGTGCGGGGTGGAGAAGGTCTTGTGCAGGTTGATGTGCATTGCATCCACGCCAAGATCGCCGGGACGCACCCGGCCCATGATGGCGTTGAAGTTCGCGCCGTCACAATAGACGAAGCCGCCCGCGGCATGCACCGCGTCGGAAATCGCCTTCATGTCGCGCTCGAACAGGCCGCAGGTGTTGGGATTGGTGATCATCACGCCCGCCACGTCCGGACCCAGGCGTGCCTTAAGGGCTTCAAGGTCGACCCGGCCATCCTCGTTCGCGGGAATGTCCTCAACCTCGTAACCGGCAAAGGCGGCGGTGGCGGGGTTGGTGCCGTGCGCGCTTTCCGGCACGAGGACGACCTTGCGCATGTCTCCGCGCGCTTCCAGCGCGGCGCGGATGCACAGGATGCCGCACAGTTCGCCGTGTGCGCCCGCCTTGGGGCTCATGGCGACCGCGCTCATGCCGGTCAGTTCCACCAGCCAGTGCGCCAGTTCGTGGATGACGCCGAAGGCACCCTTCACCGTGTCCACCGGTTGCAGCGGATGAACATCGGCAAAGCCGGGCATCCGTGCGACCTTCTCGTTCAGGCGCGGGTTGTGCTTCATCGTGCAGCTGCCGAGCGGGAACAGGCCCAGGTCGATGGCATAGTTCTGTCGCGACAGGCGCGTGTAGTGACGCACCGTTTCGGGTTCCGACAGGCCCGGCAGACCGATGGGCTGCTTTCGGGCGAAGCTGCCCAGCCGCGTTTTCGCATTCTCGTCTGGAACAGGCAGGTCCACCCCGCAGGTGTCGCGCGTACCCAGCTCGAACAGCAGCGGTTCTTCCAGCATCAGCGCCTTGTTGCCGGTCGCGGTGGGGTATTCGGCACCGTGTTCGGGGGCCACCGGAGTTCCCGGCTTCCAGCCACTTGCATTCATGGTGTTCACGACAGCGCCTCCTCGAGGACGGTGGCAAGTTTCTCGATATCCTCTTCCGTCACGGTCTCGGTGACGGTGACGAGCAGGCCGTTTTCACGCCCCTCGCCATCGGGGAACAGGCGGCCCAGCGACACGCCGGCCAGCACGCCCTTGGTCGCCAGATCGCGCACCAGCGGGCGGGTCTCCTTGTTCAGAACCAGCGTGAATTCGTTGAAGAACGCATCGTTCAGCACGCTCACGCCGGGCACCTTGTCCAGCCTGTCGGCGGCCAGGCAGGCGAGGCGATGGTTCTCCGCCGCGAGCGCCGTCAGCCCCTTTTCCCCAAGCAGGGTCATGTGGACGGAGAACGCCAGCGCGCAGAGCCCGCTGTTGGTGCAGATGTTGCTGGTCGCCTTTTCCCGGCGAATGTGCTGCTCGCGGGTGGAAAGGGTCAGCACGAAGCCGCGCTTGCCGTCGGCATCCACCGTCTCCCCACACAAGCGACCAGGCATCTGGCGCACGTGCTTGGGATTGGTGATGGCGAACAGGCCCAGGTACGGCCCGCCGAATTGCAGGCCCACGCCCAGCGCCTGGCCTTCGCCCACCACGATATCCGCGCCCAGGTTGCCGGGGGCTTCCAGCGCGCCCAGCGCCACGGGTTCGGTGTTCACGACGATCAGCAGAGCACCCGCCGCATGAGTTGCCTCGGCAATGCGCGGCAGGTCGGGAATGCGGCCCATGATGTCGGGGTACTGCACCACCACGCAGCTGGTTTCCGCGTCGATCCGCGCCATCAGGCTGTCGTCGCCCGCGTCGGAAGCGAGAACGGGCAGTTCGTAGTCGACATGGCCCGGCGTGAAGCGCACCATGGTCTGCGCGACGGAAACATAGTGCGGATGCACGCCGCCGCTCATCAGGATGCGGTTCCGCCTGGTCAGCCGAGCGGCCATCACGATCGCTTCCCAGCACGCGGTAGAGCCATCGTACATCGACGCATTGGCGATTTCGCAGCCGTAGAGACGCGCCACCTGCGTCTGGAATTCGAACAGCATCTGCAAGGTGCCCTGCGCGATTTCCGGCTGGTAGGGCGTGTAGGCGGTCAGGAACTCGCCGCGCTGGATGATGTGATCGACCGTGGCGGGAACGTGATGGCGATAGGCACCCGAGCCGCAGAAGAAGGCGGCATCGGCCGCGGCGAGGTTCTGCTTCGACAGCGCCCGCATGTGCTTCTCGACTGCCATTTCGCCAGCGGCCAGCGGCAGGCCCTCGATGGGGCCATCGAGATAATGCTCGTCGGGCACGTCGGCGAACAGCGCATCGACGCTTGGCGCGCCGATCTTGTCCAGCATCGCCGAGCGATCGGGATCGGTGAGGGGAAGGTAGCGCATGGGGTTCAGTCGAGTCCTTCGCAGAATGTCTTGTATTCGCCTTCGCCCATCAGTCCCTCGAGCTCGGCGCTGTCAGCCACGGTGAGGCGGAAGAACCAGCCTTCGTCCTCGGGGCTGGAGTTGACCAGTTCGGGCTCCTCCTCCAGCGCCGAATTGCCCTCGGTCACCGTGCCGGAAATGGGCGCGTAGACGTCGCTCGCCGCCTTGACGCTTTCCACCACGGCGGCCTCGGCCCCCTTGGCCAGCTCGGTGCCGGCCTGCGGCACTTCGACGAACACGATATCGCCCAGCTGCTCCTGCGCGTAGGCGGTGATGCCGATCGTGGCCGTATCGCCCTCGATGTCGATCCATTCGTGTTCTTCGGTGAAGTAACGGGACATTTCAGCTTCCTTTGCGGACGTAGTTGTGGGGTACGAAGGGCAGCGGCACGACGCGCGCGGGAAGGCGCCTTCCACGCACTTCGATATGCAGAGCGGTGCCGTCCTCGGCGTATTCGGTTTCGACGTAGGCCATGGCTATCGGGTGGCCGAGCGTGGGCGAGAATCCGCCGCTGGTGACCGTGCCCACCAGCGCCTCGCCGGAATAGACCTTTGCGCCTTCGCGCGCGGGGAGGCGGCCTTCCACGGCAAGCCCCACGCGCCGTTCGGAGCAGCCTCCCTGTTCCAGCCGCGCCATGGTGGCAGGGTGCCCCGCATAGCCGCCGCCTTCGCGGCGCGAGCGGGCGAGGGCGAACCCGAGCCCCGCGCTGACGGGATCGGTATCGGTAGTGAGGTCGTGGCCGTAGAGGGGCAGACCTGCCTCCAGGCGCAGGCTGTCGCGCGCGCCGAGCCCTGCGGGCCTGACCCGCTCGTCCGCGATCAGGGCATCGGCCAGGGCGGTGACGTGGTTCTGGTGGATGGAAATCTCGAACCCGTCCTCCCCGGTATAGCCCGCCCGGCTGACCCAGACGTGCTGGCCGTTCCAGCGGAACAGGCCTGCGCGCATGAACGAGAGTTCGGCCACTCCGGGCACCAGCTTTTCCAGCGCGGCAGCGGCTTTCGGGCCTTGCAGGGCAAGCAGCGCAAAGTCGTCGTAGTGGGTCAGGGTGATGTCATCATCCAGATGCTCGCGCAGGTGGGCGATATCGTCCCACTTGCACGCACCGTTCACCACCAGCGCAAAGTGCGAGCCGGTGTTGGTGACGATGAGGTCGTCGATGATCCCGCCGGCCTCGGTCAGCAGCAGGGAGTAGCGCATCTGCCCTTCGGCGAGGTTCTCGATATTCGTGGGAAGCAGCTTTTCCAGTTCGTGCGCCGCGTTCTCGCCCGAAACCGCAAGCTGGCCCATGTGCGAGACATCGAACAGGCTGGCGCTGTTCCGCGTCCATTCGTGTTCGGCGACGATGCCTTCGTACTGGATCGGCATCTCGTACCCCGCGAAGGGCACCATCCGGGCACCCTGGTCGCGATGCCATGCATCCAGCG
This sequence comes from Aurantiacibacter hainanensis, assembly GCF_036321025.1. NCBI lineage: Bacteria > Pseudomonadati > Pseudomonadota > Alphaproteobacteria > Sphingomonadales > Erythrobacteraceae > Aurantiacibacter > Aurantiacibacter hainanensis. Next base: position 384,428 of record NZ_JAZAPB010000002.1, read on the forward strand.
GCAGCTTTTCGGGGGGTTGGTCTTCGACTTGATCGGATTCGCTCATCGACGGGTCCCGGCACGGCTTGGCAGCACCCGAACACCGGGTCCTTTCGCCATGCCCCCTCTGTCTCGAAACCTGAGAGACACACGCCGTCACGGCGCTTACCCCTTCGGTGTCCCCGGACTGTGTCCGGAGAGCTTTCCAGAGTGCCTGGACTGGTCGCGCGGTCCTTTTCGCCTGAGAGTTTCCGGGGCGGTTGCTCCTTCGGCGGTTCCGACGGTGAAGTGCGAAACACTCTCCCGCGCGTCCAGCCGATCGCATCTGCTATTTCACATATGCGAATCGACAGGCAAGCCCCCTTTGCTGGAAGGTCGCCGTCCGGTCAATCGCCAATGCGCTATATCGCAGTGGAAATACCACTATTTGCGGCGAAAACGGTCTCTCACCACCGCGCCGACGAACAGCGGCGCGGAAATGCCCATGCGGCGCCATAGCCGCCTGGGTTCTCCCGCGAGGCGCGGCAGCCATTCGAGGCCGAGTTTCTGCCACATCTTGCCGGGCCGCCGGATGCGCCCGGCGTAGAAATCGAACACTGCGCCAATGGAGCCGATCATCCTCGTTTGCAGGTGAGGGCGGTTGGCCTCCACCCACTTCTCCTGTTTGGGCGCGGTCATTCCGACCCAGAGTACATCAGGTCGGAAGGCGTTGACGGCAGCGTGCATGGCGGCGTTGTCCTCGGCGGAGAACTCGGCCTTGTAGGGCGGCGAGTAGGTTTCAACCGTGACGCCGGGATAGTCGCGCTTCACGCGAGCGCGGATCGTGGCAAGCACGTCTTCGGAGGAGCCGAGGAACATCATCCGCTCCTTGCGTTCTGCCAGAAGACCGGCGGTCAGCTGGAACAGGTCGAACCCCGTAACCCGCTCGGATATGGTGCCACCGTTGAACCGGGAAGCGAGGACGATGCCGATACCGTCGGGGATCAGCAGGTCTGCGCGGTGCAGCGCCTCGCGGAAGGCCGGATCGCCGCGTGCCACCTCGATTGAGTGCGGGTTGACGCAGGCGACATGGCGCGCGCCGGAGTTCTCTGCGTCGAGCCAGTCGGCGACGTGCGTGGCGAGGGCGGCCGGCCGCAAGGTGCACACATCGTAGTCGAGGATGCGTTCAGTGGGGAGAGCGGCGGTCATGCCGGGTGTCCCCCTGGGGCGTCGATTGCCTTGGTGTAAGTCGCCATCAGGCGCTCGTAATAGAGATCGCAGGTGTATTCCCGCTTCGCCCGGTCAAAACCTGCTTCGCCCAGTTTCCGGCGGCGGTCCGGATCGGCCATCAGCTGGCCGATCGCCTCGGCAAGCGCCTGGTCGTCACCGGGCGGAACGAGGACCCCGGCCTCGCCGCCGCCAACCACTTCGGGCAAGCCGCCGATGTCGGATACGACTGCGGGCCGGGCGTGTCGCATCGCCTCCAGCACGACGCCGGGAAACCCCTCGTAGCAGATGCTGGGCGTTACGATCAGCGCCGCTTCGCGATAGAAGCGGGCAAGGTCTTCGGGGCCGAGATGGCCGAGGAGTTCGACGTTTGCAGGCGTGTTCCTACGTCCGGCGTAGTCGCCCTCGCTTCCCGCCAGGCGATAGCGCACCTGCGGGGTTCGCCGGGCCGCGGCGAAAAGCGTGTCGATGCCTTTTTCCGCGCTCAGACGTCCGGCGAAACCTACGAATTCACCCGGCACCCATGCCGGTGCGTGCTCGGGCATTTCGGTCATGTTGGGGATCACGTCGATGCGGTCTGCCGGGTATCCCTCGCGCACCAGGATATCGCGCTGGAACCGCGTCTGCGCGTAATAGCGGGTCACGTTGTCGCGGTAGTGGCCGCGCTTTCGAGCCCAGGCGTTGCGCGCGGCATAGGCGGCGGACTTCGCCAGGTTGCTCTCGCAGTTCCGGACCACGCAGTTCCACTCGCGTCCGCCGGTGCAGGCCTCGCACACCTTGCCGTGGCTGAGGAACAGGCCGTTGGGGCAGACCAGGCGGTAGTTCGAAAGGCGCATCACCACGGGCACGCCCGCGTCCTTGATCACCGGCAGGATCGAGGGGGAGATAAGCGGATAAAGGTTCTGCACCTGCACGATATCCGGCCGGTCATCCCTCAACCGCTGCGCAATCTCGCGCCGCGAGGAGGGCGAATGGATCCCCGAGGCCCCGGCTTTCGCCATGGCAAGCGGTCCTTCGATGTCGGCGCTGTCCGCGAACCAGGTGTCGACCTCGTGACCGCGGCTGCGCAACAGGTCGACGATGCGCTCGAGCATCACCTCTTCCCCGCTGCGCTTGCCGTACCGGTTATGGACGAACAGCAGCTTCATGGGCGTGCGGAAGATGCCCCATCGGCCAGACGCTCGTTCACGGCAACTTCGCGAACCATGCGCCGCTGCGCTTCCTGTTCGCGCACGGCGCGCCAGGTATAGACATGGAAGAAGGCCAGCATGGCAAACACGCCGAGAACGGTGGGGTCGTAGCCTCCACCGAGGATCGACTTGGAGTTGTTGTTGACCATCATCATGATCAGCGCCGCCATGCAGCCAAGGCCGCCGGCGATGCCCGCCCGGTTGGCTTTCCAGGTTTCCGCTACAAGCCTGATGGAGAATATCAGCAGCAGGGCGAAACCGAATACGCCAAGCCCGATCAGCGCCTCGATGAAGCCGTTATGCGCGTTGGTTGTGGCATTCGTACCGAACTGGTCGCCCAGGCGCGCGACCACGGCGAACCCGTGGCCGATCAGGGGACGCTCGGCAAAGGCATCGAAATAGGCGCGCCAGAGGTCCATGCGCCCGGTCAGGGACTGGGCATCTTCTATCGAACGACCCGACAGCAGCGTGCTGGACAGGAATTCCTCGCTGGTGCCGAGCACCACGATGATCGCCACGCACGCGATGCCGATAGGAACCAGGATGATCCTGCTGGGTGGCAGGAACGGCAACATCGCCAGCACGCCGCAGGCGATGCCGATGTTGGACCCGGCGCTGGTGCCCGCGATCGCGAACGCCAGGAACACGACCATCCACCTTCGCAGCGCGCGGCGGCGCTCCGCGTCCGCGCGAAAGCTTTCGCCCAGCGCGTAAAGGAAACCCATGCCCGCGGTGACGGTGTAGACGTTCGTGTGCAGGCCTTCGAAGCTCAGGCCCACGAACAGGGCGCGTTGCAGGAAGCTCAGCACCGTGACGGTCATGAGGACAGTCAGCATCGCGCGCTCCGCGTTGCGCCAGTCGCGAAATCCGGCGATCAGCACGAACATGGCGGCAAAGAACGTGAGCACTTCAAGGGCTCTGAAGACGGTGAAGTCCGGGCGGAGCGACCACAGGGCCGTCAGCGCCGCGAGAACGAAATAGACCGGCACCAGGATGACGGAGGATTCCCGAAGGCTCCCCAAGACCTGGCGTGATCTTGGGTGCAGCACAAGCAACCCGATGATGGCCGCCACGATCACGATGGCGATGGTCGCCGATATATCCACGGCATCGAATTCGCTGGTGTCGCGCCGACGCACGAGCACGGTCGTGCGTGCAAGCGCGATGAGCAGCAAGGTCCACAGGGCGACATCGAAGGCGCGGGTCAGCTTCACCGGCCATTCTCCGCATGGGCAATCGCGATCTTGCAGGCATCGAGGATCGAGCGAGCCGCGTGTTCCGGCCCATGGTCCTGCACGATGTCGCGCGATTTGCGGCCCATGCGGCCCAGCTCCTTTCGTCCCAGCGCGTGCGCCTGGCGCAGCGTCGCGGCGAGGTCGTTCGTGTTTTCGGGCGTGAATGTCCAGCCATTTTCCGCGCGCACGAATTCCGGCCAGCAGCCGTTGTAGACGGAACTGAGTACAGGCAGGCCGCAGGCCATCGCCTCGGGCACGACGAGCGACCAGTTGTCTTCCAGCGTGGCGATCACGAAGGCATCGGCGGCGGCATAATAGGTCGCCAGTTCGTCGTAGGGGACCTGGCCTGCTAGACGCACGCCCGGCAGGGTGGCAGCGCGCGCTTCCACCTCGGAACGCAAGGGGCCGTCGCCCACCAGCAGCAGGCTGGCCTCGCCCTCGGCAAGACCGGCGGCCTGCCACCCGTCCAGCATCTCGCGAATGCCCTTCAGCTCGATCAGCCGCCCGACATAGAGAAAGACCGTGCCTTGCAGGCCTAGCCTGGCGCGCAGGGTCTCTCGCGCCTGGTCCGTCACGCGGTCCGCCGCCTGTTGCAGGCCCTGGGTATCGGCGCTCATGTGTCCCACCGTAACGCGGGCCGGGTCCATCCCCAGATCGCCGGTAACGTACTCGCGGCACAGTCGGCCGCTGCAATCCATGGCATCGGTGCGTTTCACGACCTGCCGCCGATAGATCGTGCGTATGCCCTGCGCATGCCGCTCCGTATGCCGGGTGCGTTCGTAGGCGATGACCAGGGGCGTAGCGTACCGCAGGCGATGGATGAGCGCGGGCAGCGTCCACTTGAAGAAGCCGTCCGTCACCAGGACGTCGGGCTCCAGGCCGGAGATGTGCTTCAGCAGACCCGGTTGCCAGCGGACCGAGATGTTGCGGTTTGCGCGATGGTCCCGGTCTTCCCCGCCGATCCGGATCTCGCCCGTCAGGGGGTGGGCTCGTTCACCCAGCGCGTCCACCGCCTTGGCCACGACGGCGTCCGGCACGTAGCTGCCGGAAAAGACCAGGTGCAACCCGCCGTCCGTCAGGGCGTCCAGGTGGCGAAACACGGGGATGCGGTAGTCGAGGAAGGATCGGGTAACCCAGGCGATCCGCATGGTCAGGCTCTCGTCGCGGCGAGCTGTTCGAAGCGGCGCAGGTGGCGAAGCAGCATGTCGGGAGCGGCATCGGCATACCGGTCCGCCAGCGCCTGCGTCGCAGGATCGAACAGGCGCTGCATGATCAGATCGGGATCGGCGCGCATCAGGTCGTCGCGGTGGAAATAGCGGTCGAGGATGCCCGCGCGTCGGGCCAGATCGTGGTTCGGGTTGCGAGGGTCGGGCTTGCCCCAGCGCTTGCTGGTCAGGTCCATCGTCACCACCGGCGTCTTGTTGGAAACGCACGACACGAACGCGTGGAACCGCATCCCGATGAAGCCCGCGCAGCTGGCGAGGCTGGAATACCAGGTCAGCGGCGACATCGGCAGGTCCAGCGCCCCGTCCGTAAAATCGAAGCTATCCTTCTCCGCCGGGTTCGCCAGCGTCATCGCGCGGTATCCCTGCTGGCGAATGGCAGCCACCATGCGGCGCAGCCAGCCCTCGTCGAAATCCCCGTTGAGCAGGATCACGTCCGAGAGATCCTGCTCGGGTCGTTCGTCGTCCGGCACTTGGAAGGCGGTGTTGAGGCCGAACACCGGATCGGGGCTGTAGAGCGGATCGGCCTTGCCGAGCGAAAGCCAGCGCACCAGCGTTCCCGTCCAGTCGTCGCGCACCGTGATGAAATCGAAATCGCGCAGCGCCGCGCCGGTTTCGCGCATCATGTGGGGCTTGAGGAAATAGAACGATGTTCCACGCGACGAAGCGGCGATCGTTCCCTTGATGATGCCCGGCGCATCGAAGGGAAGGAAGAACGGCGGCACGCGGTCGGCCCAGCTGAACGCCTCGAACGGATTGGAATGGCCCAGCAGCCGCTTGGCGATACGCCTGGGCTGGTACGGCGTGGCGAGGCGGAACACGGCGTCGGAGCCGCTCACTACCCCGTCAAGGTTCTGGCGCACATAGTCGGCCACCGCGTCCACCGTCAGCAAAGGCGGCGAAAGGTCGTAGTACCTGTCGGCGAAGGCATCGTGCCGGGCAACCTGTTCGGGCGGCACCAGCTTGGCGAAGGATGCGAGTTTCGCCTCATCGACGTAGTTCACCACCACCGGTTCGTAGCCGAGCGTGCGCAGCATCTCCTGCGTCGCCAGCGTCTGCAGGTTCGCGCCGAAATTGCGGCTGGAATGAAAGGTGAGGACCCCGATACGCATCAGGTGCGCTTCCGCTCCTTGAGTTCGGTGAGGAAGGTATCGAGGTCGTAGCGCCGCGATCCGGCGGCACGCGCCTCCTCCGGCAGCGGGCCGAAGGCGATCATCATGATCACCACCTCGTCCTCGGGAATATTTACTGTGGCGCGAAGAGCAAGGTCCTGCCGGTGGCTGGCGGACCAGTTCAGCGCGCAACCGCCCAGCCCGTTCGCGCTCAGCCCCAGCAGCAGGCTCATCGCGAACAGCCCGCCGTCGACGAAGGCCTGGTTGCGCTCGCTGGGCATGCGAAAGATGGTCTGCGTGCAGGTCACGATGAACAGGCCGGGCACGCGGTTTCCGAAGCCGGTGTTGCCGTTCTGGCAGGCAAGCGCGCGGTCGATGACCTTCCGGTCGAGCGAATAGTGCACGCGGAAACCCTGCCGGTTGCAGACGGAAGGTGTTGCCATCGCATCTGTCACCACATCGCGGACCTTCTCGTCGGTAACGGGCTCCTCGCCGAATTCGCGGATGCTCGCCCGGCTGCGCATGGCCTTGCCCAAGGCGGCGCGCTCCGCATCGCTCAATTCCTCGCGCCGCAGGGTGCGGACCGATCCGGTTCCGTCTCCGCCTTCGTGCCCATTCTCATTGCCCAGCAGGTCGGAAATATCGACGCCGTGTTCGTCATGCTTGCGGCGGTAGGCGGCCACGGCATCGCGCGCCATCACCAGCGCGGGATCGTTTTCGTCCAGGCCAAGGTCGCGGTGCGCGCGGATCAGCTTCAGCGCATTGCGCAGCTTGCTCTGGGCGCGGCGCGGCTCGAACTCGCGAAAGCTGAGGCCCTTTTCCAGACCATGCGCTGCGATCATCAGGCATGCCTGCAGGTGCCGCGCCTGCTTCTCCGGATCCTTGCCGAAGGCGGAGTGGCGGGCGAAGCGGCGCAGGTCGTAGAGATAGTCCGCAAGCAGGATGGCATACTGCTTCACGACCGCGCGCTCCACGCGAAGAGGCCCAGCGGCACGACGGAGATTACCAGCGCGGCGGCGAGCATCCATATCGTTCCCTGCAGCTGCCCGACCACGGCAAGCGTGCCCGCGCCCGCCGCCAGCAACAGCGGAACGGCGATGCGGACCAGGAACCAGCGCGCGAACACTGCGACCACGTAGACAATCGAGATGGCTGCCATGACCGCTTCGGCTAGCATGTAAGCCCATGCCAGCGATAGCGCAGTGGCGTCTTCCCGCAGCACCAGAAGGGTGCTCAGGAACGCTGCGACCCAGATCGCCGTCAGCGCGGTATGCCGCCAGACGTGGCCCGTTCCGTCCATGATCCGCCGCAGCGACTGGTTGAGCGCGAACAGGAAGACGCTGATCATCAGGATCGGCAGGACATCTGCGCCGCCTTCGTATTCGCTGCCGAACAGCAGCATCAGCCAGTCCGCGAAGACGATGACGCCCACCGAAATGGGCAGGGCCAGCGAGAGGATGCCGTTGAACTGCAGCGAGATTGCCTCGTCGAAGTCGTCCTTCGCTTCCTTGCCGTAGCTGCTGGCGATGATCGGCAGGGCGGCCAGCGCCAGCGCGCCAGGGACCAGCAGCACCATCGTTCGCCACTGGTTGGCGGCCTCGAACAGGCCGAGTTGCACGAAACCGTCGGGCGTGTCTGCCACGTGAACCCGTCCGATCCAGTAGCATCCGGCTGTGGCGGCGCCGGTCAGCAGGCCGGGCAGGGCGAAGCTCCACAGGATCGGTATCTCGCGCTTCCACTTCGCAAAGGGCAGGTTGCCGGCAATGCCCTGGCTGGCAAGCGCCTTGCGCACGGAAAACTCCAGCACGACGAAACTGAGAAAGGTGCCGATGGCGAGACCGGCAACCGCGCCTGTCACTCCGCCGAGCAGCGTGCCCGCCACCAGCAGCACGCTGGTCGCGCCGCCCTTGACCGCGTTGACGAAGGCAAAGGCGCGGAACCGCTCCGCCCCGATCAGGATCGTCTCGCGCACGGCTCCGTAGGCCTGGAAGAACATGATGGCGGAACTGATCCGCAGCGGCGTTTCCAGCGCCGCGTTGCCGATGATGTCCCGCGCGATCCAGCCCCCGGCAACCAGCAGGATCATGCCCATAGCCGCGCACAGCGCGGCGGAGACGAACAGCACCATCGACAGGATCCGCCCGGCGCGGTCGGGGTCGGTCTCGCGAAATTCGGCCATGTGCTTGCTGGCGGTGGTGCCCAAGCGGAACACGGCGAAGGTCTGGAAGATGTTGGCGGTGGAGCGGACGATCCCCAGTTCACCGAATCCCGCGGCGCCCAGGATGCGCGCAGCCAGGATGGAACTGACGGCCGTCAGCACGCGCCAGCCCAGTGTGCCCAGGGAACTCCAGGCAAAACCGCCGGCCAGCCGCCGCGCGATGGATTGTCCTGGAAATGATCCGGGGGTTGTCACGCGTGATCGTTTCGAAGGTCAGGCCATGACCAGATTGTCGCCATACGCACCCGCCTTGCGGAACGCGTTGCGCGTATCCACCACCAGCGGCGCTGCACGCAGGATGGCGTGATAGTCGAAATCGTCGTGGTCGGTGACCAGCACGATGGCATCGTACTGCGCGGCCAGGTCGTCCTGCCAGGTCACGCTCTTCATTCCCGCCAGCGAAGGGTGTTCGCGGGTACTGGGAATTTCCGGCACGAATGGATCGAAATAGGAGATGTCGGCCTTGCGATGCTGCAGCAGTTCCATGATTTCCAGCGCCGGGCTTTCGCGCATGTCGTCGACGTTCTTCTTGTAGGCAGCGCCCAGCACCAGCACCCGCGTTCCGTTGAGGCCTTTCTTCAGCCGCTGGTCCACCGCGAGCGCCAGTTTCTCGACCACGCGCGAAGGCATCGAGGAATTGATTTGCCCCGCAAGTTCGATGAACCGCGTGGGCACGGCATATTCGCGCGCCTTCCACGTCAGGTAGAAAGGATCGATTGGGATGCAGTGCCCCCCAAGGCCGGGGCCGGGATAGAAGGGCATGAAGCCGAACGGCTTGGTCTTGGCCGCCTCGATCACTTCCCAGATGTCCACGCCCATGGCCTCGTAGATGTGCTTCAGCTCGTTCACGAGGGCGATGTTGACGGAGCGAAAGATGTTCTCGGTAAGCTTTGTGGCCTCGGCCGCGCGGGTGTTGGATACCGGAACCACCTGGCCGATGAAGGAAGCGTAGAAGGTCGCCGCCGCTTCGCGCGCCACCGCGTCGTCGGCGCCGACCACCTTGGGTATCGAAGTCGTGCCGAACATCGGGTTGCCGGGGTCTTCGCGCTCGGGCGAGAAGGCGAGGAAGAAATCCTCCCCGCAAGTAAGGCCGGTATCCTCGAGGATGGGCTTGAGCACCTCGTCGGTCGTGCCCGGGTAGGTGGTGGATTCCAGCACCACCAGCTGGCCGGGATGCAGGGTTTCGGCAATCGTCCGCGTTGTGTTTCTGACGAAGGACAGGTCGGGCTCGTTGTGATGGTCGAGCGGGGTCGGAACGCAGATGGCGACCACGTCGACATCGGCAAGCCGGGCGAAATCGGTCGTCGCGCTGAACTTGCCGCTGGCGTTGGCCCTGGCGATCTGCGCGCTGGGGATATGCTTGAAATAGCTTTCGCCGTTCGAAAGCGCCTCGGGCTTGCGGGTATCGACGTCGAAACCGATCACGGTGTAGCCCGCATCGAGCACGGCCAATGCCAGCGGCAGACCGACATATCCCATGCCGATCACGCCCACGGTCGCCTGCCGATCCTTCAGATTCCTCAACAGTTCCGTGCCAGCTGCGCTTATCATCCGATCGTACCCTCCATTCATTTCCAGCGGTCGACAAGCCGCAGGGCCTGCGTCGCAAGGTACCAGGCCGGAAGGCCCAGTCGGTTGGCGCCTGCAAGGATGCGGGTGCTTTTGCCGTGTGGCATGTCCTTGCCGTAGGTTTCCAGCAAATGCTGCGCCTCGGCCCTGCTGCCCCCGAGTGCATGGGCGCTCATCAGGCCGGCTGCCACGCGGCCGCGCACGCGGCGAAACCCCGCTTGCTGCTCCGCGTCCAGTCGCGGCAATATCCTGCGTTCCCATGCCGCGATGGTGGGCGCGAGCTTGCGCCGCGCCGCATATTTCTTCCGCCAGCCGGTCTTCCTCGCCGCCGTTTCCGAGGTGCCGATCCAGAGCACTTCGGGCAGCACGCCCCACCCGCCAGCCGTTGCCAGCAGGGCCCAGTATTCCAGATCCTGGCTGATGCGCAGGGCCGGGTTCTGCAGGCCGATCTCGTCGATGGCGGAGCGGCGGAAAAGCACGGTGCCGGTGCGCACGTGATCGTATTCGGCCCAGAAGTCGAAGAAGTTGTCCAGCACCAGTCCGCCGGGATGCTCGCGCTGCAGCCGGGTCAGGTTGGCCGGACCGACATAGTCACCCTTCGCCCGTTCGATGCGAAAACCGCAGCTGGCGGCGATGGCTTGCGGATGGTGATCGAGAAAGTCCTCCATCCGCTCGAGGAATTCGGGCTGCCAGTAGTCGTCGGCGTCGAGCAGCGCGATGAATTCGCCCTGCGCGACCTGCATTCCCGCGTTGCGCGCCGCGCCTTGGCCGGCATTTGCCTGCGTCAGGTGAACCACCTTGTCGCCGAATGCCTCGATCACGCCGGCCGTGCCATCGGTTGAGCCGTCGTCGACGACGATTACTTCGCAGGGCGTCGCGGTTTGCGACAGGGCGCTCTCGATGGAGACGCCCAGGCTGGCTTCGCTGTTGAAGGCAGGAATGATGACAGAGCTTCGGCCCACGGGTCCTCCGCCGGGCCGGTTAGGCCTCGGTCCATGCCTGCGCAAGGATTCATCTCTGCCTCAGCAAACGCCGCCAGCGGGGTTAACGATTTCGAGGGCTTGCGGTCGTTTGCGCTTTCTCTAAGCACGGGCGGCACCGAACGATTCCAGCTGGGGGCTTTGCGGGTGCGCGATAGACGGGGCGAACTGACCTGGGGCAACAGCCTGTCCCGGTTCGGCAAGACTGAACTGGCCCTGCTAGCCACTCTCTTGCTGTCGGCCATGCTGTTCGGCGGCAGTTCGCGGTACGACGTGATGCAGAACGTGCTGATGCAGCCGATCGCCTGGCTGGTGGCAGGCGTGGCGCTTGTCGTCGCCAGCGGCAGACGATTGCACGCACTGCGCTGGCCGCTGGGCATGCTCGCGGCGCTGTTCCTCATCACACTGTTGCAACTGGTGCCGCTGGGTGAGGGGCTGTGGACGTCGCTTCCGGGCCGACAGCCGCTGGCAGACGTGGCCGATGCGATCGGCAGCCAGGGTGCGCGACCGGTTTCGATGGTGCCCTCGCGAACCCTCAATGCCCTTTCGGCCATCGGCATGCCGCTCGCCGCCCTGCTCGTCATGGCCGCGCTGGGGCGCAGGTCCGTCTTCCTGCTGCTCTGCGCCATCGTGGTTCTTGCGCTGGCCAACGCCCTTCTCGCCATTTTCCAGGTGGCCAGCGGCTATGCGGAGGCGGGCTATTTCTATTCGATCACCAACACCGGCATGACGGTCGGCATATTCGCCAACCGCAATCAATCGGCAGTGTTCGCGGCGCTCGCGATGCTGATCATTGCCTTCATGGTCACCCGCAAGGAGCGTGAACGGCTGCCCGGTGCCGATATCCTCTTGTGGAGCATTTACGGCACGATCTTCCTCACGATCCTCGTCAACGGGTCGCGCAGCGGTCTACTGACGGCCGGTATCGCGCTGGCGGCCACGGCGGTGCTGATCCACGGCGGCCGCTCGCAGGCCGGTTCGGGCAAGCGCATGGCGGCACAGCCCGCAGGCCCGATGCGGTTCCTGCCTGTCGCCGTCATTCTTGCCTTTGCCGCGGGGCTGGTCGCGGTATTCCTGCTGGCGGACAGGCTGACCGCCTTCCAGCGTATCGTGGGCACGAACCCGCTGGAGGACCTTCGCTTCCGGGTCGTGCCTGTCCTGATCGAGATGATGGGGCGATATTTTCCCGTGGGCAGCGGTTTCGGCACATTCGAGGATGTCTATCGCATCCATGAGACGGCCGACCTGCTCAGCCCGCAATATCTCAACATGGCCCACAACGACTGGTTTCAATGGATAATCGAAGGCGGCCTGCCGGGTGCGATGTTGCTGGCCGTGTTCCTGGGCTGGTTCGCGCTGCAGGTGCGTCGGCTGGGCGGTGTGGGCAGGGATCACCTGGTTTTCGCGGTTGCAGGATTCGCAATTCTCGCGATAGCGAGCTATTTCGACTATCCCCTGCGGACGCCCCTTTTCCAGGTCGTCGGTGTGTGGTTTATCAGCTCCCTCGCGCTGCTGGGCAGGCCTGCCGAAGCAAAGCGCGGGGAATCTTCCCCCGTCGCCGGGCCTCGGCCGGCGATGGAAACGGGCCGCGGGGCGCGGTAGGTACAACTAGGGGGTTCCTCCCCGCCGAATGCGCGGGTAGGGACCGGGATGAAACAAGGAGTGCGTACGTCTTGACCGGAAAGAACATCATGAGGGGCACCACGCTCCTGCTCGCATCGCTGGCGCTGGCTGCCTGTGCCTCGACGGATCGCAGCTATGGTTCATCCTCGGATATCGCTGTCACTTCGCTGACCGAGCTTCCCGCACCGGCATCCACGACGCCGCGATTCTCGCCCATGGGCATCATCGAGGTGACGGTCGCGCAGGACGACACGCTGAGCGGCACCTACGTGATCGACGAGAGCGGTATGCTCGATTTCCCGCTGATCGGCGAAGTCGCCGCTCTCGGTCTCTCGCCCACGCAGCTGGCGGCGGTGATCGCCAGCCGGCTTTCGGGCGAATACGTGCTGGACCCCAGCGTCACGGTGAACCCGGTCAATGCGGCTCCGCCGTCGGTTTCCGTGGGCGGCCAGGTGAACGCGCCCGGCAACTACCTGATGAACACGTCCTACACCCTGATGCGCGCGATCAACACCGCCGGCGGCCTTGGCGATTACGCCAAGGAGGACGACGTTCTGATCTTCCGCGAGGTAAGCGGCGAACGCTATATCGGCCTCTACAACCTCGAAGCCATCATGCGCGGCAATCTGCCCGATCCCGTTCTTTACGAAGGTGACATCGTGATGGTGGGCGACAGCCCAGGCGAGCGCCGCCTCGAACGTATCCTGCAAATCCTGCCGGCGGTTACATCCAGCCTCGTGCTGATCGATCGCGTAGGCAACTAACCCAGGAATAGAATGCAATTCCAGAATGACATGAGCGTGGTCCGCAACGGGGCCGACGCCGGTGTGCAACAAATGGACGACGCGCTGCAGCTGCTGATTCAGCGGCTGTGGCAGCGTGCGAAAGAACTGAAATACGTGCTGCTCTTCGTGGTGGCCGCCACGATCCTTCTCGGCATCGCGGTAACGCTGCTGCAGAGCCCCCAGTACAACGCCAGTTCGCGGATCGAGATCAGCCGCATCGACGTGGGTTCGGCGGGCACCGAAGACCTGAGCTTCGACATGCAGATCCGCGACCGGCAGTATTACGAAACCCAGTACGAGCTCCTCGGATCGCGCTTTCTTGCAGAGCGCGTGGTTGAGGACGAGAACCTCGCGCAGGATCCCTATTTTCGCGAGGCTTTCGGCGTAGAGGAAAGCGACGTTTCGCCGCGTACTCTGGCCAACATGGTTCAGAACGCCGTGACGATCGTTCCCATCGAGAATTCGCAGCTCGTCGATATCGTGGCGACGACCTCGTCACCCGATCTTTCCGCCCGCATCGCCAACTCCTGGGCGGAACAGTTCCTGGCCGCCAACTACGACAAGCGTTTCGGCGACACCCAGCTCGCGCGCGAGCGACTGGAAAACCAGCTGGCGGAACTGCGCGTTGCCCTGGAAGAATCGGAAGCCGAGCTGGCGTCCTATTCGACCGAGAACGAAATCGTCGTCCTCAATTCCCCGGCCACCGAGACGGGGCAGCAGCAGACCGGACAGGAAACGCTGTCCACCTCGCAGCTTTCGGCTCTCAACCAGGCGCTGATCGATGCGTCGCTTCGGCGGATCGAGGCGCGTAGCGCGCTGGAAGCAGAACGCGGCAATGCCGAGGTCGACAGCGCGGCAGCTCTTCGTTCACGCCGGGCCGAGGCCGAGGCCCAGCTGGCCAACCTGCGCACCTCGCTTGGCCCTCAGAATCCGCGCGTTATGGCGCTGGAGGCGGAAATCGAATCGCTCGACCGTTCGATCAGCAGCGAAGGCGGGGTCATGAGTTCGGCGCGCCAGGCCGCCTACGAGCGGGCTCTGCGCGAGGAATCCGAACTGCGCGAAAGGTTCGAAGCCGCGCGCGGCCGTTACCTCGCCGAGCAGAACCTCGGTACCGAATACGGCATCCTGCGCCGCGAGGTGGATACCAACCGCGAACTCTACGACGCCCTTCTGCAGCGCTACACCGAACTCGGCGTGGGCGAGGCGGGCACCAACAACATGACGCTGATCGAACGGGCAACGCCGCCCGCGCAGCCGAGCGGGCCATCGCTAGTCCGCAATCTGCTGGTCGCGCTGATCGTCGCGTTGGTGCTGTCCATGGCCATTGTCTACCTGTCGGACTTCTTCGATCGCAGCCTGCGTCATATCGCGCAGATCCGTCAGCAGCTCGGCTTGCCGGTGATAGGGGCAATCCCTGCCAACGAGGGCGAGGACATGATGCAGGGCCTCGTCGATCCCAAGTCGCAGATCACCGAGGCCTATGCATCAAGCCGCACCAGCATGCTCGGTCTGCTTCCCGACGACGGGCGCAAATCGGTGATGCTGACCAGCACCCGTCCGGCCGAGGGCAAGACCATTTCCTCGCTGGCGCTGGCGCGCAGCCTGCAGCGGGTCGGCAAGCGCGTGGTCCTGCTGGATCTCGACATGCGCCGCGCGGGCCTGTCGCGCCTGCTCGGCATCACCGCCAAGACCAACGGCCTCAGCGAACTGCTGTCGGGCGCGGTGAGCGAACCCAACATCGTTCACCTCGACGGCCACGGGGTCGATTTCATTCCCAGCGGTTCCCTGCCCAGCGATTCCGGCGATCTGATCGCACGCGGCACGCTGAAGCAGCTCGTTCGGCAGCTGGAGAAGCAATACGATTTCGTGATTATCGACAGCCCGCCCGTGCTCGGCCTCGCCGACGCGGTGGAAATCGGCCACGTCGCCGGATCGGTCATCTTCGTGATGCAGGCCAACGAAACGTCGATCTACGCCATCCGCAACGCCCTTGCGCGACTGCGTCAGCCGGGGATCGATATTCTCGGCGCTCTCGTCACCAAGGTCGATCAGCGCAATGACGAGTACGGTTACGGCGGCAAGTACGGCTACGGCTACAGTTACGAACCGAGCGAGGCCTGATCCTGGGCCGAAGCCTTGACCGCAGCGGCGCCGGGAAAGCCTGATGCGAAACATCGTTATCATCGCAGTTGCGGCGCTGCTGGCCATTCTCGCCGGTAGCCAGGCCCTGTCCAACGCCCTGGCATCCAGGGAGCCGGCGCTTGCGGCGCGGCTTTCGCCCTTGGCAGCCGAGGCCAGTGAACGCGAGGCCGCTTCGCTGGTTTCGGCCGACACGGGTGCGCTTACCATCGATGTCTCCGCTGCCCGCGGGGCGGCCAGCCGCGCACTGGACAGGAGCCTTCTTTCGACCGAGGCGCTCGCGATCCTGGCCCTAGCCAGCCCGGACCCGGACCGGCAGGCCGAAATCATGGAGGGGGCGCTTGCCCTGTCCCGGCGGGGCCGTGTGCTGAATTCCGCCGCCATGATGACCTATGCCGAGACCCGGCAGGTCGACGAACTGCTCGAGACGCTCAACCGCACGCTGCTGATCTATCCTTCGCAGAAGGAGGCGATGATCCCGTTGCTGATCGAGCAGCTTTCAAATGACGGGCTGGTGCCGGCCTTCGTCGATCTTCTGGCGACCGAGCCGCAATGGGCCGAGGATTTCCTCGTCGAGGCCGCGGTGCAGGACGAACTGGCCGACAACCTGGCGGCTATCAGGCTAGCCCTGCCGCGCGATACGCAGGTCGGCTACGAGGCCGATCGCTCGATCCTGCGCGCTCTTGCCCGCGTGCGAAGCTACGATACCGCAGCACAGCTATACGCCCGCATCCTGGGTGAGGAGAGCCTGCCTCCGGTGTCGGGCTCGCTGGGCTGGGGCAACGTCTACTCGCCGTTCCACTGGGACGTTTACGACCGGGCCGGGCGCTTCGCCCGCGTCGATTCGGATGGGAACGCGCTCGGCCTGACGGTGCGCAGTGGAAACGGCGGACTGCTGGCCCGCAGGCTGATCCGCCTGCCTGAAACGACCACGGTGTTCCAGGTATCGCACACGCTGGACGTGCGTTCGGCCAGCCATGTCAGGCTGACGCTGCAATGCGCGCAAGGAGAAGGCCGCTGGTCCGACACGCTGGGTCCGTCGCCCACGATGATGCGCGTGGACCAGGAGCTGGACTGCGAATACGTGTGGCTGGGCATCACCGCACGCGCGCCCGCAGGCACGGTCCCGCTGTCCGGACAGATTACCGACATTACCGTGATGTAGGCCTGCACGCCAAAGGTGATGGAGAAGAAGCCGGTGGCGGAGACGGAGGGATTCGAACCCTCGATACCCCGATAGGGGTATGGTTCCTTAGCAGGGAACTGGTTTCAGCCACTCACCCACGTCTCCGGACCCAGCGGCAAGATGCGCGCTATAACGACGGGCGGCGGGCGCTTCAAGGGCGCAATCGCATTGCCGCGAAAGGGAAATGAACCCCGCGCCAGCGATTCGTTTCGTCGCGATTTGGATTCGATTCGCCGCCTATTCATTGCCGCTTCAGCCGCCGGGGACTCAAACTGACGGTGAATAGGACCGCTTGCCATCAAGGCGGCGGCACAAGGAGAATTCCCATGCGCCCGATCCGAAAGGCCATTGCCGCCGCCGCGCTGTCCGCGCTGGCCGCGCTTTCGCTTCCCGCCGCCGCGCAGCAGATCGAGACCGTCGACCCGGACACCATGATCGACGGCGACCTGGTCGATCCGCCCTCGCGCAGCTCTGCCGAGCCTGGCTTCGAAGGCACTTACGATGCCGGCGAACCGGGCGACCGGTACGACAGCGGCCCGACGGGCGAACTGCCTCCTGTCGATCCCTCTCGCGACGCCCCGGCCAGCGCCGCCGCGCCGGTAGCCGGCCCTGCGGCGACCACCGCGACGCAGGCTGCGCCCGCCACGCAGACGGCTGCCACCGCGCAGGCGCAGCCGACCTATGCCGAGGACGACCTGATCGGCGCTGCCGAAGGTCTGTTCGGTCGCGGCGCCGAAGGCCTCGCCCGGTTGATCCAGGATATCCTTTCCGAGCAGGGCGAACCCAACGGCTACATCGTCGGCCGCGAGGCGGGCGGCGCTTTCGTTGTCGGCGTGCGCTACGGCTCGGGCACGCTGCACCACAAGGTGGAAGGCAACATGCCGGTCTACTGGACCGGACCGTCGATCGGTCTGGATGCCGGTGCCAATGCCGGCAACACCTTCGTGCTGGTCTACAACCTACACGACACGGACGAACTCTACGAACGCTTCCCGGCGGGCGAGGGCCAGGCCTATCTGGTGGGCGGCTTCAACGCCAGCTACGTGCGCAAGGGCGACGTGGTGCTGATCCCCATCCGCGTGGGGGCCGGGCTGCGGCTGGGCGTGAACGCGGGCTACATGCGCTTCTCGCGCAATCAGCGCTGGTTGCCCTTCTAGCACGCAAAGTTTCTTGCAGAGGCGGCGGCGTGGCGGCATGGAGCCGCCATGCTCGACAGACTTGACCAACAACCGCCCGACGCCTTGCTTGCGCTGATCAAGCTCTACGAGGCTGATCCCCGCCCCACCAAGATCGACCTTGGCGTGGGTGTATACCGCACCGCCGATGGCGGCACTCCCGTGTTCCGCGCGATCAAGAGCGCGGAAAAGCGGCTGGTGGAAGAGCAAGGCACCAAGGCCTACCTCGGCCCCGAAGGCGACATGGGCTTCGTTCGCGGACTGGTTCCTCACGTGTTTGGCGAGACCGGCGACCGTGATGGCCGCATCGAGGGCATGCAGACACCTGGCGGAACCGGCGCGGTGCGTCTGGCCGTCGCCCTGGCGAAGAAGGCCGGGGTCGAAACGATCTGGATGGGTGTGCCCAGCTGGCCCAACCACGCGCAGATCCTGGCCGACTGCGGTATGGCGACAGAGACCTTCAACCACGCGACGAACGATGGCTCTGCCGACATGGCCGCGCTGCGCGAAGCAATCGGCAAGGCCGGCAAGGACCATGCCGTGCTGCTGCACGGGGCGTGCCACAACCCGACCGGCGTCGACTACACCGATGCCGAGTGGGACGAGATTGCCGCGCTTCTAGCCGAGACCGGCGTGCTGCCGATCATCGATCTTGCCTACCAGGGCCTAGGCGACGGGATGGATGCCGACGCCTACGGCCTTCGCGCGGTACTCGCCGCGGTTCCGGAAGCGCTGGTGGCCTACAGCTGCGACAAGAATTTCGGCCTCTATCGCGACCGGGTGGGCGCGCTGTTCGCCATGGGTGCGAATGCGGAGGACACGGGCCGTATTATGTCCAACGGGGCGGCACTGGCCCGCGCCAACTGGTCCATGCCGCCCGACCACGGCGGGGCCGCCGTGCGGATGATCCTTGAGGACGAGGACATGACCGCCGAATGGCTGGCCGAGGTGGAAGAAATGCGCCAGCGCATCGGCGCGGTGCGCGCGAAGCTAGCCGCATCCAGCAATGCCGGCGGCATCGACCTGACCCCGCTCGGCCGACAGAAAGGCATGTTCGCCATGCTGCCCGTGACAAAGGAACAGGTGCAGCAGCTGCGCGAGGATCACGGCGTCTACATGGCCGGATCGGGCCGCATCAACGTGGCCGGCCTGACCATGGGCAACATTGACGCCTTCGTTGCCGCGCTTGCGGATTTAACCGGCTGAGCCGACGCTTTCCTGAGCCGCCGGTCCCGGTGATCAGGGCGGCTACCGCGCTTGTGAGCAGGAACCCTCGGCATGGGCGCGACGTAGCGGCAGGGATCGCTGCGAAGGAAATGTTGTAGCGCACCGGCATGCAGCGGGGTGCGTCGTCAGGTTCTTTCCTGGTCGAGGCCGAAGCTTTCATCGACGATACGGGCAGCAAGGGCGCGCGTCTCGCTCGAATCCTCGCTCGCCGCTACCGCTTCGATGGGTGCGGTCAGCCTATAGATCAGGCGATTCTCGCCAAGCTCGCGGCTTGCTTCGCCTTTCAGCATCGTCGGGATGACCCGGGTCAGCAGCTTCGTGCCGAATCCTTCTTCCTGCGCCGGCTGGCCCTGCGCGATGGACAGCGCGTCTTCTCGCCATACCAGTTCGAAGCCCTCGTCGTCTGCCGACCAGAGAACCTCGACGCGGGTGTCCTGCGAGACGGCAAGACCGTATTTCTGCGTGTTGGTTGCCAGTTCATGCAGGGCGAGGCTCAGTTGCTGGGCCGCCTCGGAATTCACTTTCAGGTCCGGCCCTTCGCAGGAAACCCGCTCGCCATACATCTCGATCAGCGGCGCAAGCCGGTTTTCGACTACGCGCCTCAGTCCGGTCGAAGCCCGCTCGTCGCGGCTGATCGCTCTTGTCGCATCCGCCAGGGCCCTGATCCGCCCGAGGAAGGTGGCGAGGAAATCCTCGGTCCTATCCTTCCCCCGGGCAGACTGGTTGGCCAGCGAGGAAACCACCGCCAGCAGATTGCCGCTCCGGTGAACGGCTTCCCGTGTCTGCACGGCCAGCATCTGATTGGCGGACTTGAGTTCGCGGGTCCGCTCCTCGACCTGCTTCTCGAGCGAGGCGAGGGTGGCCTTGTGGGCCGCGATTTCTTCCCTCAGCCGCGCGTTCACATCCTCCAGCGCCCTCGGGGACGGCAAGGCGATCAGGGTCGGCACCAGTCGAAACAGGACGATCGCGGTGGTCATCGAGACAAGGCCGGTCGCCAGCTTGACCCACCCGACGATGGGATAGATCGGATACCACAGGGTGACGATGCCGAAGAGATGCGTCAGGCCGCACAGCAGGATGAAGGCGGCAAAGAGCGCGATCAGGCCGCGATGCGGCATCTCGTCGCGCTGGCGCAGGACCGAGATCAGCGCCAGCGGTATCGCCGTGTAGGACAGGAAGATCAGCAGGTCCGAGCCGGCCCAGAGCAGGACCAGCCACGGCTGCCAGAGCAGGCACATACCGTGGGGCATGTACGCGCCGTATTCGATGATGTGCTCCATTCAGTGCCCCCAGATCGCGCCGCCGGCCTCCCGGATTTCTCTCGGCGCGCGGCACGCGCACCCTAGAACGGAATTGCGTCGCAGAGAACCGCTATCGACGCGGCCGATTGCGGTTTGCGATCAAGGATATGGAAGGATTTCGCGCCGGAGGCGCCGCTACCCTGCCCGCAGCGCCTGCATCCGGTGCAGATAACGCGCGATGGTATCCACCTCGAGGTTCACTTCCTCGTCCTGCCGCAGCTCGCCCAGCGTGGTGACGTCGGCGGTATGGGGGATGATATTGAGCCCGAAATGCACCGACTTGTCGCTGCGGTCGCTCACCGAGTTCACGGTAAGCGAAACCCCGTCCACGGTGATGGAACCCTTGGGCGCGATGAACGGTGCGAGCGAGGCGGGGGCGGCGATCGTGAGGCGGGTCGAATCGCCTTCGGGCTGCCAGTCTGCCACGCGGCCGACGGCATCGACATGGCCTGTAACGATGTGGCCGCCCAGTTCGTCGCCCAGCCGCAGCGAGGGTTCCAGGTTCAGGCGTGCTCCCTCGCGCCACATGTCCGAGGCGGTGCGCGAAGTGGTTTCGGCAGAGACGTCGACGAGGAAATGCGCATCGCCCGCCGTGCCACCGCGATCCACCACGGTCAGGCAGACGCCCGAGCAGGCGATGGACGCGCCGATGTCGATCCCGGCGGGGTCGAGCGGGCAGGAAATGCGCACGCGCAGGTCGCCGCGCTTCTCGATGGATTCGATCGTGCCGATGGCGGTGACGATGCCGGTGAACATTCAGCCCCTCTTTCCAATGCCCGCCTGGTAGATTTCGAGCGTGTCGCTGCCTAGCGCCCGCAGTTCCATCAGCACAAGCCCGTCGGCGAAGGCGGCCTCCAGCGTCGGATGGCCAATTTCGCCGATGGCGGGCTTGCCGCCGCCCAGCAGCACCGGGGCGCGGAAGATCAGCAGGCGGTCCACAAAACCCGCTTCCAGGAATGCGGAAGCGGTCTGCGAGCCGCCTTCCACCAGCAGGTAGCGCACGTCCTCGAGCGACGAGATCGCTTCGGGTGAGCGGATCGCCCGCCAGCCGTCGGGCACATTGCCCGACGTAAGGGCCACTCGCCGGGGCGAGCGGTGTTCAAGGCCGGGAAGGCGTGTGTCGAGACGAGGATTGTCGGCGCGCAGCGTGCCGCCGCCGACGAGGATGGCGTCGGCCCGCGCGCGTTCGCGGTGGCCGTGGGCGCGCGCCGCTTCACCCGTGATCCACTGGCTCTCCCCGGTGGACGTGGCGATGCAGCCGTCGAGCGACATGGCGAGCTTTAGAGTGACATGCGGACGGTTGTGCGCGAGCGCGGCGGCGTGGCCCGAAAGCCCCAGCCTTGCGGGTGGCCAGTCGAGCAGCACCACTTCGCTGCCAGCGTCCGCGATCCGGACCACGCCATGTCCCGCCGTGCGCGCATCGGGATCGCGCATCCCGACGACCATGCGGGCAAGTCCGGCCTCGGCAGCCAGGTCCGCGCATGCCGGGCCTCGGGGCGAGGTATGCGCGCAGGGTTCCAGCGTGACATAGAGCGTGGCGCCGCGCGCAGCATCGCCGGCCTGTTCCAGCGCCACCGCTTCGGCATGGGGGCGGCCACCGGGCATGGTCCAGCCGCGACCCACGACCTTGCCGTGCTTCACGATCATGGCACCGACACCGGGATTGGGGCTGGCCAATGGCCGCGCGCGTTCCGCCAGCGCGGCGGCGGCGGCCATCCAGCGGGCGTCGTCAGCAGGCACGGTCAGCCCGTCGCACGCGCGCAGTATTCCTCTACAGAAAGCGCGACTTCCTCGGGCGTGGGGCCCGTCTCGTCGGTCGCTTCGGCCTCTCGCTCGGCCTCGATCTCCTCCTCGATCGCGTCGACATCGATGAAGGTCGCGCGGCCCAGCGCCTTGTAGAGCTCGCGCTTGCGCTCCTCAGTGGCGTCGATGCGGGCCTGCAATTCGTCCTTCAGCTGCTGGTTGGCGCAGTTGGAGGCGATGATCTCCCCTTCGCTGCGGCTTTCATCCAGTGTCGAAATGTACATCACGTCAGGCCGCGCGGGCGGGGCGCGCTGGCTGTCGGGGATGAACAGCATGAACACGCAGAAGGTCGCGGCTATGGCCACGCCCATGATCTGCCAGCGATGCGGCGTCGGCTGCTTCCACTGGTCGTGAAAGTCCGTAATGGCACGGCGCGGCGAAACGCGGCGGAAAAAACCCTTCATGGCGGATAGGATAGGGATGCGAAGCCGGTTTCGCCAGTGGCAGCGTCACGCAGAAGCGTCAGCCGAAGGCGGCGTAAAGCGAACGTCCCTCTCGTTTGAGCCAGCTGTCGGCCTTGTCCAGCCGACCCTCGAACAGATCGCCCAGCAGCGCGTGAAAGGCTGGCGAATGATCGAAATGGACAAGATGCGCCACCTCGTGCGCCACCACCGAACGGCGCACCTCGTCGGGGGCCATGACCAGCCGCCAGTTGATGCGGATGCAGCGGCCCGATCGGTTGTCGCCCGAGCACGAGCCCCAGCGGCGCTGGGCGCGCGAGAGGCGCAGCTGCGGTGAGGGCAGGCCGGCGCGCTCGCAATAGAAGGCAAGGTCGTCGGCGCAAAGGCGATGCGCCTCTGCCTCCAGCCAGCGCCGTACGCGGCCTTCCAGGCCTTCCAGTGCGCCGCCGATCCGCACGATTTCACCATCGACCCAGGGTTTCCGTCCGGCGTCCCTGTCCCAGGCGAGGCGCACGGAAGCGCCGCGATAGGCGATCCGTTCCCCGTCGGCGATCGCGAGACGCCCTGGTACCTTGTCCAGCTGCGCGGCGATCCATTCGCCCCGCGCCTTCGCGAAAGCGAGGGCATCCAGGGTGCGCCCCCAGGTCGGCAGGGTAATCCGAACCTCGCTGCCGTCGGGCGACAGTCGCATGGTCAGCCGCTTGGCGCGGGCGTGGCGACGGATGGCGATGGGAAGGGTTTGTCCGCCAACCTCGATGGCGGGATTCTGGTGGTCGTCGCGCAACCAGTCGATCATGCGTCCCCGCTCTCGCGTTCCATCGCGTCGTCCCATTCGACGACGTGATGTTCCAGCGGTCCGGCCACGGTCTCGCTGATGCACCTGCCTGCAACGCAGGCCCCCGCCTCGATCATCGCATCGCGGCTTCCGGTGAACAGGTGGTGCCAATCGGGCAGGGGCTTGCCCTCGGCGCGGCGCACGTAGGCGCAGCTGGCGGGCAGCCACGGCACCTGCTTCACCAGACGCGGGGTCAGGCGCAGGCAATCGGGCACGAAGGCCTTGCGATGGCGATAGTCACGGCACTGCGCGGTGCCGGTGTCGAGCAGTTTGCAGGCGACGTTGGTCTCGGCGATCTCGCCGGTCTCCTCGTCCTCCAGCTTGTGCAGGCAGCACTTGCCGCAGCCGTCGCAAAGGGCTTCCCACTCGGCGCGGGTGAGCTCGTCTAGCTCGAGCTCCCAGAAGCGATCCCTTAGCGCACCCATTTTTCCAGTTCCGCTGCCACGGCCTCCGCCGACTCCTCCACGGGGATCAGCGCCATCGGTTCGCCTTCCGGATCGACTAGGTAGCCGGTGCGCGAATGGTCCATCAGGTAATCGGCCTCGGCATCCGGATCCGTCTTGGCGTAATGGGCGAAGAAGGCCGATGCTGCCGCCTCTATCTGCTCCGGCGATCCGGTGAGGCCGATCAGGTCTTCCGAAAAGGCCTGCGTATATTCGCCGACCTTCTCGGGCGTGTCGCGGGCAGGATCTATGGTGATGAAGATCGGCTGCACGTCGTCGGCGAGGCCCGGATTCTCCTCTGCAAAACGATCGTAGCCGCGCATCATGCGCTGCACGTCGAACGGGCAGACATCCGGGCAGTAGGCATAGCCGAAATAGACGAGCTGGTATTTCCCGGCGAAATCGCTGCTGCTGACAGGTTGCCCGCTTGAATCGACAAGCGCGTACTCGCCCGTCAGCGCGCTGCCGTAAAGCGGCGCGTCCGTGACAGGGGGCTGGCCGGAACCGCCGTCGCAGGCGGCAAGGGCCAGGGCGAGCACAAGGGAAGATGCGACCGAAATGCGTGCTGACATGACGAAGCGTTCATGCTCTGCTAACGCGCAACAGGCAAGCAGAGTCCCGCAGATCAACGGGGCTTTTGCGCAAATTTTGGACAGGAGTAAGGACGTGGCTCGCGCCTCCTTTCGAAAGATATTCCTTGCGGCAGCCGGATTTGCCGCCCTTGGGCTGGCCATGCCGGCGGGGGCCCAGCTCTATTCCGAAGGGTACGAATTCCTCCAGGCGGTGAAGAACCGCGAGGGTGAGGACGCCACCGAGATGCTGAATGCGCCGGGATCCACCGTGGTGAATGCCCGCGATGTCAGCTCGGGCGAAACGGGACTGCACATTACCGTGGCGCGGCGCGACCTGACCTGGACCAAGTTCCTGCTGCAGGAAGGCGCCAATCCCAATATCGCCGACAATCGTGGCCGCACCCCGCTGATCGCAGCGGCGCAGATCGGTTTCGTCGAGGGCGTGCAGGCGCTGGTGGACGCAGGCGCGCGGCTTGATATCGCCAACGAGACAGGCGAGACTCCGCTAATTGCGGCCGTCCACGCCCGCAACATCCCGCTTATCGAAGTGCTGGTGAAGGCCGGCGCCGATCCCGACCGCGCCGACAACGCCGGCCGCACCGCGCGCGACTATGCCGGCATGCCCGGCGTTTCGGCGCGGGTGATGAACGCGATCGAGCGCAATGAAGAAGCGAGCGACGGCGAGACCCGAACTTACGGACCGGTATTCTGATGGCAACAAGCGACCTGAACGATCTCACGCTCGACGAACTGCGTGTCGCGCTGGCGCCCGAAATCGCCATGGCGGCGATGTTCGACGGCTGGAGCGATGCCGCGCTGGTTTCCGCGGCGGAGGCGAAGGGCGTCGCTCCGGCAGTCGCGCGGCTGGCTTTCAAGGGCGGCGCGATGGACATGATCGATGCCTGGGTGGCCTCGGTCGACGCGCGGATGCAGGCCGAGTTCGCTGACGGACGGCTCGACAACATGCCGATTCGCGAAAAAATCCGTTCACTGGTGTGGTTCCGCCTGCAGGCGATCGAGGGGCTGGAAGAATCGCTGCGCCGGGCCATGGCAATCCAGGCGATGCCGCAGAACGTGCCCGCTGCGCTGAAGCAGGGATGGTCCAGCGCGGACAAGATGTGGCGGCTGGCCGGCGATACGGCGACGGATTACAACCACTACACCAAGCGTGCGATCCTCGGCTCCATCTACGGCGCGACACTGGCCGTGTTCGTCGACGATGACAGCGAAGACAAGCAGGAGACCGCGGCATTCCTCGACCGGCGCATCGAAGGCGTGATGAAGTTCGAGAAGGCCAAGGCGCAGTTCCTCGGCAGGGATCGCGAGCATTTCGATGTGGCCCGTTTCCTCGGGCGATTGCGCTATCCGCAGAACTGACTGCATTTTCCTAATGCGAAGCAGTTGCAATTAGCGTCCGCCCGTGGCACCCGCACGGCGTGGACGAACATCCGACCCTCGACACCCTGCCTCCGCTGACCCGCGCCGAGATCATCGCCGTAGACTGGAGCGCGCTCGCCCCTGACGAAGCCAAGCGCCTGCGCGCTCTCGGCATCGACGAAGGCGCGCGCGTTGCCATCGCCCATCGCGGCATCTTCGCCGGACGCGATCCCATTGCCCTGATCGTGGGGCGCATGACGGTCGCGGTGCGCCGCGTCCACGCCCGCGCCATGTCGGTGAAACTGGTATGAGCAGGCTTCGCACCGCAGCCCTCGTCGGCAATCCCAACGCCGGGAAAAGCGCCCTGTTCAATGCGCTGACCGGCGCTCGGCAGAAGATCGCCAACTATCCCGGCGTCACCGTGGAGCGCAAGGCGGGCCGCATGTTCCTGCCGTCGGGCGAGCCGGTCGAACTGATCGACCTGCCCGGCTCCTATTCTCTCGACGCAGCCAGCCCGGACGAGGAAGTGACCCGGCAGGTCATCCAGGGCGAGTTTCCCGGCGAGGCGGTGCCCGATGTGCTGGTGGTGGTGGTGGATGCCGCCAACCTCGAACAGCACCTGGTCTTCGCGCAGGAACTGATCGCGCTGGGCCGCCCGACGGTCATCGCGCTCAACATGATCGACATGGCGGAGCGCGACGGGCTGGTGCTGGATGCGGACGCCCTTTCCGCTGCGCTCGGCGTGCCGGTGGTGTCCACCGTGGCCGTGCGCAAGCGCGGCGTCGATGCGCTGGTCGAAGCATTGGCGAGTGCGGAAGACCAGGACTTCTCGAAGCGGCACGAGGTTGCCGGACAGTCCCTGCCCGAACGGCGGCTGGCCGCGCGCAACATGGCCAAGGGCGCGATCCTTTCGGAAAGCGGCAAGTACCGCCTGCATGCCAGCCTCGACAAGGTGCTGCTGCATCCCTGGCTCGGCCCGCCGATCCTGTTCGCACTGCTGTTCGTGATCTTCCAGGCGGTGTTTGCCTGGGCCACACCCTTTGCCGATGCGCTGGACGCCGGCATCACCGCGCTGATCGGCGTGGTGGAAGGCGTGCTTCCCGAGGGGTTCGTGCGCGATTTCATTACCGAAGGCGTGCTGACCGGCGTCGGCAGCGTCGTCGTCTTTCTGCCGCAGATTGTCATCCTGTTCGCCTTCATCCTGGCGATGGAGCAATCGGGCTACATGGCCCGCGCGGCCTTCATCATGGACCGGCTGATGGCCTATGTGGGCCTGTCGGGCCGCAGCTTCATCCCGCTGCTGTCCAGCTTCGCCTGCGCCATCCCCGGCATCATGGCGACGCGTGCGATCGCCGATCCCAAGGACCGGCTGACCACCATCCTGGTGGCGCCGCTGATGACCTGTTCGGCGCGGTTGCCCGTCTATGCCGTGATCATCGCCGCTTTCATTCCCGCGACCACGGTCGGACCGGGCATCGGGCTTCAGGGCCTCGTCCTGTTCGCGCTCTACATCGCCGGCATCATCGGGGCGATGGCGGTGGCGCTGGTGCTGCGCCGCACGGCGACCAAGGGCGGGGCGAGCGGCTTCATCATGGAATTGCCGCGTTACCAGATGCCGCCGGTGCGCGACCTGCTCATCGGCCTGTGGCAGCGCGCCTGGGTCTTTCTGCGGCGCGCGGGCACCATCATCTTTGCCGCCACCATCGCGCTGTGGATCCTGCTAAGCTTCCCCCAGGCGGAGCCGGGCGAGAACCAGGTCGACGTCAGCATCGCCGGACAGGTGGCGGACGGGCTGCACGTCGTGCTGGAACCCATCGGCTTCAATCGCGAGATCAGCCTGGCGCTGATCCCCGCCATGGCCGCGCGCGAGGTGGCTGTTTCCGCGCTGGCGACAACCTATGCCGTGGAGGGCGCCGACGAGGAGGAAGAGGCCCAGGGCCTGATCCCGCGTCTGCAATCGGGCTGGAGCCTGCCGACAGCGCTCGCCTTCCTCGCCTGGTTCGTGTTCGCCCCGCAGTGCATCTCCACCCTTGCGGTCGCCAAGCGCGAGACGAACGGGTGGAAGTGGCCGGCCTTCATGGTCGTCTACCTGTTCGGGCTTGCCTATGTCTTCGCCGGGCTGACCTACTGGAGCGCGGTGGCGCTGGGCCTTTAGCGCCCACCGGCGCCGAAAAGCCGATCGGTTGTGGAGATAACTGCGCCCCCGGGGGTGGCGACTCGCCTACCCCTTCGATAAGCCATTGCCCGCAACGAAAGAGGAATGTGATTCATGGCGGGTAGTCTCAACAAGGTGATGCTGATCGGCAATCTCGGGCAGGACCCGGAAGTCCGCAGCTTCCAGAACGGCGGCAAGGTGTGCAACCTGCGCATCGCCACCAGCGAGACGTGGAAGGACAAGGAAGGCCAGCGGCAGGAAAAGACCGAATGGCACACCGTCGCGATCTTTTCCGAAGGCCTTGTCCGCGTGTGCGAGAACTACCTGAAGAAGGGCTCCAAGGTCTACATCGAAGGCCAGTTGCAGACCCGCAAGTGGCAGGACCAGAACGGGCAGGACCGCTACTCCACCGAAATCGTGTTGCGCGGTTTCAACGGCACGCTGGTGATGCTCGACGGTCGCGGTGAAGGCGGCGGCGGTGGCGGCGGCAACTTCGGCGGCGGCCAGCGCGGCGGCGGTGGAGGCGGCTTTGGCGGCGGTGCGGCCGGCGGTGGAGGCGGCTTCGGCGGCGGCAACCAGGGCGGCGGATCGTCCGGCGGCGGCTCCAACTACGACGACCTGGACGACGACATCCCGTTCTGAGCCGACCGGTCACGATGTTGACGATGGCCTTTCGGCGCGAAGTGGCCGTTCCTTGCGGGTTTGCGATCTAACACGAAGTTGACACCGTGCGCGTGGCAGCGCGCGGCGGAGCGCATGTTTGCTTCCGGTCCGCAAGCGGCCCTTGGCGCTATCGCCCGTCTCCGAGATTAGCCTGCCGTCAGCGAGCGAATCAGGACAGTTCCAGGTTGGCCCGCGCGCGGTCGATCGTGCAGAGTTTCCTGTCGTAGCGCCAAAGCTCGGCGTAGCCGTCCGAGGCTTGCTCATGGGCGAATATCAGAGCCGCACTTATGTCTTCGGCATCAAACGCGATTGTCTGATCGTCTTCCGTCTTGCTTGCGAAGAATTTCAGTCGATAGCGGGGCATAAATCGGACCTCCAGGAACCACATGTCCGCTCGCCTGATCGTCGCCGAATTTGCAACGACGATGACTATTTGTCGGATTCGTGACGGAAGGTTGCCGGTGCGCTTCCTGCCCTCTCGCAAGACGAGCCGGACGAGGATCTCATCTTCTGCCTTCGAGCCATACCCGTCGGTTGGGAAAATCCGTCGTGATGAGGAAGTTGCGCAGAAGTGCGACACCGACGTTCGCCGGAACATTCATTCCCTCGGAAACGTGCGCCCTGACGTTCAGGAAGGTCTGCCCGGCGAACGTGAGTTCGGGAACATAGACAACCAGCCGCCCGGTCGCTCCGCCGATGCCACCCGCGGGCTCCACACCAACCGGTTCAAGCCGCAGCCGCTGCGCCAGATCGGCTGAGATCAGGAGGCCGGACCCGTTGCCCAGGTCGAAGTCCGCCGGAACCGTGGTCTCGTTGCCGAATGTCACCGGGATCGTCTCGATGCCATGAGCCGCGGTGAGCGCTAGCTCGGCGCCTTCGGTCGCCGCTGACTCGGGGGCCCAGGCAATCGAGCCGCCTTCTATGTCGAGGAAGACCCGTCCGGCGTCGAACAGTTCGCGCCCCATGATCATCGGAACGGGTGATTTAACGAGCCGACGCTCGATGTCCGAAAGATCCATTACGGCGGAAACTGGCAGCGCGATCTCTCGCCCAAGAGCGATAACCGACATTCCTTCCACCAGCTCGGCAGTCGTCGAGCCCGCGCCGGTTCCCCTCGCGGTTACTTCTTCTCCTGCACCGATCCCTATGCTTTCGGCGAACGCGCTGTTGAAGACCGTGACTTCCGCCCCGCTATCGAGAAGCGCTCTCGTCCGAACACCATCGACGGAAGCAGGCAGGAACAGGCGATCGCCCTCGACGATCAACTCTTCTGCCTGAGCGGGTAGGGCCGTGCATGTCAGCAACAGAGCCAGTGTGAGCCATTTCATGAGCCGCCACTAGCCCGGCCGGCCTGGGCAGCAAGATGCTATCGACTAACGACTTTACCAGCATGTCGAGCGATTTGGGATCCGCTTGCGACACCGGCGGCTAGCTGCCTTTCAGGCCTCTCAGCGCATCGGCCAGCGGGCCGTCGGCCTCGCCTTCCTCCACCAGACCGTGGCGGCGGCGTGCCTCGTCGGCAGCCGGGCCGGTGGCAAAGGGATCGATGGCGAGCGCCAGGCTTTGCGCCACCGCTTCGCCGAGATCGAGCGTGGTGCCCTCGTAGCCGATCTCGTCGAGGTCTTCCTTGTCCAGTTCGATCTCCTCGTCCTCCTCGGCGGCTTCCAGCGTGGCGGCGGGGACGAAGCGCAGGGCCACCGGCTCCTCGATCGCCATCGGCAGGTCCTCGCCGGAAACGGCGCAGGGCTGTACCCACTCAGTGGTGAGCACGCCTTCCGCCGCAATGGCATCGCCGTCCGCCTCCAGCGAGAGCGTGGCCGCCAGCCTGGCGATTGCAACCAGGCCGAAACGCTGCGCCAGCGCGGCGCGTTCGTCCGCGTCGGCTTCCAGCGTCACGGGGTCTGCCGTGATGCCGCGGATATCGAAGGGGCGGGAAAATTCGGGCGCGTCGCTCATGGCCGCAGCACTCCTTCCAGCAGGGCCGCATCGCTCTGCCCGGCAAGATCGGCGTGGAGCGCCCGGGTGCGCGCTGCAAGCGCCAGCGGCAGGCCGTCGGTCGCAACGCGCATGTTGCGATCCAGCACCTCGGCCAGTTCCTCGTCTCCCGGTTCGCCCAGCGCCTTTCGCATGCTGCCCATCCTGCCGCCCAGCGCGCTCATCAGCTTGCCCATCTTCTTGCCCACCATCAGGTCGCCCACGCCCGTGTCGCGCAACTGCCGGTCCATGTCGGCCACGAACAGTTCGGTCAGCGCGGCGGTTTTCGGAGCCAGCTCCTCGCTGGCTTCCATCCGCAGAATCGCGAGCGAGAGGACCAGGGTGATCATGTCGAAGCGCCCCTCCACCGTGTCTTCCACGTGGCAAGCGGAATACCATTCCGGCTCGCGGCTGGTGGCGACGACACCGTGCCACAGCGGGCGCAGCTCATCGCGCGGGTCGCGGCCAATACCGAGAAGACGGGTGAGGAAGGACATGGGTTCTGCGGGCCTCGTCATTAAGCGGCGGTTCAAAGCCCGGACAGCATGGCCGCTCTTGCGTTGCACAGGTGCGCGCCGTGTCCTAAGGCTTGCCGCGACATATAGGAACACTGCCGCGGGCACGCAAAGCGCGGCGTCGTCCGGCACGGATTTCGAGAAGGATTACATGATGGGTTTGAATGTGCCCAAGGTTTTGGTTCGGGGCACCGCGTTCGCGGCACTGGGAATGGTGTTGGCGGGCTGCTCGTCCATCACCAACCACCGCGGTTACATCAACGACGATGTGCTCATCGCCTCCGTTCAGCCGGGTCTGGACAACCGGGAATCGGTGCGCGGCACGCTGGGCCAGCCTACCTTGGTCAGCCAGTTCGGCGATCCGGTGTGGTATTACATTTCCAGCCGGACCGAGCAGTCGCCATTCCGGCAGCCGAAGATCGACCAGCACTCGGTTCTGAAGGTGCAGTTCGACGAAGCCGGCAATGTCGTGTCCACCGAACGCAGCGGCATGGAGCAGGTTGCGCGCATCGATCCCGACAGCGCGGAAACGCCCACCCTCGGCCGGGAGCGCGGTTTCCTGGAAGACCTGTTCGGCAATATCGGCACGGTGGGAACGGGCGGCCCTCCGGGCTGACGCAACCGTCGGTACCGGCTTCGCTTGAAGCCGGGCACCCTCCCGCCCATATGCCGGGGCATGAGCGATGACAGGGCAAGCCACGGCCTGACACAGTGGCACGGCACCACCATTATCGGCGTGAAGCGCGGTGACAGGACCGTGATCGCGGGCGATGGCCAGGTGTCGATGGGCAATACCGTGATGAAACCCAACGCGCGCAAGGTCCGCCGCCTTGGGGAGGGCGACAAGGTCGTGGCGGGATTCGCCGGGGCGACCGCCGATGCCTTCACGCTGTTCGAACGGCTGGAACGCAAGCTGGAACAGTACAACGGCCAGCTGCTGCGCGCCTGCGTGGAACTGGCCAAGGACTGGCGCACCGACAAGTACCTGCGCAACCTCGAAGCCCTGATGATCGTGGCCGACAAGGACACGCTGCTGGTGCTTACCGGCAACGGCGACGTGCTGGAGCCCGAAGGCGGCATCACCGCGATCGGATCGGGCGGCAACTATGCCCTGGCCGCCGCCCGCGCGATCGCCGACTACGAGGACGATGCCGAGACCATCGCCACCAAGGCCATGAAAGTGGCCGCCGACATCTGCGTCTTCACCAACGGCAGCGTCACCGTGGAAACGGTCTGACGCGCCGAGATACCCGGGAATTTATGGAAAATCTTACCCCCAAGGCGATTGTCGCCGCTCTCGACGAGCACATCATCGGGCAGAAGGAAGCCAAGCGCGCCGTGGCCGTGGCCCTGCGCAACCGCTGGCGCCGACAGCGCCTCGCGCCCGAGCTGCGCGACGAGGTGACGCCCAAGAACATCCTGATGATCGGCCCCACCGGCTGCGGCAAGACCGAGATCAGCCGCCGCCTCGCCAAGCTGGCCGAAGCGCCATTCGTGAAGGTGGAGGCGACCAAGTTCACCGAGGTCGGCTACGTCGGCCGCGACGTGGAGCAGATCGCTCGCGACCTGGTGGAGGAGGCAATCCGGCTGGAAAAGGATCGCCGCCGCGAAGCCGTGCGCGAGGCCGCCAGCGAGGCGGCGATGAATCGCCTGCTCGATGCCCTGGTCGGACCCGGTGCCAGCGAGGCCACGCGCGAGAGCTTTCGCCAGCGGATCGTCGACAACTCGATGAACGAGACCGAAGTCGAGGTTGAGGTGGACGACGCGCCGAACATGAACATGGACATCCCCGGCCTTGGCGGCGGCGCGACCATGATCAACCTGTCCGACATGATGGGCAAGGCCTTCGGCGGACAGAACAAGAAGAAGCGCAAGCTGAAAGTGCCCGACGCCTGGGACAAGCTGGTGGACGAGGAAGCCGAGAAGCGCATGGACCAGGACGATGTCGCCCGCGTCGCGCTGCAGAATGCCGAGACCAACGGCATCGTCTTTCTCGACGAGGTGGACAAGATCGCCGTCTCCGATGTGCGCGGCGGTTCGGTCAGCCGCGAGGGCGTGCAGCGCGACCTGCTGCCGCTGATCGAAGGCACCACGGTCGCCACCAAGTACGGCCCGATGAAGACCGACCACGTGCTGTTCATCGCCAGCGGCGCATTCCATGTTGCCAAGCCCTCGGACATGCTGCCCGAACTGCAGGGCCGCCTGCCGATCCGCGTGGAACTGCGCAGCCTCACCGAGGAAGACTTCGTCCGCATCCTCACCGAGACCAAGGCCAACCTCGTAAGCCAGTACCGCGCGCTGCTCGGGACCGAGAAGCTGGATGTGGAAATGACCGACGATGCCGTGGCCGAAGTCGCCAGGCTGGCCGCGCAGGTGAACGAAGGCGTCGAAAACATCGGCGCCCGCCGCCTGCAGACGGTGATGGAAAAGCTGTTCGAGGAACTGAGCTTCGAAGCCGAGGAAATGAGCGGCCAGAGCGTGACGGTGGATGCGGGCTACGTTCGCGAGAAACTGAGCGACCTTGTCGCGGATACCGACCTTTCGAAGTACGTGCTGTAGCCACGCGCGCAGGCGCCCGTACGCATGGCGATGCGCCGATTGCCGGGCAGGTCGGCCGGGAGTATATGATGCACGGGTCTCGAACAGGGGGATGCGTGCATGCACTTCCGGCACATGATGTTCGCGATGGTCCTGCTGCCGCAGGTGGCCTGTGCGCAGGACGACGCTGCCGCGGACAATCCCGGCGCAGCGCTCTCTGACTTCGCTCCCAAGGTTTCCGACGAGGACATATTCACCGCCGCCGGCTTCCAGTATGCGGATGGCGCGTGGAGACGTTGCGGCGATCCCGGCACTGCCAGCTACGAACCGGGCCAGATAGCCCGTCGCGGCGACTTCAATGCAGACGGGCTTCCCGATGCCATCGTCACCGAAGGCGGGACGTACTGCTTCGGAATGAGCGGCCTTGGATACACGCTGGTTTCGCTTTCGGCGGACGGAACGTGGCGCATACTCGACGACCGCGTGGGCATCCCGGAATTCCTGGAGACGAGCGGCATCGACGGGTGGCCCGACATCGAGGTCGGCGGACCGGGCTTCTGCTTTCCCGTCGTCCGCTGGAATGGGTCGGTCTACGAAGTGAACCGGAGGGAGTACGAGGGCAAACCCTGCAAGTCCTGAGACTGCCGTTCCTGTCCAACGCACCGCAGCCCTTTTCGCTGCGGGTTAGCCCTCTGCCATTGTCGGTGCGGATAAGCGAAACATGCGATTGTGACCCGATGCCCATTATCGGTCACAGATCGATACGAAAGTCGTCCCGAAAAGGTCGTTCGCCAACCCTAACAAGGTGCGGGTCACCGAGTCGAAGGGAGGTCTTTCATGGGCGATTTGTCATTCAAGGCTGGGTATTCTGATGGGGATGTGGACACCAACTCATCCCCAGCCACTCATCTCAACGAAATCATTTCCAACCGATTTTCACGCCGTCAGACGCTGATGGGCGGGATGACGGCGAGTGCCGCCGCGTTTTTCGGCACTTCGATGCTCGCCGCGTGCTCGGACGAGGAGCTTGCCAGCGCCCTGACGACGCCGACGGCGCAGGCTGGCGCAACGACGGCCGCCACCTCCGGACAGATGGTGCTGCTGGCAGCCGGCGAGGGAAGCTGGGTGCAGAGCGGAGGCCCCGAGGTCGAACTGATCGAGCACAATGGCGCGCTGGGTTTCATCGCTCCCGCCGTGTCCTCGGCAACGCCTGTCGAATTCACGCTGACAAGCGGCGGCGCCCTCAGCGCGGGTGCCAGCAGCCTTATCACGACCACCGGCGACGGGAACCGAAGCGGCGGCGACAATAGCCGTAATGGCGGGGACGGTCAGAACGGTGGCGACAATGGCCAGGCTGCCGCAAACCGCGGCGACCGCGTGGCCCGGGTCGACGTTGGCCCGGCGAAGCTCACCTTCGCGGCAGTCGCCAAGAACTTCGACGATGTCGTCACAGTGCCCGCCGGCTACTCGGTGAAGGTGATGACCCGGCTGGGGGATCCGATCCTTGGCGGCGTATCCGAATATGCCAACGACGGCACCGACACCAATTTCGCCGGCCGCATCGGCGACCATGGCGATGCGCTGTATTACTACGGCCTCGGTCCCAACAACCGCCGCAACGACAACTTCTCGAAGCGCGGCCTGCTGGTGCAGAACCACGAGAACCTGAACGTTCAGTACCTGCACCCCAACGGCCCTACCAATGTGGATACCGGACCGCGCCCGGCGGCAGAGGCGATCAAGGAGATAGAGGCGCACGGCGTCAGCGTGACCGAGTATCGCGACACCGGCGACCGCAAGTGGGAATGGGTGCAGGGCAGCCCGTTCAACCGCCGCATCACGCCAAACACCCCCGTGGTATTCAACGGACCGGTGGCCGGATCGGATTTTCTCAAGACCGTGTTCTCTCCCGACGGGCGCACCGGTCGCGGCACGATCAACAATTGCGCCAACGGACACACTTCCTGGGGCACCAACCTCACGTGCGAGGAGAACTGGGCCTTCTACTTCCGCCGCAGCGGTGACGATGCCGCTCGCACGGCCCGAGAACTGAGGGGGTTGAATCGCTATGGCGTTCGCGGCGGCGTCGGCAACTATGCCTGGTCGACCGTGCCCTCCAGCGAGGACCCGAACCAGGTGTTCCGCCGCTGGGACGCGCGGGCCGACGCCTCGCGCACGGCGCTCCAGGATTATCGCAACGAGCCCAACCAGTTCGGCTGGGTCGTGGAAATCGATCCTTACGACCCTTCCGCGACGCCGCGAAAGCGCACCGCGCTGGGGCGCATGGGACACGAGGGCGCATGGCTCGGCGTGCTGCGCAACGGCAAGAAGGTCGCCGTCTACATGGGCGACGATGCGCGGCGTGAATACTTCTACAAGTTCGTCTCCGATGCCGCGTGGAGCGAGCGTGACGGCAATCGGCCGGACCGGCTGGCCGTGGGTGACAAGTATCTCGATTCCGGAACGCTCTACGTCGCCCGCTTTAATCCGGATGGCTCGGGCGACTGGATGCCGCTGGTGCATGGCAGCGTGCCGAACCTGCCGGATTACGAATTCGCAGACCAGGCCGATATTCTCGTTCATGCCCGCCTTGCCGCCGATGCGGTGGGGGCGACTCCGATGGACCGGCCCGAATGGACGGCCACCAATCCGCGGACGGGCGAGGTCTACCTCACGCTGACCAACAACAACGCGTCGAACCGGCCGCTGGACGGCACGGACGCGGCCAATCCGCGTCACTACAGCGATCCGCGCAACGGCTCGCCCAACTTCGGCAACCCTAACGGACACATCATCCGCATCCGCGAAGGTGGCGACGATCCGTCGGCGACCCGCTTCCTCTGGGACATCTACCTGTTCGGAGCGGATTCGGCCGATGCTTCAGGCGACGTGAACCTCTCTGGCCTCGGCGACGAGAACGACTTCTCCTCGCCCGACGGCCTGTGGTTCTCTCGCCCGCAGAACCCGGCGGGCAGGGTTCGCCCGCTGGCTTGGATACAGACGGATGACGGGGCCTTCACCGATCGCACCAACAACCAGATGCTGGCAGGACTGCCCGGCTTCGTCGGCGATGGGGGAGCGCGCACGATCACCAATGTCGGTTCGGGCGGGGCCATGGCCACGCAATCGACCTTCGTCGGAAATCAGGCGACCCCGGCCACGCTCAAGCGGTTCCTGACCGGCCCCGACCAGTGCGAGATCACCGGTGTCGATACCACGCCGGACGGGCGCACCCTGTTCGTCGGTATCCAGCATCCGGGCGAGGACGGCACGCCGTCCGATTTCGGCTCCAACTGGCCCGCCAGCCAGTCGGGCGGAACCGGGCGTCCGCGTTCCGCCGTCGTGGCGATCACGAGGGACGATGGCGGAGTCGTGGGTCTCTGATAACAGGGGGACGGGCCGGGCCTCGCCAGGCGAGACCCGGCCCTGGTCTCGTTCAGTATCGCGGCCGGCGGAATGCCTGCCTCAGCGGTACGGAATCCAGTCGCCGAGGAATACGGCCCCGGTCGAGTAGCCCAGCGTCCGGTCGATCGTGCGAACGATGTCCTGCTTGCACAGCTGGCCGCTGGTGCGTTCGATGACCAGCACGTCGTGATCGTCCAGGGATCGGGGATTCTGGGGCCTGGCGACCCAGACCGTCTCACCTGCATCGTAGACCACAGCGGTCTCGTCGATCACGGTGAGGCGGCTGCTTATAGCCGCCGGAATGCAGCTTTGCCCCTCGCCGGCGGTCTTGCCTTCGATCATTTCGGCCAGTCGGGCCTCGCCTTCGAGGACGCCCCCGCCGGTTGTCGCACAGCCCGAGGCGAGGGCCAGCGTCGTGGCGGCCAGCGCGGCCGAGGCGAATGGATGTCGCTTTGTCAGATTCTTGGTGCTTTTTCCTTCCCCTTCCGGGTTCAACTCTGCCTTCTCAAGGCAGCCACCCGGTGAGGAAAATCGACTGCCCTGCGAGCATCGCTTCGCATCCGGCGGAAGTTGCTGCAGAAGCAGGCCATCGGCCCGATGCGTGTTGCAGGGTAAAAACGTGAGGATGCGGGCCTTGTTCCGTATCGCTCGCCGGTTCACCCTGCCGCGTCAGGGATGCGGCGCAAGGCCGATTTCCACGCCGGTCTTGTCGGTCAGCGCGAACTTGTCGACCAGGTCGGCGCTCGCCTCGTTCAGCCCGACCACCTGCACGCTGCGACCGTTGCGGCGCATCCGGTCCACCACCTTGTCCAGCGCACCGACGCCGGAAATGTCCCAGAAATGCGCCTTGGTCACGTCGATCACCACGTTGTCCGCGGGATCGTCCATGCGGCTCTCTGGGCCGATGGCGTAGAAGAACCGGTCGACGCTGGCGAAGAAGATCTGGCCGGTGATGATGTAGGTGGCGGTGTCGCCTTCGCGCACGCGCTCCACGGCGAACATGCGCTGCACCTTGCCTGTGAAGAAGATGCCCGACAGCAGCACGCCCGCCAGCACGCCGATGGCGAGGTTGTGCGTCCACACCACGATCACCACGGTTGTCAGCATCACGACAGAGGACGGCCACGGGTGGTGGCGCAGGTTGGGAATGGAATTCCAGCTGAAGGTGCCGATGCTCACCATGATCATCACGGCTACCAGCGCGGCCATGGGGATCTGGCCGACGATGGGGCCGAGCACGGCGAGAAGGATCATCAGCGTCACGCCAGCGGTGAAGCTGGACAGCCGTCCGCGCCCGCCGCTGGTGACGTTGATGACCGACTGGCCGATCATGGCGCAGCCGCCCATGCCGCCGAAGAATGCCGCCACGATATTGGCCGATCCCTGCCCGGCGCACTCGCGCTGCTTGTTCGATTCGGTGTGGGTCATGTCGTCCACGATCTGCGCGGTCAGCAGCGATTCCAGCAGGCCCACCGCGGCCATGGTCAGCGAATAGGGCGCGATGATCTGGAAGGTCTCGACCGTCAGCGGCACGTCCGGGATGATGAAATAGGGCAGGCCCTGGGGCAGAGCGCCCATGTCGGAGACGGTGTTCACGTCCCACTCCAGCCCGATAGACAGCGCGCCCAGCACGATGATCGCGACCAGCGGGGAAGGGACGGCGGTCGTCAGCCGGGGAAGCAGGTAGATGATCGCAAGACCGCCGGCGACCATGGCATAGGTGATCCATGACACGCCGTCGTTCGAGGGATCGAGCTGCGGCACCTGTGCCATGAAGATCAGGATCGCCAGCGCGTTCACGAATCCGGTGATCACGCTGCGGCTGACGAACTGCATCATCAGGTCCAGCCGCAATACGGCGGCGATGCCCTGGAAGATGCCCATCAGGATGGTCGCGGCGAAAAGGTATTCCACCCCGTGATCGCGCACCAGCGGCACCACCACCACGGCCACGGCAGCGGTGGCGGCGGAGATCATGCCCGGCCGACCGCCGGTAAAGGCGATCACCATGGCGATGGTGATCGAGGCGTAGAGGCCCACGCGCGGATCGACGCCCGCGATGATGGAGAAGCCGATGGCCTCGGGAATGAGGGCCAGCGCCACCACGATACCGGCAAGGATGTCGGCACGCGGCTGGGCGAGCCAGTCGCGCTTCAGAGCGGCTGTGTCGATCATGGAATTGTCCGTGGTCTGGGGCGCGAGCGGGGCCGCGCCGGGTCAACGTTCCGGACCACTTATATGCTGCACTGCACAATGCAAGTATAGATTGTGGAGGAGCGACCGCTCCTACTGCTGGTATTCCTCGGGATACCAGAACACGTCGTGGCAGGCCTTGCACACCGGCTGGGCGTTGTTGACCAGCTGCGTGATCGTTTCGGTGTCGCGCGCGTCCACCGCCTCGCGCAGTTGCGTGGTGTGCGCCGCAAGCGCCTGGGCAAATGCATTATAGGCCTCAGGGTTCGCTTCGAGACGGGCCTGGATCGCTTCGAGATCGGTGCCAACGGGCGCAGGCGGCAAGGTGGAGCCGGGCGCGGTAGCAACGTAGGTATTGGCATGGCTCTGGATCAGCGCCGCACCCTCCAGCTGCCGCGCGGCATCGTTCAGCATTGCCCAGTGATCGGCGGTCATCAGGTCGGGATCGAAGTTGCCGTAGTCGTCCATCACTTCCACCTGCAGGTTCCAGATGGCTTCCATCGGCGGATTGATGCCGTTCACCATGCCTTCGCGGACGTAGAAGACTTCTT
Source organism: Aurantiacibacter hainanensis (assembly GCF_036321025.1). Lineage (NCBI taxonomy): Bacteria > Pseudomonadati > Pseudomonadota > Alphaproteobacteria > Sphingomonadales > Erythrobacteraceae > Aurantiacibacter > Aurantiacibacter hainanensis. The sequence continues at coordinate 424,001 of NZ_JAZAPB010000002.1, forward strand.
CTTGCGACGGGGGAGGAGGGGCAGACGTGCACCCGGCCAGGGCACCGGCGATCAGGAGTGGTCCGGCAATCCGCATTCTTTCGTCTCCCCCTATTCGGCGGCTTCGCGCGCCTCGTCCGTGTCTTCGCTTTGCTGCCTGTTCCACATCTCGGCGTAAAGCCCGTCGCGGCGCAGCAGGTCGGCATGATTGCCCTGCTCGACTATGCGGCCCGCTTCCATGACATTGATCAAATCGGCATCGGCGATGGTCGACAGGCGGTGGGCGATGGCGATGGTAGTGCGGTTCGCCGAGACGCGCTTCAGCGTGGCGAGGATATCCTGCTCGGTACGCGAATCGAGCGCGCTCGTCGCTTCGTCCAGAAGCAGGATCGGCGGGTTCTTCAGCAGCGTGCGGGCGATGGCCACGCGCTGCTTCTCCCCGCCCGACAGCTTGAGGCCGCGTTCGCCCACCTCGGTCTCGAAGCCGTGGGGCAGTTCGTGGATGAATGGCAGGATGGCGGCATCGGCAGCCGCGCGGCGCACGTCATCCTCGTCCGGATCGTCACGGCCGTAGGCGATGTTGTAGCGGATGGTGTCGTTGAACAGCACCGAATCCTGCGGAACGATGCCGATATTGCGCCGCAGGCTCTCCTGCGTCACTTCACGGATGTCCTGCCCGTCGACGCAGATGCGACCTTCCCACGGATCATAGAAGCGGAACAGCAGCCGCCCGATGGTGCTCTTGCCAGCGCCCGACGGGCCGACCAGCGCCACGGTGCTGCCCGCCGGCGCCTCGAAGGACAGGCCGTGCAGGATCGGGCGCTCGCGGTCGTATCCGAAGCTGACGTTCTCGAAGGTGACGGTGGGCCGCTTCACCACAAGCGCGGGCGCGCCGGGGCGGTCCTCCACTTCCACCTTCGTGTCGAGCAGGCCGAACATGTCGGCCATGTCGATCATGCCCTGGCGGATCGTGCGATAGACCCAGCCGAGCATGTCGAGCGGGCGGAAGAGCTGCATCAGGTAGGTGTTCACCAGCACCAGGTCGCCCGGCGAGAGGTTGCCCTGCGACCAGCCCCATACGGTCCAGGCCATCGCCCCGCCCATCATCAGGTTGAGGATGCTGGCCTGCACGATGTTGAGAAAGCCGAGCGAGTTCTCGGTCTTGATCGCGGCTTCGGCATATTGCCCGGCGGACCGCGCATAACGCTTCCGCTCCCGCTCCTCCGCTCCGAAGTACTTCACCGTCTCGTAGTTCAGGAGCGAATCCACCGCGCGGGCCATGGCCTGCCCGTCGAGGTCGTTCATTTCCTTTCGCAGTTTCACGCGCCATTCGGTGATGGCCTGCGTCACCCAGATGAAGCTGACCACGGTGACGGCAGTCGCGGCCACGAGTTCCCAGCCGAAGATCGTCCAGAAGATCACGCTCACCACCACCAGCTCGATGGCCGTGGGGGCGATGTTGAACAGCAGGAAGTAGAGCATCGAGCTGATCGACTTGGTGCCGCGTTCCACCACCCGGGTGAGCTCGCCTGTCCGGCGGGAGAGATGGAAACGCAGCGAAAGGCGGTGAAGCCGCGCGAAGACGTCCTCGGTCAGGCCAAGGACGGCATCCTGCCCCACGCGGTTGAAGGTAATGTTGCGCAGCTGGTCAAACAGCACGGTGCCGAACCGGCCCGCGGCGTAGGCAATCACCAGCGCCATCGCCACCCAGACGGCAGGATCGCCGTCGGCGCTCATGGTGTCGACAGCGCGGGCATAGGCGAAGGGCAGGGAGAGCACGACCGCCTTGGCCAGAAGGACGAAGACGCCCGCGCCAAGGATTCGCCGCTTCAGTTCGGGTCGACCTTTCGGCCACAGGTACGGCAGGAACCTGCGCATGGTGGCCCAGTCGGCGCTCTCGCCGGTTCCCGTCCTGTCTCCGAAATCTCTCACAGCCCTCGCAAGGTGGGGCCTGGAGTGGGCGAGGGCAAGCTATCGCAGCCGGGAGGCCCTTGCGCGGAAGTTGAAGGCGCGGTCCAGCGGCACGTCGCCGGGAAGGTCGAACAGCACGCGGCGACTGCGGAAATCGATGGCGACCCGCTTGAACAATCGCAGCTCGCTCATGCCGAGAATCAGCGCCGGCCGGTCTGCCAGGCCAAGGACATGGAACGTGGGCGAGTCGGCGAAGGAGACGACCACGTTGTTGACCATGGCGGTCTGCAGCCGCAACTGGCGAGCCACGCGGGTCTCGCCGCTCACCTGCACGCCGTTGACGTCGGTCATCACCGCATCTGCCAGCTGCTCGCGAAGTCGCATCCGCAGTCTTTCGCGCAGGGCCATGTTGCCGACGGACCCTTGCGCGCCGGTATCGACGATCACGTCCACTTCCACCCCGTCCAGCTCGGCGCGGTGGATGATGAGCTGGCCGAGCCGCTCCTGCGCGCGAACGATGATGTCGTAGCTGCCGCTGCCGCCGCTGAGGCTGTCCGAAATGCTCATCTCGCCGCCGGCAAAGTCCAGCAGCACGCGCTGGTTCTGCAGCGAGTCCAGGCCAAGGATGCCATCGGCCCCGCCGATATGCGCACCTTCCACCAGCGGAGCGGTGCGGATCGTCATGCTGCGTTCGCCCAGGGTGAAGCCGGGGACCATGGTGGTTTCCACCGCGCGCCGGCTGGCCATGCCCACCAGCGTTGCCGTTTCCCTGTCATTGAGCTGCAGCTGGTCGGCCAGCGCCAGCGATAGCACGGTGGCCTGCGCGCCGGTATCGACCATGAAGTTGAACGGCCCGTGCCCCATGATGGTGACCGGCACCGTCATCCGGCGATAGCGCTCGATCTGCATGGCGATGGTATCGATGATGGCGGTGGTCTCGGCGATCTCTGCCGGAGTTGCCGTTCGCTGTGGCGCACCCTCTCCCGGTGCGACAGCCGGGGGTTCGGCCATCGCCGCGCTGGAAAGCAGGGCCAGAGCGCCCGCCATGGCGATCCTGTACATTGTCTCTTCTCTCCCGCCCGCCGGACGTGTCCCATCGACGGCGAGCATGGGGCGATCTTACCACGTAGCGGGCCAAGGCCCAAATGCCATGATCGCGCCGTTGTCCGCCGGGGCACGGCGCCCGGCGCTATCGAGGCGCAGGCACCAGGGCGCCCCAGCCGAAACGCGACAGCGCCTGGCTGGCGAAGTGGTGGATCTCGAAATAGGCCGGGTGACGAATCTGCCGCAGGGCAATCAGCCAGCAGACGACGCCTGCCAACGTCGCGCCGGCAACCTGCACGAAGCCAGCCTGCGGAGCGGGCGCGATCCAGACGTAGGACAGCCAGACGGGCAGGATGGCGATACCCGTCACCAGCGCCGACTGCAGCCAGATGCGCACCAGGCCGCTCCATGTGAAGCCGACCACAGAATGCAGGAAAGGCGCGTGGATCAGCAGCCAAGCGATGCCGTAGGCCACGCGGCTGGCCGCCGCCGCTTCCAGCGAGAACATTGCGCCCACCGCCAGCAGCACCACCGAAACCGCCGTATCGAGCCCGAAGCGCCAGAGCATCGGGCGCATGCGTCCGAGCAGGATCGGCAGTTCGACATGCAGGGGCAGGGCGATCATCAGGATCTGCGCCATGGCGATCCACTCCAGCGGCCGCGCCGCGCCCAGCCAGCGCTCGCCGTAGAGTATCCCCACCACCGGTACGGCGCATGCGGCAAGGCCGGCCATGGCGGGCCAGGTCAGCGCGGTGAAGCTGGCGGTTACCCGCTCGTAGTGCGGACCCAGCGGGTCGCCGCGATCGCGAAAGCGGGCGAAGGCGGGGTAGAAGACCGTGGTCATGCCGCCGCTCACCAGCCAGCGCAGTTGCCAGGCGAGGCCATAGGCGCGGGCGAACAGGCCGACGGCCACCGTGTCCAGTAGGCGACCGATCAGCAGTTCGGGAAGGCGGGAGCCCAGTTGCGACATCCCCGAAAGCACGGTCGAGAACCCGCCGAAGCGCAGCACCGGCATCGCGCCTGCAAGGCGCGGCGGGATGGGCAGCCGCCCGCCGATCCGCCATTGGGCGATGGCCGCGCGCGCCACCTGCTGGGCAAAGGCGCCCCAGGCGAGCGCGATCGCGCCATAACCATGCCAGGCCAGCCCGATGGCGACGGCGGCATTGGTCAGCACCACGCCGATCTCGATCATGGTGTTGGACTTGAAGTCCATGCGCCGGTGCAGCAGCGCCATGGGCACGGTTGCCAGCGGCACGAAGAAATAGCTGGCGGCCACTACCAGCAGCAGCGGCAGCAGGCCGGGCAAGTCGTAGAAGGCGGCTGCGGGCCAGCTCAGCAGCACGCACAGTGCGGCAATCGCCCAGCTGATCGACAGCGACACGGTGAAGGCGGTGCGAATCCCCTCCTCGTCCAGGTCCGGTTCTCCCGCGACGTAGCGGTTGATGCCGAATTCCTGCAGCACGGCCAGCAGCGAGACGAACGAGAAAGCGATGGTGAACAGGCCCAGCTCGTCCGGGTCGATGAACCATCGCGCCAGGATGACGCTGGCCACGAACTGGATGGCGAAGGCTCCCATCTGCGACGCCATGGCCAGCAGTGCCGCGCCCCGCACGCTCATGGCGGCGCTCACAGCGAAGCGGCCTTGCGGCTGGGGGCGCTATCCGATTCGGGCGCTCCCGCCCCGCGGGCATTGCGGCGGCGGCGCAGGGCCAGCATCGGCCCGGCAAGCGCGGGGGCGACCTTCCAGATCAGGAAATAGGCGCGCCAGGCCGGGCCGTGCTCCGGGCCGGTGCTCGATTCGAGTTCGGCCAGCGCTGCCCGGTCGCCGTCGATCACGCGGTCCGCCGCCACGGAGAACCTCAGCTGGCGGGCGTTGTCGGCAATCATCGCGCGGGCGATCGTTGCTTCGGGGGCAGCGGGATCGAGTGCCCCCAGCGCCTTCTCGAACGTGCGGATATTGCCTTTCAGCATTTTTTGCTCGGCGGCCGAGGCAGAGCTGCTGCGCACCCGGTAGTCGCCCAGAACCTCGTCGATGTAGTGCGCGTGGCCGCCCAGCAGCATCAGTCGCACCCACAGGTCGAAGTCCTCGGCATGGGTCATCGATTCGTCGAAGCCGCCGATCCGGTCGAAGTCCGCACGGCGAAAGGTGGAGCCGATGTAGACGCCGAAGCTGCGGTCCATAACGTCGGCCAGCGAACCGCGTATGCCGTCGCCGCGGCCCTGTTTCGCGCTGAAGCAGCGGCGCTCCTGCTGGACGGCACCGAAGATTCGCGCGTTGACGGTTACGAGTCGCGTTTGCGGATCGGCCTCCAGCACGGCGAGCGTGCGAGCCAGGTAGTCCGGGCGAAGCATGTCGTCGCCATCGAGAAGGGCGATATACGGCGCCCGCGTTTGCGCGATCGCCCTGTTGCGCGCGCTGGAGACGCCGGCGTTGTCGGTTTCCAGCAGGGAAATGCGGGGATCGACCAGGAAGGGAGCAACTGCGCTGGCGACATCGTCGGGCGCGCCATCGTCCACCACCACGCACTCCCAGTCGGGAATCGTCTGCGCCTGCAGCGATTCGAGTGCGTCGCCGACCAGGTGCGCCACTCCGTAGGCGGGAACGATCACCGCTACGCGTGCGTGCGCGCGCGCGTCGGAGAAGGCTGGAGGGATGGCGCCGGTGCTGCTCATTGCGCGCCGGCATTAACCGCGCGCACGTAAAGATTGCCTCAATGAGCGAGAGATTCGCGATCCGGGCGTTAACACCAGTCCGGTCGCATCATCCGCAGTCGATTCATGCGCCAATTCAGCGTCCTAGATAGCCCGTGAGCCCCGATTCAGGGCTGTGAAACGCAGAAATCGACGATTGGAGTACCTTCAAAGCCTGGCGCCGCTCCCCGATAAGACACCCCTGCCACGCAAAAATGCCAATGTTTTCAACGTTTCGAGCCGAAAAACGAACTTTCTGAAAGAAAATTGCAAAAACCCGTTGACCGAATCCCGCACCGCGCCTAGATGGGCTCCACCGACGCGGCGCTGACGGCTTCCACCGCCACCCGCTTCGGTCGCCAACTTTGATCGGACAGCCGGATCCCCCGGTGTAAATCGGGGAACCAATCGCTGTCCGCTTCTACTTGTCGGTGGCTCTTTGACATTGTCGGTTTTTGATGAAGGGACATGTGGGCGACGGCGCCCCGTCTGCGAAGCTCAAGGTCGCAGTAACGGGTAACCAAGCCGACGCCACATCCTGATCGGGCTCCACGCCTGGTCCGGGATGATGCATGTTCATTCGTATCCATTACGTTTGACAGTGCAGGTATCGGCTCCTTGAAGCTCTTGCCTTTCTGGTTGACGATCTTCGGATCGTGCCGGTTTGGTGAGTGACATAAACTTGAGAGTTTGATCCTGGCTCAGAACGAACGCTGGCGGCATGCCTAACACATGCAAGTCGAACGAACCCTTCGGGGTGAGTGGCGCACGGGTGCGTAACGCGTGGGAACCTGCCCTTAGGTTTGGAATAACGTTTCGAAAGGAACGCTAATACCAAATAATGTCTTCGGACCAAAGATTTATCGCCTTTGGATGGGCCCGCGTTGGATTAGCTAGTTGGTGAGGTAAAGGCTCACCAAGGCGACGATCCATAGCTGGTCTTAGAGGATGATCAGCCACACTGGGACTGAGACACGGCCCAGACTCCTACGGGAGGCAGCAGTGGGGAATATTGGACAATGGGCGAAAGCCTGATCCAGCAATGCCGCGTGAGTGATGAAGGCCTTAGGGTTGTAAAGCTCTTTTACCAGGGATGATAATGACAGTACCTGGAGAATAAGCTCCGGCTAACTCCGTGCCAGCAGCCGCGGTAATACGGAGGGAGCTAGCGTTGTTCGGAAATACTGGGCGTAAAGCGCACGTAGGCGGCTTTTCAAGTCAGGGGTGAAATCCCGGGGCTCAACCCCGGAACTGCCCTTGAAACTGGATCGCTAGAATACTGGAGAGGCAAGTGGAATTCCGAGTGTAGAGGTGAAATTCGTAGATATTCGGAAGAACACCAGTGGCGAAGGCGACTTGCTGGACAGTGATTGACGCTGAGGTGCGAAAGCGTGGGGAGCAAACAGGATTAGATACCCTGGTAGTCCACGCCGTAAACGATGATAACTAGCTGTCCCGGTTCACAGAACTGGGGTGGCGCAGCTAACGCATTAAGTTATCCGCCTGGGGAGTACGGTCGCAAGATTAAAACTCAAAGGAATTGACGGGGGCCTGCACAAGCGGTGGAGCATGTGGTTTAATTCGAAGCAACGCGCAGAACCTTACCAGCCTTTGACATCCTCTGACGGTTTCCGGAGACGGATTCCTCCCTTCGGGGCAGAGTGACAGGTGCTGCATGGCTGTCGTCAGCTCGTGTCGTGAGATGTTGGGTTAAGTCCCGCAACGAGCGCAACCCTCATCCTTAGTTGCCATCATTTAGTTGGGCACTTTAAGGAAACTGCCGGTGATAAGCCGGAGGAAGGTGGGGATGACGTCAAGTCCTCATGGCCCTTACAGGCTGGGCTACACACGTGCTACAATGGCATCTACAGTGAGCAGCGATCCCGCGAGGGTTAGCTAATCTCCAAAAGATGTCTCAGTTCGGATTGTTCTCTGCAACTCGAGAGCATGAAGGCGGAATCGCTAGTAATCGCGGATCAGCATGCCGCGGTGAATACGTTCCCAGGCCTTGTACACACCGCCCGTCACGCCATGGGAGTTGGTTTCACCCGAAGATGGTGCGCTAACCCGTAAGGGAGGCAGCCAGCCACGGTGGGATCAGCGACTGGGGTGAAGTCGTAACAAGGTAGCCGTAGGGGAACCTGCGGCTGGATCACCTCCTTTCTAAGGATTTTGGCGGAAAGCGCCTGGCCTCGAGCCGGGAAGTGCTTCCTCTATTTCCAAAGAACACTGCCGTCGTCCTCATGTCCTTTCATCACTGGAGAAACACACAGGCCCTGCCTGTGATGTTTGCGCCTGAGCTGGCTCACGCCGCCCGCGGCCTTTTGGCCAGCGGTGGCATAGTGGGCCTGTAGCTCAGTTGGTTAGAGCGCACCCCTGATAAGGGTGAGGTCAGTGGTTCGAATCCACTCAGGCCCACCACGAACTTGGCTAGGGGCCTTAGCTCAGCTGGGAGAGCACCTGCTTTGCAAGCAGGGGGTCATCGGTTCGATCCCGATAGGCTCCACCAGCCAATACCGCGATACTCCAGGATGAAATGAAAGCGGATCCCGCATCTGGCGGGTAGTACGGTTTCGATCGTACGTCTTTGACATTGTGAATGGGTTTTTAAATCGATGCCGTGAGGTGTCGTCGCGCTGGCAAGGCCTTTGGTCTGGTCCAGTCGATGGCAAATCACAAATCAATCAAATTGATTATCTGGCTGAGATAATTCCTCCGCGCCATCGCAAGACGGTAAACTTTTATGCAGGCTTGTCGTTGATGGTGTGGATTCTCAAGCGTGAGGTAAGAGCATTTGGTGGATGCCTTGGCATGTACAGGCGATGAAGGACGTGGCACGCTGCGATAAGCGTCGGGGAGCTGTGAGCAAGCTTCG